>NZ_DASWIL010000017.1:0-31523 GCF_036397675.1 Nitrososphaera sp. | reverse complement strand
GAATACGCCTGATGGTAGGAAGATGCTTTTTCTTCTTCCTATGTACGCGAGTCACATGTGGGACAGATGTGGCATCAAGCTAAATCTGTACCTGTCATGCAATTGCGACTGCTGTGTCAATAATTTTGGGATAGGCTCTTAATCGCCGAAAGATAAAGTCCTTCCCAGGCGAAAATCGGAGAACAATTACGGACAGGACATATACCAAGGATGAATTGAGCGTAGTCCTTCAAGTTTCAGGAATTAGGAGCCGTGTCCTAATCTTGTTACTAATCTCTACGGGAATGAGAATAGGCGCGGTCTCAGGGCTCTCTCTCAAGCACCTGAAGAAATGGAAAGATGAAGGGGTCTATCGATTTACAGTCTACGAAAGAGCAAGGAAGAATATACGTGCTTTTGCACCCCGAGTATGCGACAGAAATCGACGCATATCTGGACTACAGGCTAGCTAAGCTGATTTGGCTGGTCCACTATTGCTACAAGGATATCCGACTACGACTTTTTGATAACTGATATCGAACCAGAACAACTATGATGTACCTTGCTGGCCGATTAATTAGATTGGCTCCAGGTTGAGGACTATCGTAGATTCTGAGGCCTTCTCCATAATGATGTCGTAAAGCTTGTTGTAGAGTCTTCCTGAGCCACTGTAATTCTCCAACTTCTTTACCCCGACGTTTATCACGTACGCCGAGCCCTCGAGCCTTTCAACTTCTCCAATCTCATATCCTATGTTATTTTCTTCAAGATACTTTCGTAACGCTGTTCTTATCGAGTCTATGTCGCCAGAGTCCCGAGACACGAAACATATGGGGTTTGAAGTCACATATATTTCGATTCAAGCAAGCTATCCTTTGTTCTGCGCTCCTCTCATTATTTCTTGCGCTAGCAGAACTGGCCGAGCACGAGGAAAACCTACGGCGTGAGAACCTGCGCTGGAACCTTGAGGTGAAAAGCAGGGCCCGGGTGGTTGAGTTGTATGAGGCGAAAGGGCTACTCAAACCACCAAATAGACCGCCAGAGAAAGTAGCGCACGATGCGCGACTTATGGACCAAGATGTATCTGCAAAGAAGCATTTAGGCATGAGCGCTGGTAATCTCCATAAAGACATTCAACTCGCCCACGCCCTCGAAGAAATGCCAGAACTGGCAGACCTATCACCTAATAGTTGCTCTTCAGTGCTTTTTCTATCTCATGAAGGGCTCTTGTAATGTAATCATCTGTCAAGAATGATGGTACGTGCAGCTTTTTCGCAGGGGGAAGCATTGCGTTGATCACTAACAGAATTTTTAGCCGTCGGTCAGGATTGGGTTCATGCCTACACTTCTCAATAAGGCTCTCTATGTCGCCAAGTGTACTGGCATCCAGTTCCAACAAGCTAAGAAGGGTCGTGGTTGAAGAATAAGTTCATTATGTGATTCTTAACTACATGCAAGAATACGAAAAACTGCTATACGAGCTGAGGTAAAAGCTTCACGGCACGGCTGAGGAATACTTGCCGAAACTGTACAACTGCCTGATAAAAGCGAACTTGACACCCAAAGAGGCGCAGCGAATAAGCTGCTGGATGCTTTTCCAAATGCCCAGATTCGTGCTTTCACAGCAATTCGTACGGTGAGCTCACCATCTAATTTTGTCTCTACTCTTGGCCCATGTGAAGGAGTCATAAAACTTGTGGGTAGCGAAACGTTCAGGTTGCCAAGATGGAGAAGGATGATGATATTATGATCAAGTCAACCAGGGAATGGTACTATCCATACGATACAGTTGATAGCCTCGATGTGAAAGCGAAGTGGAATGTGGTGGTTTCGCTTTCGCGGAGGAGAGGCAAGAGCGGATTGAGAGTTTTTGCAGACATGTCCGGCATCTTTAAGGCCGGATTGAGCAAAGACCTCGTAGCTTAGGAATTGTCACTGAAACCACGGTTTGCCCTTCCACTTACCGCTATGTGCGCCTACACTGTCGACGGCACTAAGTCCCTTCTTCCAATAGAAGTAGAGAGGCTTCAGAAGTGTCATGGAAAATTTTGGGCTTGAGTGAGGGTTCTAAGGACCAACACGGCGTCTCCTCATCGATGTTTGAGCGTCGATCATGCAAAGACCTTCCAGACTTTGCAATACGACTCCAAACCCTCTGTTATCCAGATCCATTCCACAAAATCACCGGCCTGCAGGCGAATGGGATAAACGATTTCCTTCGGGACGGATGCCGACAGTGTTACTCCGTCGGCCCGGGATCTGACTTTTGAGCGCGGATGTGGTTACTGGGTTTTGGTCATGTAACACAAAATTGCTCATGCCACACAGTGGTGTATTACAAATAGGGTAAAAATGGGCATATTTCATGCCCCAACCGACACTTTCATGCGCATTGTGTGAATATTATTTTATAACAATAACGAATGTGTAAAGCAGATATACGCCGACGCGCAGCTTGCAAAAGGATGGCCAACGCCATTTTCGTGACGGGGACTGCCGGCTCGGGAAAATCATTGCTCACCTCTCGTCTGTTACAGTGGTACCGTGACAACGGCGCCTACCCCATTTCATTGAACCTTGATCCCGGCGTCGCCTCGCTCCCCTACAAGCCCGACGTAGATGTCCGGGATCTCATAGACATAGGCACTCTCATGGATAATTTCAGCCTCGGGCCCAACGGCGCACTGGTCATGGCAAGCGACATGGTGGCCACAAAAATGGACGAGATGCAGCAGCAAGTGGACGAGCTGAACGCTGACTACGTCATCGTCGACACACCGGGTCAGATAGAGCTGTTTGCTTTCCGGGCAGGCGGGCCGTACTTTGTTTCAAACTTCAATGCGGACAACAAGGTGACGATTTTTGCGTTTGACGCCACGCTGGTCTCGTCGCCCATCAACTTTGTCTCAATCTCGCTCCTCGCCTCGTCTGTGAAATTGAGGTTGAAAACGGCGCAGATAAACGTGCTGACCAAGCGCGATCTTGTAATCGACAAATTGAAGGATATCCTTGACTGGGCCGGCTCGACGCATGCGCTTGAAATCGCGCTCAGCGCAGAAAAGGAGAGTGAGTACTCGCTCTTGAGCAAGGACCTTGCACGGAGCATGACCCGGGCAGGCTTTGCGCCGGGGCTCATCGCGGTCTCTAGTACCACCATGAATGGCATGATCAATCTCGCTGCGGCGCTTGCCCGAACCCTTAATCAGGGAGAGGATGTGTAGATTGGCCGTGAAGTCCTGTACTGCAGTCGCACCGTCGTCAACTGCAAACCTTGGGCCGGGCTATGACGTGTTCGGTCTTGCGCTTGACGCGTTGTACGACAAGGTGACGGTGACCAGGGTGAAAGGAAGCGACGGCAGGATAACCATAAAGATGTCTGACCCAAGCATACCTGCTGCGCCTGAGTCCAACTCGGCAGGGCTTGTCATCAAGAAGATGGCGCAAGAGTTTGGCGTAGCAGACAACCTTGAGGTGAGGGTAAAAAAGGGTGTGCCAGCCGGCTATGGCATGGGATCCAGCGCCGCCTCGGCGGCGGCTGCGGCAGTCGCGTTTGACGGCCTGTACAATCTAAAAATAAAGAAGGAAAAGCTGGTCGAGTACGCCGCGGAAGGCGAGATCGCAAGCGCCGGCGCAAAGCACTATGACAACGTCTCAGCGTCGGTCTTGGGCGGCTTTCTGATATCCAGCATAAAGAGCGACCCTGTGCCGCTCTTCGTACGGTTTGCGCCCCCGCGCGACCTTGTGCTAGTGGTCGCAGTGCCGTCTATACCCGTTCCTGAGAGAAAAACAGAAGTCGCAAGGAGTGTGCTTCCAAGCGAGGTCTCGCTGAGAAGCGCCGTCTGTAACGTGGCTGGGGCAAGCACCATAGTAGCAGGGTTTGCGCTAAAGGATGTAGAGCTTATTGCAAGGGGCATCGACGATGCGATCGTCGAGCCGGCAAGAAAGCACCTGATACCTGGCTTTGATTCAGTCAAGGAAAACGCGCTTGCCGCCGGCGCGCTTGCAGTCACAATATCCGGCGCAGGACCATCGGTGATCGCGTTCTTGAAAACTGCAAGAAATTCAAAAAAGGTTGCCAAAGCGATGGCCGCAGGGTTTGGGCAAGCCGGCGTAAAATGCCGGACGTTTCTCTGCAGGCCAAGCGCCGGGGCGCACGTCGTATAGCTACTTTTTGGCCTTGTTAAGGAAAGCGGACATCATGTTCCTGCGGTCCTCATGTGCAAAGCAGAGCGCCCAGCCGTAGATCTCGAGGCGCAGGCCCGTCTCGATGTCTGTGTCCATGCCCCGGTTTATCAACATCTTGCTGACCTTGACTGCAGTAGAGCTGTTCTTCGTTATTTCGTTGGCTAGGGCCAGGCATTCGCTCATCAGTTTCTTGTTCAACACCTTGGCGACTTCGGCTGCGCGTGCCTTTTCTGCCGTGGCGTCGCCTTTTGGCGCCTCCGGCGGGACTTCGTCTTCAGCGCCAAGTTTGATAACTCTGTTTACAAGGCCTATCTTTTCGGCCTCGTCTGCAGTTATCATCTTGCCTGTGTAGATCATCTCCTTTGCCTTTGCCGGGCCCACTATCCTCAGCAGGCGCTGGGTGCCGCCCCACCCCGGCGGGATGCCAATTGTCACCTCGGGCTGACCTATCTTGGCGTTTTCGGAAGCATACCGGATGTCACAGACCATTGCAAGCTCGCACCCGCCGCCAAGCGCAAAGCCGTTCACCGCGCCGATAACCGGCTTTTCAAGCTTTTCTATCTTGTTGAGCACCGCCTGCGCAGCTGACGCGTATTTCTCCGCCTGCATCGGCTCGATGTTGACCATGAAGCTGATGTCTGCTCCGGCGCAGAACGAGCGCTCACCTGTTCCCGTCAGGATTACAACCTTTATAGATTCGTCGGCTGCCAGTATGTCGATTGTTCGCGACAGCTCAGATATCACGTCGACGTTCATGGCGTTGAGCGCCTCCGGCCTGTTTATCTTGACGACGGCTATGTCGCCGTGTGGTTCCAGCTGGATATACTTCATTGTGGACATGAGAGATAAGAATCGCTTGGCTCAACTTAAAGCTTATTCATGTACGGTGTGAAAAGGTGCAGAGTTAAAAGCAGGCTGTGCATACTGTCTGCGTTGAAGTTCTACCGCGCAGCTGCCGGGGAAATTGGCGACGCGGACATCGTCGTAACGGGCGTGCCCGATGAGAGTAGGTCGCACGCCCTGCGTAAGGGCACGGACACGGCGCCGGACATCCTCAGGTCGGCGTCAAACGAGTCTGAGTTCTTTGTCCGCGACGACAAGATGATACCGACCGTCCCCATGAAGGGCACGCTTGAAGGAAAGCGTGTGTTTGACGCCGGCAACATCAAGCGAGACCAAGTGTATGAGCACATCAGCAGCATAGTCAAGGCCGGCAAGATGCCTGTCACGATTGGAGGCGACCACTCGCTCACAACCGACGTGCTTGCTGCCGTCAGCAAGTCTTCCGGCAAAAAGCTGTCTCTCTTGTATTTTGATGCCCACCCCGATTTCGTGTCGTCGACAAGGGGTTATTACGGCTCGGTCATGACCGACTCAGCAGATCATGTCGACTTTGTAAAGAGCATGACAATAGGAACGCGGGCTGCAGAGCCGGAAGAAATTGAAAACGCCAAGAACGCATGCCTGCAGATGGTGACGCCCATCGACATAGTTGAGCTTGGCGTTCACAGGGTCGCAGAGATGATTTTGTCAAAGACTACAGGGAACAAGGTCTATGTCTCAATAGACCTTGACTGCGTTGACCCTGCTTCTGCGCCCGGCGTGTCTGTTCCATCACCCGGCGGACTCACCACTGCAGACCTGCTGTTCTTGCTGACAAAAGTTATGGGCGCAGGCAACGTCGCGGGCTTTGACATTGTCGAGCTGTCGCCAGACTATGACTTGAACAACATGACTGCGTACCTGGCGGCGCGCATACTGACAGAGTGCATCGCGTCGCTAAAGATCTAGAGCTTTTCCACTATTTCCTTCAGGTGGTCCGGCAGCTCGGGGAGCTCACCTGTAGCACTATGGTTGTTCTGTATCACGTCTGTCCCTATCCGGCGCACCTTCTGGGTCGCTAGCAGCGCGTCGATGCCCCGCTCGACTTCCTTTTCAGAAAGCACGCCTTTCAGCTTTTCCTTGAGCAAAGGTTCAGAATCATACTTGCTGATTGCGTGCTGCAAGAGCGCAAGCCTGTCGTTGTATGAAAGCGACATGCAGGCATTTCTACAATCAAGGGCTATTAAGTTTTCAAGCCTTTTTCTTTGTCAGGTAAACGAGGTCTACCTTCTCCGCCTCGTCGTTTGCCTGCATGACAGACTCTTGC
This sequence comes from Nitrososphaera sp., assembly GCF_036397675.1. Classification (GTDB taxonomy): domain Archaea; phylum Thermoproteota; class Nitrososphaeria; order Nitrososphaerales; family Nitrososphaeraceae; genus Nitrososphaera. The sequence goes on along the minus strand of NZ_DASWIL010000017.1, from coordinate 25,210 downwards.
TGCTTGTGTAATTGCTCCTTGCGCGACTTCCACCCGGCAATCGCAGTCAGGTGGTCGTCTGAAATACCGCTTTCGCTAGCAGACAAGTCTCTGCTACAATGTGTTTCTGTCCAATTTTTAACCTTTCCCCTGCCAACTCTTTTATCCGGCCGCTGCGCAGGGCTCCCTATGAAGGCCGTAAACGTGGGGGAGCCGGCCATAAACAAGCCCATCGTAATAGCCGCGATGCAGGACATGGGCAACGTCGGGAGCATCGCTATCGACTTTATTAACAAGAGCATGGAGACCAGGATTTTCCGGTTCATCGATATCCCGTTCCCGAACTACGTGGTTGACAAGGGTGGCTATATCGACTACGAGCGAGAGAGGTGGGAGTACCGTCACGGCTCTGACGGCAACATCATAGTATTTGGTGGCGGCGTAGGCCAGCCCCAGACAAACCAAGAGCTTTACGACCTGTGTCAGGATGTAATAGGTGTCGCAAAGCAATATTCGGCGCAACTTGTATACACGCTTGGTGCTTTTCACACGACGCGGGACTATGGCAAGTGCCCCAAGGCCCTTGTCACGGCTACAACACAGGAGCTGGCAGAGCAGCTGCAGCGCCTAGGCTTTGAGCCAACGCCGGGCTCGTCGCTTATCACCGGCTTTAACGGCCTAATACTGGGCCTAGCAAAGGAGAGCGGCTTGCAAGGAATAGGTCTGTACGCAGAGATAAACGACCCCGAGGTGCCCCAGTTTCGGTCGGCAAAGAGCCTGCTTGTCGCCCTTGAAAAACTGACATATCAAAAGTTCCGGGGAATGGAAGAGCTTGACGAGATGGCAAGTAGGGTTGAGCGCGAGACCGGCAACTAGCGCTCTAGCTTGACGCCGGTGTCGATCCTGTCCGCCTTGCGGCATATCAGCCGAAAACAGTCAAGCACGTCCATCTCTATCACTCCGGGGAGGTGATGAATGTTTGGTGAAAAGTTTGTCGTGAAGTAAAGGTCGCCCACGCGCACTTCTACTGCGGCGTCGCCTGACTTTAAGTCGTCAGTGGCGGACTTGCTCGTTACCTTCAGCAGGCCGGCACACTTTTTCTGCGTCTCTGTTTCAAGCGGGTATCGGCCGGACTTTATCGACTCTTCAATCATGCTGCAGAGTTCTGAGACCTTCATGCGCTTGTTTTGCAGAGGTCGATATTTAATCTGCAGGCTGGGCGCCAGTCCGGACCTTCAGCTGGCGCCGGTACATGGTGGCTATCTCCTCGACGCCCGTCGCTCCCTCGGGGTCCTTGTCGTCGCGTATCTTGCCCGTGAACTTGGGGAACCGAAGCGCCAAGCCGTACCCCTCTCTTATCACGTTCTTTCCTGCAGTGTACGACGGGCTCAGGGTTATCTCTGACGCAATAACCTCTATCACCATCGAGGGCTCGAACCACACGTCCATGTCCATGCCGGTGTCTACGCGGGCGTGCTTTTGGTGCACGACGTGCCTCTCAAGCTCCCGGTAGAACTGGTCAAGGTGCTCGTCGGTAAAGCCGGTGCCAACCTTTGACACGCTGCGGAAAATGTCCTCGTTCTTGTCGTAGGCTGCAAGCAATAGCGCGCCGTACTTGCCGACGCGCCTACCACGGCCGTGCAGCGCGCCGACGACCACCAGATCTAGTGTGTCTGCAAGCTCGCTCCGGTATTCGCGTTTTAGTTTCACCCAGAGGTATCCGCGCGACCCTGCCCTGTAGATGCTCTGCGGCAGCTTTAACATGACACCTTCGCACCCGCTCTCTATTGCCTGGTTCATGAACCGGTCCACCTGCTCGGGCTTGGTCGTTATTTTTTGTGGCACCACCTTTATCATGTCGTCCCTGGCGCCTTTCAGCACCTTCTCAAGGAGCTCTCGGCGTTCCTCATATGGAAGCGTCATCCTGCTCTTGCCGTCCAGGTACAGGATATCAAAAAAGTTGATGACGACTGGGTAGGCTTCCATCGCCTCTTTTATGCCGTGCTTACGCCTCCTATGCATCAGCTCCTGGAACGGGAGATACTCTTCTGTTTGCGCGTTTACCGCCACGACTTCACCTTCCATTATGACATCCTTTGCCTTGATGGCGATCGCGGCCTTTGTCACGTCGGGGTAGTGGCTTGTTATCTTTTCCAGCCTGCGTGAAAATAGCTCGACGCGGTCTTTTCCCTTGTGCACCTGCACCCGCTCGCCGTCCAGCTTGTACTCGACTGCGGCTCTTCCTTCCATGCGCTCGACTGCCTCCTCAGCAGTGGTGACGCGCTCGGCAAGCATCGGCCTTATCGGCTTAAAAAGCGTCACCTGTATGGACGTGACGGCGCCAAGGCCCTTTGTAGCCAGCAAACGTGCAACGGTTCCAAGGTCGCTTGAGATGTTGTACGCGTTTTCAAGCGCCTCGCGGTTTGCCTTGTCACCGGTGAATGCAATCGCAAGGGCATCGAGTACCGTATAATCTGCAATGCCGAGCCGAAGCGCGCCCATGACAAACTTCATGATGTATCTCCCTTCTTCCGGCGTCGAGTCGTGGAGCAGGCTGCTGACGTGCCGGAGCTTGGTTTCCTGCGAGCCCGAGCCGGTCGTGCGTGCAATCCTGTCAAACGTTGAATAAACGCGCTCGACTGTCATTGCGTCTGAAAAAAGCGTCGACTGCGCTTTTGTTTTCATGGCCCTGCCTGCCGTGTCGCCTATGTCACCTGTTTCGCGATAGATGGCTTCAACTTCTGACAGGTTCTTGCCCGACGAGTTTGCTATTGCGCGCAGGGCCATCTTTTCAGCAAGGCCCATCTCTATGCCCTCATAGTCAGGATACAGCTTGCCCTGGATGAGGTAAGTCGCTTTGTCGATGAGGTTGGCCGGAGTCTTTTTCAAGAGTGAGACCAAGTGGTCGGTGAGCGCAATCCTGCTGGAGGTTTGCTCCATCTGCGCAAAGGCCTCAACCAGCGGCTGAAAGTCCATCCAGAGAAAAGCTTTGTCGGCTCACGCTTAAAGTTTTGTCTTGAAGCTGTCAAGTATTCGGCTACTGCCGCTCCAAATTCATTCATGAACAACCGACGACTTGACTTATCCGCTTCCTATGACAGTAAATCTTCTCTCAGGCGAGTGTGTTAGGCCTCCCTTTGTCCTGTTACGACACGGTGCGCTGTTGCCACATATTGGACGAACTGAATACCAGCACCAGAAAGCCAATAGGGCCATGTTGCACTTGTCTAACAGGATAATATAGTCAACATTAGTTCAAGAACCTAATCCTAGTGCAAAACACGTTCCTATCCGGCTCTAGTAGAAAGCAACATTCTGTACGCGCCACGACCTTACCATTCGCAATAAGTTCAGATGAACTCTCAACTGTGACCCAGGCAGGTACCGTGCCGCCGTCATGGTCCGAATCAAACAGGGGTGCCAATAAACCCGATTTTTGAACAGCGCGCTTTTGAATATGAATATTAATGGGTGGCACGGTAGTAGCGCTCACTATGGGCGGCAACAAGAACAAGCCGGCGGCCAAGCAGGACAAGGGCACAATGACCGGTCCGGCAGGCGAAATAAAGCCGGCGGCAAAAGATGAGAAGAAGGGCAAGCCCCAGCAGAGGCAAAAGCTTGCAGTCGTGATAGAAGAGCCTGTAGGCATGAAGGCCATAGCGGGGATGAGGGCGATAACAATCCAGTCGGTGGCCAAGGTGGCGAACGTGAAAATATCTGTGGCAAACTCATTCATCAAGTCACTTGAGGCAAGGGGGCTGGTGAAAAAGGTTGGGGGCTACAGCGGCCACAGGGTCTACGAGAAGGTCAAGCAGTAGCCCTTTTCACCGACACCACGTCTCCAGCCTTAACCCCCTCTATCGCTTCTATGTTATTCACTATCTTGCCTATCGGGTTCATCGCAGGCACCGTACAGTCCTTTATCACAAAGCATATCGCGCCGTTTGACGGCAAAAGCGCCATGTCGCCGCGCCGAAACTGCGCGTGCTGCTTTTCGGCGCCTATGACCATACCGGTCTCGATGTAGACAAACTTGTCCTCAAAGCGGTGGATCCTGTCCTGCACAGGCAGCCCCCTCAGCAATATGGTGGACGTTATGGGAGAGAGGTGGCGCACAAGCTCGCACTCGGCGGCTCCCTTGCCCGCAATTTCTGCGATGAGCTTTATGCGCGAGACGGAACCTGCCTGCACAGCCCTAGAAAGGGGAGGATGTAATGAAAAGGTTTTCCGGCCAGCAGTGCCCACATTAGTTGAAAAATTCGCAACATTTAATTAGATAGCTGATAGCTTTTGCATCATTCTTGGTAGTCAAGCGCTTTACAAAAAAAACAGCTTCTAAAAAGTCTGCAAAGACTAAAGGCAAGATCGAAGAAGTCGTGAAAAAGTCCAACCGGCCAGCAGACGAGGTCGTGACTTACGCGGATACCGAGTTTGAGCTTCGGGAAGTCGAGGCCCAAGGCAGCAAGATAGTCATAGGCCTGCCGTGGTTAACACGCTTTGAGCGCGCAAGGATTACAGGCGCACGCGCGCTGCAGTTGTCTCTTGGCGCGCCGCCGCTGATAAAACCCTCGGAAGAGGCAAAGACCTCCATCCTGGTGGCGATGGAAGAGGTCAAGCAAAAGGCGCTTCCGATTTCGATAAGGCGCGTTCTTCCGAACGGCCTGTACCAGGACATCCCTGTTGACTGGATGAAATAGTTGATTCGATCGGCCTTTTGCCAGCTTGAAGAATTATTTAGTTTTGCAGTTTCCCCTAGAAACGCGCACCAGCTCAGATCTCTTTCAGGCGGTTTTCGTCGAAAATGTCAGAGCCGTACCACCGGTAGCGGAAATAGTCAAGGCACCATTCGTGGAATATCGGGTCAGAGCTGTAGAATAGCATATTCATGTCGGTCTCGCCTTTTGGCGTCGGGAACATGACAGACGCGTGCTTTTCGTTCAGCACGACTGCCACTTGCACGCTGTCGACCATCCGCCTCTCTATGGCCCCCTTGTTCAGGAGCTCGTTGTGGCCCAGCTTTTTCAGCAGGTCCTTGCGGCCTTTTGGGATGATGACGTTCTTTGGTAGAACATAACTGTACTTGATGCCCTTTGACTTTACGCGGTCAATCGCCGGCTCTATCAGGTCAATCGGCACCTGGGGCACTATCTCGTAGACGTACTGGTCTGCGTTGCGGTATATGCCCTTCCAGCGCTCCAAGATTGCGACCACGCCCTTGACGTACTCGCACTTGTCAAGCGCGCCAAGCCGCATGATGAACTTTATCGGCAGTTCCCCAAGGACGTGTTCTGAAAAATACTCCTTGTGTTTTGACAAATAGTTGAAAGTCGGGATCTGCTTGATTATCGTGCTGCCATAAGTCGTCAGCGAAAACACGCCTTCTGGGTTTTTCTCTATCAGGCCGGCATCCTGCAGGCGCTTGACGTTCCTGTGAGCCTCCTGGATCGTGATTCCGAGGTCCTTTGCCAGCTGCGATATCTTGGCCTTTTTCTCGCTTATCCGAAAGATTATTGAGAGGCGCTGCTCGCTTGCGAGCTCGAAGAAGGTCTTTTCCGTGTCGACATATGCGCTGACCGACTCGTCGGCGTCGCGGGCGGGCATGCTATTGCATCACAGGCGCATTGTTAAAAGCCTTGCACCTAGTGATGGTGCTCTACCGGCGGGTTCTTGTTGGCATTCATCGTGGTCCACCTGCCGAGTGCGATGAGCGCGATGCCCACTGCAAGAAGGACATAGTCTGCTGGAAGGGCCACTGCCCAGACAGCATTTACCTGTGCGGCTACGATGAAAAGTACTGCAAGAAAGGCTAGTGCTATGCCTGCAATGGACTCTCCGTTGATCCGTTCCATCGCTGACAAGTTGTTCTGCATTCAGTATATTAATTTTTGTAAAATTAGCTAGTGTTCTCGGACGAACGTGCCCCTGCACTGCTCGCATACGGTCTCGTCGATGTTTGACTCGATGCTGTGGTGCACGTCGCAGATGAGCAGCGTGTAGCGCATGTAGTTTGTCAGGCCGACGAACTTGGCAAGCGTGCTTGGCGTGTATGCCTTGTAAGTCGACAGCTCGCGTGCGATATCATCTATCATGCGCATTACCTCCATTATCGACCCCATCTTGGAGATCAGTTCCAAGTCTCCTCTTGTGCCCCGGACGTAGTTGCTGACTGCCGCCTGGGTGATGCCAAGAACCTTGGCGACGTCCTCTTCCCTGAGCGAGTACTCCTTGATGAGTTTCCTGGCAAGGATTGCCCGGACGGCGGGGATGAGCGACTTTGCTTCGATCTCTGAAGGTAACAGCATTGCGGTAGGAAAGAATTCCTTTTTTATTATTTAAAGGTTCTTTGGTTCGCCTATTCAGACGCTATTCAGACGCTATTCAGACGCTATTTATAGGCCGCCGGCCCTACTCTAAAAAGAATGAAGGCGGTCTTTGTCAAGGGGCAGAGCACTGTCTCTGTCGACGACGTCAGCGACCCCGTGATTGCCGGCGCCGGCGACGTCATTGTCAGAATGCGCGTCTGTGGACTGTGCGGCTCTGACCTTGAAAAGGTGTATGGCGAGTACGGCATGACATCAGGCAGGCTCGGGCACGAGCCGGCAGGAGTGGTCGTTAACGTCGGCAAGGATGTCAAGGGCTTTGCGCCCGGCGACAGGGTATTCGTGCACCACCACGTCCCCTGCTATTCATGCCACTATTGCATCCACGGCGACCACACGATGTGCCCTGAATACCAGAAGAGCAACATCAGCCCGTGCGGCCTTGCGGAACAGTTCTTGGTGTCGGCGTGGAATGTATCAAGGGGCGGCCTCATCAGGTTGCCGGAAGGCATTACGTTTGACGAGGCATCATTGATTGAACCGTTTGCGTGCTGCATCCGCGCCTGGAACAAGAGCGGCTTTCGAGCCGGCGACGACGTGGCGGTGCTGGGCGCAGGTCCGGCAGGGCTCATGCACGTCATATTGGCGAAGGCGTTTGACGCAGGAAAAATGTTCGTATCTGACGTCAACGATTTCAGGCTAAAGTTTGCTGCAAAGTATGGCGTTGCAACGTTCAACTCTATTTCAAACCAGAACTTTGCCCAGGAGATAAAGGAGCAGACTGGCGGCCGGGGCGTAGACGTCGCAATAGTCGCGACTGGCAGCACGAATGCGCTATTGCAGGCATTTGACCTGGCAAGGCGCGGCGGCAAGATCGTGCTCTTTGGCGTCCCGCCCAAGGCATCGAATTTGTCATATGACATGAGCAGGCTATACTCAAGCGAGCATTCGCTCATACCGAGTTACGCCGCGTCCGAAGTCGAGACGAATCAGGCGATAAGGATGATGGCGGAAAAGCGCGTTGACGTTGCCCCTCTCATAACACACCGCTTTGACATCAAAGATGCGTCCGAGGCGATCAAGTGCGCGCACGAGGCCAAGGACGCCATGAAGGTAATAGTCACGTCGGGCGCGTAGAAACTATATATAATAAAAACGGCCCCGGGGCTGCGATACACGATGGACTGGGGAATGAAAAACCGCTTTTCCAGGATAATCAAGCCGCAGGACGGCCGCTGCCTCATGCTTGCAGTGGACCACGGCTATTTCCTTGGCCCCACCGAGCGCCTTGAAAACGCCGCCGAGACTGTAAGGCCACTTCTCCCGTACGCCGACTCACTCATGCTCACTCGTGGGATCCTGCGTAACTGCATCCCGGCAGAAAGGGACGTTCCGATAGTGCTTCGCGTGTCAGGAGGAACCAGCATCGTCGGCGAAGATCTGTCCAAAGAAACGATAACCACGTCCATTGAAGAGGCAATCAAGATGAACGTTTCGTGCCTTGCGCTTTCAATATTTGTAGGTTCAAGATACGAGCACCAGACGCTTGCGTCGTTGGGCAAGCTCGTGGACGAAGGTGAAAAGTATGGAATTCCGGTGCTTGCCGTGACTGCGGTGGGCAAGGATATGGGCCGCGACGCCCGCTACCTGGCGCTAGCGTGCAGGGTGGCGGCAGAACTTGGCGCGCACATTGTAAAGACATACTACTGCGACAACTTTGAGAAAGTCGTTGAGGCCTGCCCAGTCCCTCTCGTAGTAGCAGGTGGCAAGAAGCTGCCCGAGATGGACGCGCTGAAACTTGCCCATGATTCAGTCACGCACGGCGCGGCCGGAGTCGACATGGGCCGGAACATCTGGCAGTCAGATTACCCCGTCCCCATGATAAAGGCGGTCAAGGCAATAGTGCACAACAAGGCCGACGCGAAGGAGGCCTACGACGTGTTTGTGCGCGAGCGCGAAAAATCAAAGCAGAAAAAGCCGCAGGAAATAGTAAAGAAAGTCAGCAGTTCCGGCGATTTCGACTAGCCGGTCATCTTTGAAAAGTGCTGGTGGAGCATCTTCCATCTACCATTTTTGTCCTTCTTGAAAACAATGGTGACACGCGATCTGTTGTTTATAGTTGTGCCGCGAAAGCTGTAGTCGTCGACTATCATGCCGGTGCTCTGGAGCACAAAAGTCGCCACGGCAGTCTCGCCGATCACATCTACCTTCAGGTCTTCTATCTTGAAATCATAGTCAGAGATACTTGCAAACTGCAGCTGCTCGAGCATCAGCGCGCGTTCTAGCTCTCTGCGGTCGTAAGGAGGCGAGTCGCCAAACTTTGTGAACTTGTCGTCAAAAAAGTCTGGAATGCCCTCGATTTCCTTGCTCTTGGCTATCTGAAAATATTTGTAAATTAGGTCCTGGATAGTGGAGGAATCCATAGCTGACAATAATGTTCATGCAGCTGTAATTCGCAAAACTTTATAAATTATATCACTGCAATCCACCCCCGGATGCCCCAAAGAGGCAGCGAGCGCTCTAGGCACAAGGTTAAGATTCTGGTCCTGCTGGTACTTGCCTAGACAAATCTCTGCTGACAGGCGGGCGCTTGTCTTGAGAATGGTGAAAACATAATGGCGGAAATGACCGGCGCAAAGGCGTTGATTCATGCCCTCGAGAAGGAGGGCGTAGACGTAGTCTTCGGTCTTCCAGGGGGCGCAAACCTTCCCATATACGACGCGCTTGTCGGCGCCAACCTCAGGCACGTGCTCGTGCGCCACGAGCAATCCGCCGCGCACATGGCAGACGGTTATGCCAGGATAAAGAGGAAGTCCGGCGTTTGCTTTGCGACATCTGGACCCGGTGCCACCAACCTCATAACAGGTATCGCGACCGCTTACGCCGACTCGAGCCCAATGGTCGCAGTGACAGGTCAGGTTCCTCTGGCCATGATAGGCAAAGACGCTTTCCAGGAGACGGACATAATTGGTGTTGCGAACCCTTGCACAAAGTACGCATTCCAGCCAAGGCTTGCGACTGAAATCCCCGAGATGGTGAAAAAGGCGTTCTACATCGCCGAGAGTGGGAGGCCCGGCCCGGTACTGGTAGATATACCAAAGGACGTCCAGCAGGCAACTGCAGAGATGAAGTTCCCCGACCTCATAAAGGTGAGGGGGTACAGCCCGGTGGTAGATGCTGACCTCTCAGAAGTTGGCAAGGCGGTGGAACTCATACTGAAGGCCGAGCGCCCCATAATCATGGCCGGCGGAGGTGTCATATTGTCAGGCGCGTTTGCCGAGCTCCGGGCGCTTGCGGAGCTTCTCATGTTACCAGTAGTCACGACGTTCAAGGGCAAGGGCGCGTTCCCCGAGAACCACCCGCTTGCGATGGGCCCCATAGGCATGCACGGCCACCCCGAGGCAAACAAAATAATCATCGAGGCAGACTGCATAATAGCGATAGGCGCGCGCTTCTCCGACAGGTCGGTAGGGCGCTTTGACGAGTTCGGCAAGGGCATGAGCATAATCCACATGGACATCGACCCTGCAGAGATAGGTAAGAACAAGGCCGTCGACGTGGCTATAGTGGGAGATGTAAAGTCGTCGCTTCGCACGCTTGTCAAGCTCTTGGCGAAAAAGGTCGTAAAAAGGGAGGCGGACAACCCCTGGCTCAAGCGCAGGAAGGAGCTCATCCAATATTATCAGGAGACTATCAAGGACTACGCCAGAGACGTCACTGCCAAAAAGTCGCTCAAAAAGTTGCGCGAGATCTTGCCCGCCAACGCGATTGCGACGACAGAGGTGGGCCAGTGCCAGATGTGGGCATCGCTCCACTTTGATGTTATTTCGCCTGGCACCTTCTTCAGCTCAACCGGCCTTGGCACGATGGGATTCGGATTCCCGGCGTCGATAGGCGCCAAGGCTGCAAGGCCCGAAGTGCCGGTGGTAGACATTGCCGGCGACGGCTCGTTCAACATGACCGAGAACGCTCTTGCGGTGTCGGTGCTCGAAAAGTTGCCGGTAATAGTGTTCCTCATGAATAACTACATGCTTGGCATGGTAGCCCAGTGGCAGCGCACCTTCTACAACCGCCGCTACAGCGGGGTGCACCAGCACCAGTGCCCAGATTATGTAAAGATAGCAGATGCCTACGGTGCACAGGGAATACGCGCCCAGTCGATGGCAGAATTAGAGAAGGCGATAAAGACCGCGTTGAAAAGCGACGTGGCAACTGTAATCGACATCCCGATAGACCCGGACGAGGACGTGTACCCGTTCGTGGCGCCAGGCACGAGCCTCAAGGACATGATAACAGGAGCTTAGGATATGTCTGGGAACGGCGGATGGTACATTGTCTCGGCGCTTGTGGAGAACAAGCCCGGCGTGCTCTTTAGGGTCACTAACTTGTTCAGGGCACGCAGCTTCAACATCGAGTCGATAACGGTTGGCACGACGGAGCAGCAGGACCTCTCGCGGATGACCATAACCACAAACAGCGACGAGCGCACTCTTGATCAGTTGGTCAAGCAGCTCAGGAAATTAATAGACGTAGTAGAAGTCAAGGTGCTGGACCTCGACAAGGCAGTTTACAGGGAATTGGCGCTCATCAAGATGAGGGCAGTCGACCCCACGACGAGGAGCGAGATACTCAACTATGCCAGCATATTCCGGGGAAACATCATCGACATAGGCAAGGAGACTATCACAGTCGAGATAACTGGCACGCCGGACAAGATAGATGCGTTTAAGAATCTGGTGGAACAATACGGTATTGCCCAGCTGGCAAGGACCGGCGTTTCGGCGTTGCCCAGGGGGACTGAACTTTGATGGAAGAAAAGGTAAGGATTTTCGACACCACGCTTCGTGACGGAGAGCAGACGCCAGGCGTGACAGTCACGCCGGAGCAAAAGATCCAGATTGCTTCGAGGTTGAGCGACCTTGGCGTAGACGTAATCGAGGCCGGCTTCCCCATAGTCTCGCACGGCGAGATGCGCGCCATCAAGGCGATAGCAAACAACGGGCTGAAAGCAGAGGTCTGCGGCCTTGCGCGGGCAACCGACGCGGACATAGACGCTGCGATAAACTGCGGCTTGAAGTACGTCCACACGTTCATCGCAACGTCAGACATCCACATGAAGTTCAAGCTAAAGATGACAAGGGAGCAGGTGCTGGAGCACGCGGTGCACGCAGTCGAATATGCGAAAAAGCACGGCCTGAGAGTAGAGTTTTCTGCAGAGGACGCGACTCGGTCTGACAGGCCGTTTTTGCTCGAAGTGTTCAGGGCGGTAGAACAGGCGGGCGCAGACAGGCTTGATATACCGGACACCGTCGGCTATGCCACGCCGCAGTACATCACCCAGATAGTAAACGACGTCAAAACAGTGACAAAACTTCCAATAAGCATGCACTGCCACGATGACTTTGGGCTTGCGGTGGCAAACTCGCTAGCGGGCATAAACGCGGGTGCGGCGTGCGCGCACGTAACGATAAACGGCCTTGGCGAGCGCGCTGGGAACGCATCGCTCGAGGAATTCGTGATGGCGCTCCAGTGCCTCTACGAGAAAAAGCACAACATCAAGACGCAGATGCTCTATGAAACTTCGAGGTTCGTGGCAAACACGATGGGAATCGTGGTCCAGCCCAACAAGGCCATAATTGGCGAGAACGCCTTCGGCCATGAGTCCGGCATCCACACCCACGGCATACTCAACAACCCGCTCACCTATGAGCCTATCAGCCCCGAGCTTGTCGGCAGGAAGCGCTGGCTCCAGGCGGGCAAGCACGCGGGCGCGCACGGCATAAACGCCATGCTTGCGGAGTTTGGCATCACGCCAACGGACGAGCAGCTGAAGACCATAGTGGAAAATCAAAAGAACATCGCAGACAAGGGCAAGGCCATTACTACAGCAGACCTGCTCTCAATAGCAGGAGAGGTCATGCACAACCCACAGTTCGAGGAAAAGTTCAAGCTGTATGATTTTCACATAGTGACCGGCATGAACATCATACCCACGGCAGTAGTCAGGCTCAACGCGGAAGGAAAGGACCTGATATCGTCAGAGACAGGCGTGGGCCCTGTCGACGCGGCACTAAAGGCGATTCAGAAAATCGCGGCCGACGTTGCAAGCATCAAAATACGCGAATACAAGCTTGACTCTATATCCGGCGGCTCTGACGCGCTTGCAGAAGTCTCAGTAAAAGTGGAGGACAAGAACGGCAACATCGTCTCTGCGCGCAAGGCAAACGAGGACATCGTCGTAGCGTCGGTAGAGGCCATGATGGACGCAATAAACAAGGTGCTTTTGAAGAAGGTCCTGTACTCAAAGAGCTAGGCGCAGCAGTTTGACCAAATACGACGTTTCACTCATCACAGGCGACGGCATAGGCCCAGAGCTTGCGGCGGCGGCAAAGAAGATACTCGAGAAAATAAACGACAACTCTTCCACGAAATTCTCCATAAGCGAACTGGAGGCAGGTGACGCGGCGCTCAAAAAACACGGGAGGGCGCTTCCCGAGTCCACGGTTGACGCCGTCAAGAAATCGCAGGCGTGCCTGAAGGCGCCCGTGGGCGAGAGCGCGGCAGACGTCATCATCGTGCTCAGGCGGATGTTCGACCTCTACGCAAACGTGAGGCCGGCCAAGTCGTACCCTAACATCCCGTCGCTCTCAAGCAACGTTGATCTGGTGACGGTCAGGGAGAACACTGAAGACCTCTACCTAGGGTGGGAGTTCAACGCCGACGAGGATACGGTGGTGGCTCTCCGCGTGACTTCAAAAAAGGCGTCGCAGAGAATTGCCGAGTATGCGTTCAGGACCGCGGAAATGCGCAACGGCAAGCGCAGGGTGGTCGCCGTCCACAAGGCAAATGTGATGCGTAAAGGCGACGGGCTCTTTGCCTCCGTGTGCAGGCAGGTCGCAAAAAGATACCCCAAGATACAGTACAGCGAGCTCTACGTAGACGCCGCGTCGATGAACCTGATACGCAACCCGGACGAGTTTGACGTCATTGTCACCACGAACTTGTTTGGCGACATACTCTCAGACGAGGCCGCGCAGGTTGTGGGAGGTCTCGGCATGGGTCCGGCGGCAAACATCGGCAAGGGCTTTGCGCTTTTTGAGCCCGTTCACGGGGCCGCGTTTGACATAGCTGGCAAGAACGTGGCTAACCCGTCGTCCATCCTGTTGTCGGCAAAGATGATGGCAGAGTGGCTTGCAGACAAGAACGGCGACGCCAAAGTAGCGGCTGAAGGAAAGCGCATAGAAGATGGCATAGTGAAACTTCTTGCCAAGAACCAAAAGACAAAGGACATCGGCGGCAGGCTGACGACGACAGAGTTTGCAGAGCTTGTAGCCAGGTCGATGTACTAACCTGGCGACCTCTTTTGCCAGGCTATCATCATGAATACGAATGGTATGGTCATGACTGCGGTCGCTATCAGCACGGGCTGCAGTATTGACATCAACACGTCTTCGGGGTAGCCGCCCAAGTTCAGGAACGGGAATGGAAAGATTGCAAACAACCAGAACCCGCCCAGCACCCCAAATACCATCTTGTTGCGCCTGACGACTGCAAGGGCGCTTATCTTGGTCACGCCCTTCCGCTCGCAAGTCACGCACTTTGTTGTCCTCCTGCTACCGGTTACGTCCGATGCCATGATGCAGGAAGTGCATGTGTGCTTTTGGCAAAAGTAGCACATTTTTGAAGCAAAGCGCGAGCCGCAGACGGAGCAGTCTGCCATGAGAGCAAGTTGGTGTTCTTGCAATATTAGCTTGTCGCCAATAAGGCTTTGCGTAAAAAGTCGCTTTTGAAGCCGATTTCTTGAACAAACGGCTTACTTTTTACACAAGAGGCACTTTCTACACAAAGCCCGCCATTAAGCAAAACTTAAATTCCCTGATCAAAGCAGTTGGTGAGGGTCAAAAATTCCGACACTTCAAAGGACCTACAGTGGCTGCGCCGCCAAGCTGATGCTTGAAGACGGCACTGTTTTTGATGGAGTGGGTTTTGGGTATCCGTCCGAAATAGCAGGAGAGGTCGTCTTTAACACCGGCATGGTCGGATACACCGAGACCCTGACAGACCCTTCGTACAGGGGACAGATACTGTGCATGACCTACCCTCTTGTTGGCAACTATGGAGTGCCGAGCTTCGACGTCAAGGACGAATATGGCATGCCCAAGTTCTTCGAGTCAGACCACATACAGGTAAAGGCGCTTTTGATACACGACCTGTCTGACGTGGCAAGTCACTGGAGCGCCGTAAAGACCCTGGACCAGTGGCTGTACGAGGAAAAGGTGCCGGGTATATACGGCATAGACACGCGTGCGTTAACAAAGAAGCTCCGGGTGAGCGGAGTCATGATGGGCGCTATCATAGTTTCCAAGGAACCGGTGGACGAAGCGCGCCTGAAAAAGCTGGTCACAGGCGCCAAGTACGAGGGACTCAACTTCATGTCTGAGGTCTCGACTGAGGGGCCACAAGAGTACGGAGACAAGGATAGGGACTGCATCGCGGTAATAGACACGGGCGTAAAGTACAGCATCATACGAAACATCGTCCGCACCGGCTACAGGGTTGTGCGCCTGCCCTGGGATGTGACCTACGAGAAGGTCATGTCGTATGACCCAAAGGGCGTCGTGATTAGCAACGGACCGGGCGACCCCAAGGTCTGCAAGGGCACCATAAAGACCGCCGCTAAATTGATCAAGACGGCGACTCCGACGCTCGGGATCTGCCTCGGGAACCAGATACTGGCGCTTGCAGGCGGCGCAAATACCTACAAGTTGAGATTCGGTCACAGGGGACAGAACAAGCCCTGTGTCGATTTGCGCAGCAACTTAGCCTACGTCACCAGCCAGAACCACGGCTACGGCATCGACCCAAAGAGCCTGAAGGGGACGGGCTTCAAGGTGTGGTTTTCCAATGCCGACGACGACACGGTAGAGGGCATCGAGCACTCGAGCAAGCCGGTGATTGCAGTCCAGTTCCACCCCGAGGCGTCTCCGGGGCCGTACGACTGCATGTTCGTGTTTGACAGATTCAAGGAGATAATCAAGTCAGGCGTGATGATGAAAGCCAAGGTGCCCAAGCCCAAGAAGGCAACCAAAACAAAAACAAAAACAAAAACAAAAACAAAAACAAGACCAAGAAAGGTGAAAAAGGATGCCAAAAGATGAGTCAATAAAGAAAGTCCTTGTGCTTGGCAGCGGCGCGATAAAGATAGGGGAGGCAGGCGAGTTTGACTACTCTGGATCGCAGTGCCTCAAGGCGCTTGCGGAAGAAGGTATCAAGAGCGTGCTCATAAACCCCAACATCGCCACCATCCAGACAGACACGAGGTTTGCCGACAGGGTCTACCCCATACCCATCGATACCGCGTATGCCGAGAAGGTGATAAAGGAAGAAAAACCCGACTCGATAATGCTGGGCTTTGGCGGCCAGACCGCGCTCAACTGCGGCGTCGCGCTGCATGAGCAAGGGATACTTGAAAAATACAACGTCAGGGTGCTTGGCACGCAGATAGACGGCATAAAGGTGACGGAGGACAGGCAGCTGTTCAAGGATACAATGGCAGAGAGCGACGTGCCGGTGCTGCAAAGTCATGCCGTCAACTCGCTGAAAGAGGCGCAGGAGGCCGCTGAAGAGATAGGATACCCGGTCATAATCCGCGTAGCCTACACGCTTGGCGGCAGGGGCGGGGGCGTCGCGTACAACGAGATAGAGCTGCAGGACATTGCCCAGCGCGGTCTCAACCTCAGCATCGTCCACCAGATCCTGATTGAAAGGTACGTGGGCCACTGGAAGCAGATAGAGTATGAGGTGATGCGCGACTACAACGGCAACAGCGTCATTGTCTGCAACATGGAAAACGTGCTTGCGATGCGCGTCCACACCGGTGACAACATCGTCATTGCGCCATCGCAGACGCTCAACAACTACGAGTACCATATGCTCCGCTCCGCCGCGATAAGGGCGGTGAGCCACTGCGGAATAGTCGGCGAATGCAACATCCAGTACGCGCTCGACCCGCTTTCCGAACAATACACTGCAATAGAGATAAACGCTAGGCTTTCAAGGTCGTCGGCTCTTGCGAGCAAGGCCACCGGCTATCCGCTTGCCTACATGGCTGCAAAGATAGGCCTCGGCTACACCCTGCCGGAGCTCCTGAACAGGATAACCAAGGTAACTACGGCGTGCTTTGAGCCCTCGCTGGACTACTGCGTCCTCAAGATGCCCAGGTGGGACTTCTCCAAATTCGAGGGCGTCAAGCGCAGGCTGGGCTCCGCCATGAAGTCTGTAGGCGAGGTGATGGCGATTGGCAGGAACTTTGAAGAGGTACTGCAAAAGGCGATAAGGATGTCTGCGATAGGCAGGGACGGCCTTGTAGCAAACGGCAAGGACTCGTATTCTGAAAAGGACATCGAAAGGATAGAAGATGGGCTCCTGCGGCCAGACGACGAGATAATCTATGCCGTGGTACAGGCCATGAAGGCGGGCCTTTCAATCGACCGCATATACCAGTTATCAGCGATAGACCCGTGGTTCCTTGCAAAGATAAAGAACATCATCGAAATGGAGGAGCGGCTGAAAAAGCAGGCCGGCTTTGATGCAGGCACCATCAGGGAAGCAAAAAAGCTTGGATTTTCCGACGCGCAGGTTGCCCGGTGCCTGAAATCTGACGAGATGCAGGTGCGCGCCCTTCGCGAAAAGAACGGCATAGTCCCGGCGCTCAAGCAGATAGACACCCTGGCGGCGGAATGGCCGGCCAAGACGAACTACCTCTACCTGACGTACGGCGGCAACGAAGATGACGTCGTCGTCGTCAAAAACACCAAGGAAAGCAGGATAATAGTGCTTGGCGCAGGCCCGTACAGGATCGGCAGTTCGGTCGAGTTTGACTGGGGCACCGTGAACATGGTCTGGGGGCTCAAGGAAAACGGCGTCAAGGAGGTATCGGTAATCAACTGCAACCCCGAAACTGTCTCGACCGACTATGACATCTGCGACAGGCTGTATTTCGAAGAGCTGACGCTGGAGCGCGTGCTTGACATATGCGACAAGGAAAACCCGACAGGCATAGTGACTTGCGTGGGCGGCCAAACTGCAAACAACCTGACGCCCAAACTTGCCAAGAGCGGCATCAGGATAATAGGCACCTCAAGTGATGACGTCGACAGGGCCGAGGACAGGGCCAAGTTCGGCAAGCTGCTCGACATGCTTGGAATAGGGCAGCCGGCCTGGAGGCAGTTCACAAACCTTGCAGAGGCAGAAGAGTTTGCAGAGACCGTCGGCTACCCCGTCCTTGTCAGGCCGTCGTACGTCCTGTCGGGGGCGGCCATGAAGGTGGTGTGGGCGGCAGACCAGCTGGAGCGCTTCCTGACAGACGCCACAAACGTCAACCCCGAGCACCCCGTCGTTATAAGCAAGTTCTTGCAGGACGCGGCCGAAGTCGAGGTGGACGCTGTGTGCGACGGCAAGGAAGTGATAATTGGCTCGATAATAGAGCATATCGACAACGCCGGCGTGCATTCGGGCGACGCTATGATGAGCATACCACCCTGGAGGCTTGACAGGCGCATAATTGATACCGTAGCAGACTACTCCGCCAAGATAGGCAGGGCGCTCAACGTCAAGGGCCCGTTCAACATCCAGTTCCTGGTCAAGGACGAGCAGGTGATGGTCATAGAGGCAAACGTGCGCGCGTCCCGGTCCATGCCCTTTGTGTCAAAGTTTGCCGGCGTCAACCTCATCAACTTGGCGGCGAGGGCGATACTTGGCAGGCCGTTCCCGGCCAAGGCCCACGACCTGTGGCTCAAGCCGCACGGCTTTGGGGTCAAGGTGCCCCAGTTCTCGTTCATGCAGCTGGAAGGCTCGGACATCGTCCTTGGAGTCGAGATGCAGTCGACAGGCGAGGTCGCATGCTTTGGCGCAAGTTTCTACGACGCGCTGTCAAAGGCGTACATGGCAGCAGGATATTCTCTGCCACTGTCCGGCTCGGTGCTGATAACAATAGGCGGGCAGAAGAACAAGCAGAAACTGCTCCCGCTGATATCGATGCTGTCTTCGATGGATTTCAAGATACTTGCAACAGAGCACACGGCCGAGTTCATGGAGAACAACCGCGTGAAAGATGTTCAGCTAGTGCACAAGATAAGCGAGCCGGACCGCAAGCCCAACATCGTAGACATGCTCTTTGAGCGCAAGCTTGACTTTATCGTCAACATACCGGCGACAGCCACGCTTGAAAAGTATGTGGACATGCTGCAGGACGAGTACCTGATACGCCGAAAGGCTGTCGAGATGGGAGTGCCGGTCCTGACGACGGTCGAGTCTGCCAGCTCGTTCATCAAGACGCTCCAGTGGCTGCGCGAAAACACGCCGACCCTGGCACCGCTCCGCAGTTATGTGAAGCTGGACTAACTAGAAAGCGCAAGCAAGAACCGACTCGTCGCCAACTATAGATCCGTCAAGCGTGGCCACGACGCACTTTTGTAGTGAATCAGGGTTTGCAGTCACGCGCGACATTATCGGCGACGTTGACCTGTGTGATCCGCGCCCTTCCGCGTACAGATATTTGTTAAAGGAAGGCACGATGACTATCTCTAGCGAACCCTGCTCTGTAAACACTGCCTCCTTTTTCACCAGCAGGGACATCCAGACGCGCTGACCGTAGACGACGCTCCCCCTCTTCAAAAAGACAGGGTGCAGGTGACCCATCACAATACGGCTGACATGAGAGCGGACGTCTGAAGGCAGGCTGTGGCCGTGCAGGAAAAGCGTGTCTTCGATAACCATTCCCTTGCTGCCAATGACGTTGACAGAATCAGGAACAAGGTGGCGGATGCTGCCGTCGTGGTTCCCCGGCACGAAGTAGACGTCTGCTGCTGACGACAATTTCTTGAAAAAACGCGGTACGTCGTCCCACTCCTGTCTGCTTATCGAGCCGATGGTGTTTTTCACGTCGCCCAAAAGCACGAGCCCGTCCGCGCCTTCAGACGTGACAAGCGACAGGAGCTCGTCCTGCATCTCCATAACTAGGCTCGACTTTACCGTAATGCCCTTGCCGCCAAGCTCCGACTCTAGTCCGATGTGCAGGTCTGACACTGCCACGTACTTTTTCTTGCCTTCAAGCAAGAGCGCGGCGTGAGGGTGCAACGGGCGGACCTTCACGCAGGTTTTATACCGCTTCAAGCAAATAAACCGCGTGGAAAAAGCCGCAGATACCGTTGCGGCAGGCAGCGTGAAACTTCACGTCTTCATGCCGAGCGGCAAAAAGCTGTGGACCGTAGTTGGCAGGAAGGGGGAGTACTGGGTCGACCCGGAGCTCTCGTTCTGCTCCTGCAAGGACTATTACTTTGTCACGCTCTCTGGGGGGGCGCCCTGCTACCACATAAAAAGCGTCGAAAAGGCGATCGAAGAGGGAATGGAAGCGCTCGAGTTTTCCGACGACGATTATGCAGGATTCTTGCAGGCACTTGCAGGTGAAGCCGAAAACGCGCTTCACTGAAACAATTTATTATCGAGCTTGTCTACCCGTGCCGTGTCAGACACAGTTCTGGTTATCGGCTCTGGTGGCAGGGAGCACGCCCTTGGATGGAAGCTGTCACAGAGCCCGCGAGTCAAAAAGATCTACCACGCGCCGGGGAACGGTGGCACCTCTGAAAACGTTGGCATCAGGCACAACGACGTCGGGGGCCTTGTGAATTTTGCGAAAAAGCTAGGCGTGGACTGCCTTGCGGTGGTGGGCCCTGAAGAGTCGCTGTCGCTTGGCGTTGTCGACGCCTTTGCAAGGGAGGGCCTCAGGATCTTTGGGCCCACGAAACAGGCGGCTATGCTGGAATCAAGCAAGGTGTTTGCCAAAGAGTTCATGAAAAGCGCCGGGATTCCGACCGCCGCGTTTGCGACTTTTTCTGACGCGCGCAAAGCCAAGGACTACATCAAAGGCCAAGAAGGACCGCTGGTGGTCAAGGCCGATGGCCTTGCGGCCGGCAAGGGAGTCATCGTTTGCAACAACGCGGCTGAAGCACTTGAGGCGATAGACAGCATAATGGTCAGAAAAGGGTTTGGCACGGCCGGCGCAAGCGTTGTTGTTGAGGAGAGGCTGTCAGGCGAAGAAGCGTCATTTATCGCGCTATGCGACGGGAAAACCATAATGCCGCTTGCCTCAAGCCAGGACCACAAGCGCGTGTTTGATGGCGACAAAGGTCCCAACACGGGCGGCATGGGTGCGTACTCGCCGGCCCCGGTTGTGGATGAAAAACTTCACGACATGATATTAAATAGGATTATGGAGCCGGTGGTGAAAAAGATGCAAGCGCACAAGACGCCGTTTGTCGGGTTCCTTTATGCAGGAATTATGGTCAACGAAAAGACAGGCGAGCCTTCTGTGCTTGAATTCAACGCGCGCATGGGCGACCCCGAGTGCCAGCCGATTGTGATGCGCATGAAGTCCGATCTTTACGAATACATCGATGCGGCAGTGGGCGGCAGGCTCGGCTCGATGCCCCCCATAGAGTGGCACGACCAGACAGCTGTGTGTGTAGTGATGGCCTCACGCGGCTATCCGGGAAGCTACAAGAAAGGCGAGATGATAGAGGGCCTCGGCTCGGACTTTGGACCCGACACGATGGTGTTCCACGCAGGCACCGCAAAGGACTCTCAGGGAAACGTCGTTACGGCAGGCGGCAGGGTGCTTGGCGTGACTTCCCTTGGCATTGACGCAAGGCGCGCAATAGACAACGCCTATTCTGCTGTCAGGAAGATAAGGTGGGGTGAGAACGGCCACTATTACAGGACCGACATCGCAAGAAGGGCCATCCACTAAAAGTACGTGATGGCTTCGTCGGTCGCAAGCGCGCCAAGCTTCCTGTCAAACCTGCCCATGGGCAGCCGTTCTACGATCTGAAAGGAATAGGCCAGTCCGACTGAAAACGACGCCTGCCTTTCTGCCAGAAAGCGGTCGTAAAAGCCCTTGCCGTAGCCTATCCTGCACCCTTCTGCGTCAAAAACGATGCCGGGGATCACGATGAGGTCAACCGGGCCTGCAGGACTGGCAGGCGCCGGCTCCATCACGCCAAATCTGCCCTGCACCAGCTCGTCGCCTCCGGTATACTCGTAGAATCTTATACTGTTGCCCTCGGTCCTTGGCAGCGACACTTTCTTTCCCTGCTCCCTTGCGACCTGCGCTATCGCGTCGGTGCGCACCTCTGAGCCCAGTGGATAATACAGGCCGACTGTCCGGGCAGACTGGAACTCGGGGATCTCGATGAGGTGCTTTTGCGCAAGGCGTCCAAGCCTCTCTGCTTCTGTGCCAGCAAGCGAGTTGCGCTTTTCCAGCATGCGGCGTCGGAGCCTTTGCTTTTGCGTGCGCACGTCAGGCAGCTACTGCATCCCTCTTGAAATGGACGCGGCAGAGACAGTGTTTTTCATCAGCATGGCAATTGTCATCGGGCCCACGCCCCCTGGCACGGGCGTTATCCACGAGGCCTTTTCTTTGACGCTATCAAAATCCACGTCGCCGGCCATATTGCCGCCGTGCCTACTTGTGCCCACGTCGATGACGACCGCGCCCTCCTTGACCATGTCGGCCGTCAGCGTGAACCGCCCGCGGTTGCCCACAGCTGTCACTATCAGGTCCCCACCGCGCAGCTTTTCTGCAAGGCCCTTTGTCTTTGAGTGGCAGATAGTGACCGTGGCGTTTCTCTCAAGTAGCATGAACGCAAGGGGCTTGCCCACCAGGTTGCTCCTGTTTAGGATAACTGCGTCCATGCCGGCGACGTCAATCCCGTAGTAGTCGAGAATCTCGATGATGCCGGAAGGCGTGCACGGCTTTAGGTGCGCCATGCCGTTTTGCAGCATCCCGGCGCTGTACGGGGTCAGCCCGTCAACGTCCTTGAGCAAGCTGATGGAACTTGTTATTGCAAACTCGTCGATGTGTTTTGGAAACGGCAATTGCACGAGTATGCCGTGCACTTTTGGATCATTGTTAAGGAGTTGCACAAGGTCGAGGAGTTCCTGCTGCATAAAAGACGCCTTGAGCCTGTGGTCACGCGTGGCAATGCCAAGCTCCTTTGCGGTTTTCTGCTTGCTGCTGACGTAAGTCGCTGACGCGGAGTCATCACCCACGAGTACTGTGGCAAGACAAGGTTGGACGCCCTGCCCCTTCAGCTCATTCACTGCCTTTCTCACCCGCTCCTTTACTACGGCCGACACCTCGAGGCCGCTTAGAATCTTGGCTGGCAAACAGCCATCTAGCCTCGCTTGCCGTATTTGGCTTTTCTGATCATTAGGTCAGACAACGGTAGCAGTTCCATGGGGTCAGACACTCACTCCCTAACTCACTCCCTCTATTTCATCACATCAAGAATCTCCGGATCACTGCATGGCTATCATTCGTTTGTTTTAGGAAGATGACATTTCTCACCAGCTCGGAATGCTCTGGGTGCGATGACATTTGGGACAGGGAGATTTGAGCTGGTTCGCTTTAGCAATGTCACTCTATATACTTTTTCGGATCCACGCCTATAATGTTGCACAATTGGATAAACGCTTGTTCACGTTCTTTGCGTTCACCCGTACTAAACCTAAGGAAGAATGGGCGGTGATTCCAATCAAATGAAGAGTCGGCCTTACCAAAGATGTAAAACAACATCCCTGCGAAATTGACCGCTACAGAGTCCCGTTCTAGCAGACCCCTTAGCAGCGCATCTATTACGCCGGGAGGATGAAAGGTTTCAATCTGATCAAGTGCCTGGGTTAAACCCTCATAGAGATCGGACTGTTCAAGTGCTTCAATCAGAACACGCTCACGGTCTTCGTCAGCACCTCTTGCAAATCGTGAGGCGGCAATTCGAACTTCGAGAGACGGGTGTCTCAGGGCGCTGTTGATTGCCGCTAAAGACCGGGCGGTGTTGATATACTCCAGTGTCTCGAACTTGCGCCAAGGATCCGACTGATTAGAGGAGATGAGCATTTCTGCGATGTAGTCCTTATCGCTCTGCGTCATTTCATCTAGTGCAGTCAAGTCGTATCCTACACCGTCATGCCATTTCTCATAATTCATCTCCATGCTGTCTAGGAATCTTTTCACTGCCAGCCTGCTTTCTGATGTCTTGTCTTCAGGAATGTCGCTGGAAGTTCTATCCGACAGAGTATCTCTTATCTACGTGTATAGACGGGCGTATCTGAAGTTTTCAGGTTTTTCTCTCTCACCAGGAGTCAGAGTGGAGGTAAATCGTTCGACAGTGATCCGCTTGATATGAAGATGGCTGTCAACCATAGTGTTGAACTGATAGCGCCTCATACGTGAAACAGACGGCACGTATTATCGCCACGCGCACAATCCCTATTCACCTTTCTTTCTTTTTCAGGTCCGCCTTGACAACGGAACGATATACTTCAATATGTTGGGTCGCAACGCAATCCCACTTGAGCTTTGACCTGAAAGACCTTACTGCATCAGAATATTGGTCGTAGTTCCTGTCAAGCACGTGTAGAGCTTTAGAAAAATCTCTTGCAGTCCTCTTTGCAGTCACTCCAAGGCCGAGTTCGGCAAATTCCCTGAAAAAGTCTAGGCGCGCTGACACAAAAGGTATGCCATGCCCAAGAGCGTCAAACATGACCCCTGACCCCGCAGTCACCTTGTACGGAAGCAACACCGCGTCGGCAGAAAATAACAGCAATGAAAAGTCCCTTTCAGAAAGATGACCCCGATGCAAATCCACTATGCGGTCTCCGTCAAACTTTGCTTCGAGTGTTTCTACATTGTAGTGGCTTCTTGAGGAATTCACGACGATAATCCATCCCTCCGGAAGATGCATATTTCGCAACATATCCCACCCCTTCGTTATTGTCATGAACCCGACGGCAATGGCGATCCGCTTTTCCGCTGGCAGCGAGAGGCTTGCCCTTGCGCTCTCTTTGTCGATGGGCTCTGGAACTGCAGGCTCCGCGCCGTGATAGATCACATTCCCACCACCGATTCGTTTTGAGAGATATCTTGAGAAGCAAATTCCTGCGCGGCTCCTCCTCAACTTTTCCCTGTTCAACTCGTTAAAGGCCCTGTAGTTCAGAAAATGCTTCCATGTCTTGACGGCGGCCCTTGCAGGTATCCCAACCCTGCCGGTTCGCCCGGTTTTTTTGATTACCGCTGCCATGCTCATCCACTGCTCAAACTTGTACGCGGTGTGAAAGGTTGTCACTATTGGCGTTGTGCATTCCTTGTAGAAAGAATCGATATACGTTCCGCTTTTCTTGGGATTCTTGGAATCCAGTATCAGGCCGTACAGGCCGGGCTCGAACTGGACGTGAACTACGTCGGGCTTTGCCTCTTCGACTATTCTTAGTAGGACTTCAGAATTCCTCGTATTTGTCGGGGCAAGGCCGGAATACTGCCCTCCCGGCCCATCGCACACCACTTCTACGTGTATACCAGCCTTGCGGAGCGCCAGTGTCAGGTTAGCCGTGTACCGCCCGACTCCTCCCAGTAGTGGAGGGTACTCTGTTGACACCATCAGCACTCGCATTTTACGCGGGACTCCTCTCTCACATACGGCCTACTGACTGACCCTGCATCAGCTTGACCAGGCTCTCTCGAAAGCTCTGGAACTGCGCCCTCTTTTCCTCCGTTAACGCATTGTTGGACCTCAACAGTTCTTCAAGCGTATCCAGCTGTAACACTGCCATAGGTAGCATCAGGTCGCGCTCTTTGCCCGGGGCTGCCTTGTACAGATAGGGATTTTCTTCTGTAGCTAATGATTGTTCTATTCGAAACTGCCGTTTTCGGTGTATGTAATGTCCGCCCAAAATGCTCAAGACGGTAAATATCACTGCCGCTATAACCATAAAAACCCAAATGTTCGAGAAGACGTTGAGCGATGGCACACTTTCAAGAACCAGCTTGTACTGGATCGTGATCCAGTTTGTCACAG
>NZ_DASWIL010000016.1:0-33931 GCF_036397675.1 Nitrososphaera sp. | reverse complement strand
GCACTTGCAACATTTCAAAAACATTTGTCGCATGCTCCCGATCTCAACACTAAGAAGAGCGTTGAAAAGAGGATACTCCAGGAAAACTCCCGGTATCTTCGGAGCCTTCTCATACCGGACTCGGGCCCGGCGCAGGAGCAGCTAAAAGTTGATGAGCACGCGCGGATCTAAATTGGCAGCTTGGGCGCTTTGGGAATTTAGGCTAAACGGTCGACGCCTGAATCATGAGGATTTCCCGGAGAGGCGCTTTTACCGTTCAAAGGGCGGGTCCTGACCGATGTTCTTTTCAAACCGTCGTAAAAGGGCCAGGTATGCGGACTTTGAGGAAAAGGACGACGATGAGGCCGGCGACAGATATCCATCTATAGATGACCGCCGGCAAGCTCCCGCCGCTTACTCTGCAGCTTCCGAATCAACTTATCGAGGTCCTCTATGTCGGCCACGAGGTCAACGACGCCCGGAAAAGCGCGCCGGCAGTACGGGCAAGTTTCTTCAAAATCTATCGTGCAAACCTTCACCGTTTGAGCTTGCATAACCGTAGCATGTCAGGCTGTCTTTTATCATTTGCGAGGCCGGCGACAGATATCCACCAAAGGATGCAAGGGAGCAGATAGAAAAGGACCTTGAAGATATAGTATCTAAAAACCATATAGCAAAATCTTTGCCACTAGAATGTAAGGATCGCAGATACTCAATTAATGCGAAAATGGCTCATATTAAGAAAAAATTACAACAAAGCCAGCGTGTGGAAAAACACGCCACACCAGTGCTCATAAGTAATGACGGTCATAGCGCGGAGATAAGCGCCAAGTATGCAGAATACCTCTTGGAGCTACAAGAGGTCAAGGCGTGACGTGCTCAAAATATACCAGTCTATGTCTAACATCTAAATGCAGTCTGACCAGTAGTCGCTAAACGATCCAGCTTCATATTCAAAGACAAACTTTTTGATTGCTATCTCAGAAAAACCTGCCGCCGATATCGCGCGCTCTAGATCCTCCTCCCTACCAAACCTGTGGACGTTTGGAGCACCGGCCGGCCTGATGTCAGGGATGTGCTCCAATACAGGCTCCATTATTGTGCTAAAATAGGGCACGCCTGCTGCAGGCCCGTGCACTGCCACTGCCAGCCTCCCTTCGCGTTTTAGCAAGGACCTTAGAACCGACAGCACCTTTTCCGGTTCCGGGAAGAACATGAGGGCGTACTGGCAAAGTATGACGTCAAATTTGGCTTTCAGGCCGATGTGCTCAGCGTCCATCTCTACAAAGTGGCAGTTCGGGATTTCAGACCTTGCTATCGCAAGAGGGCCTTTTGCAAAGTCTATGCCGACTAGCAGGCCCGGCGGGCTGATGAACTGAGATACCTCTTTTGCGACGGCGCCTGTGCCGCAGGCAAGGTCCAGGACAAAGTCGTCCCTTTTGATATTTGCAGCCCTGACCAGCTCCTTCGTGGACCTGAAGGGACCCTTGCCTACGTCCGCCCATCCCGCGTGGTAGCTGGACGCGACGTTGTTCCAGTTGTCGCGAAAAGTTTGCTTGTACTTGATGGGGTCGTAGGACAGGCCACAGAAAAGTTTTATTCTCTTCCTAATTAACCATCGCGCGTTGAAAGGGTTCTTCGTCCATTCGACATGCACTGTCTGCGGCGAGACCTTTGACTCTGACTACAACCTGATGAAGCACGTGAGCAAGAGCCCCCCGCCCAACGTCAAGCCGATCTGGAGCGAGGGCGAGCATAACTGCAGCTGAGTAAACCACCTGCACGAGCACTAGCAAAAATTCTTAAGGCTATCTATCACCCTGACAGCCAAGTGCTCCCTGACAAACTGTTCTTCATCTACGTCGCCAAAAACGAGGAATGGCAGAGCCTGCAGGCAGAGGACTGGGAGTACGTCTCGTCGATGGCTCGGTTCTACCACTGGTGGGCCAAGAGATTTTTCGACTTTGACCTCACGGTAGAGTCGGACATATTGCCCATCATACCCGGCAAGCTGTTTGACAGGATGTCGCTTGCCTACCTGCTCAGGGACCACGAGGATCGGGGCAAATACACATACCACTTTTACCTAGCGTACTTCAAGCCGTTCTTCACTGACTGCAACACGGAGGGCTACTCGACGGAGAACTTTGGCATGACATTCTGGAAGCGGCCAAAAGAGCCGGAGGCTGAGATCAAGCGCTTCTCCTACTTTGCGCAGGAAAACTGTCCCAAGGTGTCGCACGTCCTCGCCCACGAGCTTTTGCGTCTGAACGGCAAAAAGCGCGAGACCTATGTCACCAAGGTGCACAAGCTGTGGACAAAGCATGTCGAAGGGGGCAAACCGTTTTTGTATTTTGACAGCCAGTTCAGGCGCACGGGAAGCGAGTCGTTCAGGTTTGCCACGCTAGACCCTGATGAACTCTGAGGCAAAGAATATCTGTCCCTTTGGCGCACGCGTTACGAATTGCGTTTCGGGCTGGAACTCTTGGCCAAGGCCGGCGCTATAACGTCTACCACAGGCGTCGCCATGCTGGTCACGTTTGTCGCGATGTTGCTTGCGTTTCCTGTGGTCAAAGAGTGCCAGGACGGCGACTGCCATTTCGAGTCTACGGCGCCGGAGCAGTTAAAGTCGATAATAAACCCCGGATACCTTGCCTCGTCGCTCTTGGTGATAGCGGCGGGGATTGTGATGATACGCTACAGCCGCTGGCGCGAGTCGAAAACCGTTTGAGCCCGCCGGCTATAAATACGAGAAATTGCCATCTGCTAAAGATTGATAAGGTTCACACGGGGCGAAATTGATTTCCTCAGGCAGAACGAGGCGTGCCGGGTCGCGACTTGCCATGACGACATACCGCACGTAGTCCCCGTGTCATATGTGTTCGAGGACGGTGTCTTTTACTTTGCCACCGACCTTGAGACCCGCAAGCTGGAAAACATTAGTGCTAACAACAGGGTCGCACTTTCAGTCGACGTCTACAACCCAAAAGGCAACGCGGCCGTGTGCATACAAGGCAGGGCGGAGCTGATAGAACATGGCGTTGAGTTTTCCCGGCTTTACAAGATATTTGAGAAAAAATTTGCCTGGGTGAGGCACGATCCGTGGAAGGAAGGCGAGGCGCCATTTGTCAGGGTGATCCCAACAAGCAAGGCGAGCTGGGGAATGAAATGACAGGGTTGAAAAAGAAATTCGACGACGCGGCCGGCAAGATCTGTGAGGTGCTTATACCTGTAAAGCACGAGCTTTATGCCGGCAAGGGAAGGGAGGTCGCGATATGCACGCTTGGCAGCATCGACCTGCTTGAGGAAATATCCTGTTCCCGGCTTATGGACCGGGTGGCCTTGGCCGGCAGGCTCCTCTCAGAGAATAAGGGCATAGACGGCATGATTCGCTATGCGGTAGAACACCCAGACCTTAGGCGAATAGTGCTGTGCGGCAGGGAAGTCAAGGGGCATTTTGCAGGCCAGGCGCTGCTTGCACTGCATAAAAACGGCGTCGACAAAAGCAACACGATAATCGGCGCTCGGGGGCCGTACCCGACACTTGAATCGCCAATAGGGCAGATAGCATCTTTTCGGAAGCATGTGGCAATAGACAACTTGGTGGGGATCACGGACCTTGAAAAGATAGTGGCTCTAGTACCCTGAGATCTGCCTGTCGCGGTTTACCTCGTTCTTTTTCTTGTATTCGTCTAGGATGTCCGACGGCGTCATGCCAAGTTCAATAGATGCCTGCACGACAAAGTGCCAGATGTCTATCAACTCTTCCTTTGCGGAAGCACTATCAAAGCCAGTTGGCTTTTTCCACCACTTCCAATTTGTCAGGCGCTGGAGCTCAACTGTTTCGTGTATTATTGCAGTTGAAAGCGCGGATACCCTGCCCTCCGCGTCAGCAGGATAGCGCGACAGGTCCATCATGCCGGCTAGCTCTTCTTGCATGGAAAATATCGTTTCAAGGGTGTCCATCTCTGCTCACTTGAGCGCCCTGTTGTAAAAAAGTTTGACTGCTCGGCTCGTGTCGATGGATGCATGAGAGAGTGCGAAAGCTTTAAGGCGTGTGATAGAGATAGGGCATGCATGGCTTCCAACAGGCGACCTGTTACCTTAAGGCCTGAGGCGGACAACCAGTCTGCCTCGCTTGGCAACGTTATTTCGTCATCGCTTGACATGTTCAGGATAGAGGATGCACAGACGCGCAAAAAGGCAGTAGAGTTTCTGGGCAACGTGTCGCTGGCAACGGTCAACGCCTACGGCAAGTGGCTGACCGCAATCAAGGCCGTGGCCGACGCATGCACTGCCACAGGCTACATGTTCTCGCAGTCCGACTTGTGCGACTTTCTCACAGTTGCCGCAAAAGGCATGGACTCCAAGAGGGCAGGAGCAAAAGCAGTCAATGACGCAACATTCCACATCTACATGGACGTCATGGAGAACTACCCGCGTTCAGACGAGAAACTCAAGCTCAATTTCCCGAGGATCATAGTCGACATCATATCCATACTCGACAAGGGAGTGGACACTCGCGGCGCGGCGGTGGGTGTATATGGCATCGAACGCTACTATCAGGAGCGCAAGGCGACTGCGCCATCAGAAGACCCAACTTCCAGCTATATCGCAAGGCCGGCGCAGGAGATAAAGCACCGCACGGGGCAGCCGGCAGCGCCTGTGACCTTTAGCGAGGACTTGGTCGAGAACCTGTCACACATAACTGGCAGGCGGACAAAGGACCTTGAAGTGTCGCTTGCAAGCCTTCAGCCGGCCGACGTCAAAAAGATAACCAACCTTTCTGTCAACTACAAGCGACTGCAAAAGTACAGCAAGCTGTCCAAGCCAGAGACCCTGAAAAAGGAAGTCGAGAAGGACCTAGGGCGCAAGCTCACCGACAACCAGCTGCAGCACGCCGTCAACTCTATCCGCAAGGCCAAGATATACATCGAAAACATGCTCGACGGCAAGTTCGTGCCCCATGGAACGCACGGCATCAACCACGTCAAGCACAACCTGGAATACGGCTACCAACTGATGGGACTGATAGAACCCAGAAAGAGAAGGTCAGGTTAACAAATTAAGTTAGATAGGGCCATCCCCCTATCGGAAAGGCCGATAAATCCGCCCTAGAGATGTTGGGGGGTCCCTACCTATTTATCGTCGTTCTTCCGGTTGTATTTTCTATTAGATCCTAATAATTTAAGTCTTATTATCATGAAATTGCAAAACTATATTACTATTGGCTACATTTTATGAATTATAACAAAACATGACGATATTTAGTATAATTATTGCATACCAAATTCGGCTGTCGACTTAGCCCCAGATCTTTTCCTTGAACGTCCACTTCTTGTTCAAAAGAAAGTTGCTTATTGAGGCAATAGCCACTGCCAAGACCAGCGCAAGTGGGTAGCTCAGCTTCTGGCTTTCCACGAGGTAGTAGACCATTGTGAGCTGCACAAGCGCGCCAAATACCGAGAACCCCGCAAACATGCCGTACTGCACAAAGGTCCTCTTGGCTAACAGAACGCGGTCCTCAAATGTCCACATCTTGTTGAGGAAAAAGTTAGAGGTTATCGAGAGCATGATGCCTGCCACCGTCGCGTGCAGGTACCAGATGCCCGGCAAAAGCGCGGTGAGTACAAAAGAGGCGAGGTAGTTGATCAGCAGGCCGCTGGCGCCGACGGTGTAGAATCTGCCTGCCTTTGAGAGAAAGCGCACCGACCTGCGCCTTTCTTCGGGAGCCGCCCTGCCGTAGCGGTACAGCCGCCACACGGCCCTGACGTAGTCTATCATGGTCGACGTGTCGAGCTTGCTCGAGCCAAGCCTGCGGTTTGTGAACGTGTATGGTATCTCTTTTATCTTTGCACCTCTTATCTTGACAAGCATCTCCAGAAGCATCTTGAAGCCGATGGCGTCAAAGTCGATGCCGTTTATTACTTGGCGCCTGAACGCGAAAAAGCCGGACATCGGATCCTTGATGTGTATTCCGAGGCTGTACTGCGCGATCTTGGTCGCCCCCCTGCTTATCAGCTTGCGCCTGAACGGCCACCCGGACACGCCGCCGCCCTTGATATAGCGCGACGCGACCACGATGTCGCACTTTGAGTGGTTTATCTCCTCAAGCATCATGGGTATCATCTGCGGTGGGTGAGACATGTCGCTGTCCATGACCACTACCACTTCGCCCGAGGCGGAATTTACTCCAGCCAGAATCGCCGAGCTGAGGCCCAACTTGCCCGGCCTGTTTATGACTTGTACATGCAGGCGCTTTTTCAGCTCCTGGCCGAGCTGGCCCGCATACTTGGCTACCACGTTGCCGGTGCCGTCAGGCGAGTTGTCGTCAACTACGACTATCTCTGCCTGCGTGCCTTCGGGAATGGCATAAGCTATCGAGTCTATCACTTTGACAATGTTTTGTGACTCGTTATATGTGGGCAGGATTATTGACAGCGGAAGTCTGGAAGGCTTTAGCAGCTCTTCCTGTCGGGGAGTCTCCAACAAATCCTTCATGCATCATGCAATATAAAACGCTTAGTCTGCATCAGAAATGCCGTTTTTGGCTATGGAAAACCGGGCCGAGCCTCCAGGCGGCTGTACA
Organism: Nitrososphaera sp.; assembly: GCF_036397675.1. GTDB lineage: Archaea > Thermoproteota > Nitrososphaeria > Nitrososphaerales > Nitrososphaeraceae > Nitrososphaera. Next base: position 27,363 of record NZ_DASWIL010000016.1, on the reverse strand, counting down.
AGCGTTGCCTTGTAGGATGATTTCGTGGCGTTTTCTATCTCGAATTTCACCCTGACATGCGCGTGTATCGAGACTGTGCCGGACAGGTACTCGCGCTCCATGCCCTTGTCGTTTTCCTGCGGCACCGCCCTTACCATGTTTGTCGCGACCACCGCGCAGGGCGCGTTTATGGCAAGGAGCGCAAGCGCGTGCATGTGGCTCATGACCGCAAGGTGCCTTGACGGGCCCAGATACTCGGCGGAAAAAAGCGACGTCAGCGAGTCGACGACAACTAGCGCCGCGTCCGCGTTGATGGCCTTGTCGAGCGCGGCGACTTGGTCTTCGGTGTTGAGTGCCCTGACGACCGTGATGTCATCAAGTACATCCTTTGTTCCGGCAATCTCTGATATCCTCTCTGGCCGGAACGTACCGGTGGTGTCTATGAAACAAATGCTGTTTCCAGCGTGGGCACAGTTGGCACACAGCGTGAAACATAATTGAGACTTGCCCGAGCCGCTGGGCCCGTACACGTCTGTGAGCATGCCGGTCCTGATACCTCCACCAAGCAGCGCGTCAAGCGCCTTTGAGCCGGTCGCAATGTGCATGGCAGTATCTTGTCGCGCCTGTTTTTATGATTTGAGCAGAGCGGCAAAGGAACCTTTTTATTCGTGGTACTGTCCCTGATTTGCAAAGTGATTAACTAGTGTCTTCGCCGTCTTCGCAGCAATCAAAACGCCCGCTCTCGATTCTACAGCGCTCGATAAATCGCAAGGTCGCAGTCAGGCTAAAGAGCGAGATAGAGTACAAGGGCAAGATGAACAATGTTGATTCTTACATGAATCTCATACTTACAGACGCCGAAGAATTCAACGGAAGCGACGTCATGGCAAACTACGGCAAGGTCGTAATCCGCGGGAACAACGTGCTCTTTATCAAGCTGGAAAAAGACATCTAACGGGTGACTTGCTGACAAATGGTCAAACGCTGGCTGTTTACCTCTGAAAGTGTGACGGAGGGTCACCCAGACAAGATCTGCGACCAGATCTCCGATTCCATTTTAGATGAGTTTCTGAGACAGGACCCAGACTCGAGGGTCGCGGCCGAGTCGATGACTACAACCGGCATCGTGTTTGTGGCCGGCGAGGTCACATCAAAGGGACACACGGATGTGCAGAAACTGGTGCGCGGCACCATCCGAGAAATTGGATACGACGATCCCAAGCTTGGATTTGACTGCGACTCGTGCTCGGTGCTTGCAGCACTGCACGAGCAGAGCCCGGACATCTCGATGGGTGTGACTGCGACCGATAACAAGGAGCAGGGCGCAGGCGACCAGGGGCTGATGTTTGGTTACGCCACAAATGAAACGCCACAATTTATGCCGCTTCCAATAACGATGGCGCACCAGCTTTCAATGAAGCTGGCAAGCGCAAGGAAAAGCAAGGAGCTTGGCTGGCTGCGGCCAGACGGCAAGTCGCAGGTTTCCGTAGTTTACGAGGACGGTGTGCCACAGCGCATCGCCACTGTTGTTATTTCGACGCAGCACTCTCCTGACATAGGCATGGAGCATCTGCGAGAAGAAGTGATAAGCAAGGTGATCAGGCCCGTCTGCGGCGAGTGGATCGACGACAAGACCAAGTTCCTCGTCAATCCGACTGGCAGGTTCGTAATAGGCGGCCCGCCCGGCGACACCGGCCTCACCGGTAGAAAGATAATCGCTGACACGTACGGCGGCATGGGTAGGCACGGCGGAGGTGCGTTTTCGGGCAAGGACCCGTCAAAGGTGGACCGCTCCGCGTGCTACATGGCGCGGTACGTTGCCAAGAACATTGTGGCTGCCGGCCTTGCGGACAAGTGCGAGGTCCAGGTGGCCTACGCTATCGGAGTCGCAGAGCCCGTCTCAATAATGGTTGACACGTTTGGCACCGGCAAGGAAAGCGAGGAAGAGATAGAGGCCAAGGTGCGCAAGGTCTTTGACATGAAGCCTGCAGGCATCATTAAGACGCTCGACTTGAAGCGCCCTATCTACAAGCCAACCGCTGCGTACGGCCACTTTGGCAGGGAAGGGCCTGGCTTTACGTGGGAGCGGACCGACAAGACGTCTCTCCTGAAGTAGCTGCAACATAAAATAATACGCAGGTTCTACCATTACTGTTTGCTGAAAGGCAGAGTAGTGGTCGTTACCGGGGCCACGAGGGGGATAGGCTTTGCGACAGCCAGAGAGCTCGCTGCAAGGAATGCCACCGTCGTCGTGTGCTCTAGAGACATCGCAACCGCGGAAAAGGCGGCAAGGCGCATTGGGAAAAAGGCACACCCTGCAAGCCTTGATGTCACGAGCGCAAAGAGCGTGTCAAGTTTTGTGAAAAAAGTCGTTGCAGATCACGGCAGGATAGACATCCTTGTCAACAACGCCGGCTACCCGTTTGACCCCAAGATATGGTACAAGAAGATGCACAGGGTGAGCGACGAGGAGCTCGGCGCCGTGCTTGCAGTCGACCTGGAAGGAACGTTCAGGATTACAAAAGCCGTCCTGCCGTTGATGGTAAAAAGTGGCAAAGGTGTCGTCATCAGCATCTCGTCCACGCCGGCGATTGCGGGCTACACCGAAGGTGCGCCCTACTCGATTGCCAAGGCCGGTATTGTAGCAATGACAAAACACGCGGCGCTAGAGTATGGGAAGGACAACGTCCGGGCTTACGTCCTTGCGCTTGGCAACATTGCCACCGACGCCACGTTCAATTCCATGACTGCAAGGGCAATAAAGGCCGCGACGCAGGAAAGCGCCATGAAGAGGTGGGGTAAGCCCCAAGAAGTCGCCCGCACAATAGCGGGTCTTGCCACCGACGACTTTTCCTTTGCTACTGGCAACACAATAGTGGTTGACGGAGGCACGGTGCTCTTCTGATGTCAGACGACGACCTGTCGCTTGCAGAGCAGGAGCAAGTGCTGCCTGCAGAGGTGGAGGAAAAGATGAGGAAAGGCGCACTCAGGACAGGCTACTCCACGGGCACAACTGCAACCGCGGCCACGAAGGCCGCCCTTTACGCCCTCTTGAACGAGCCGGTCAGTGAAGTGCAGGTCTCGCTGCCAAGAGACAAGACGGCCGCGCTCAAGGTGGCATGGACCCGGGCTGAAAACGGCAGGGTCACCTGCGCGGCGATAAAGGACGGGGGCGACGACCCGGACGTGACGCACGAAGCAGAAATCTGCTCTACAGTATCTTTCAACAATAATGCCGGCGCGGTGAACATTGAGGGGGGACAGGGCGTTGGCAGGGTGACCAAGCCCGGGCTCGGGCTTGAAGTCGGCAAGGCGGCGATAAACCCCACTCCGATGGCGATGTTGAAACAGGCGGTGGAACAAGTTGTCGGCGAGCAGCTGAAGACGCGTGGAGTTGACGTTGTCATTTCCGTTCCAAAGGGCGAGGAGCTTGCCAAAAAAACGGACAACCCGCGTCTAGGGATAATTGGCGGCATCTCAATCCTTGGCACAACTGGCATCGTGCTTCCATATTCAACCGCGTCGTTTGCCGCCGCGATAAGGCAGAGCCTTGACGTCGCCATTGCCGCCGGCGCGGACACTGCAATCCTTACGACGGGGGGCCGGAGCGAGGATTTTGCAAAGACGCTGTTCACTCTTCCTGAGCACTGCTTTGTGCAGATGGGCGACTTTGCAGGCTATTCTGTAAGGCAAGCCGCGGCAAAAAAGATGCGCAGGGTGGTGATTGCGGGGTTTATCGGCAAGCTGACGAAAATGGCGATGGGAGTCAAGCAGACCCATGTGCGGGGCTCGCACGTCGACATGGAGTTCATGGCAAAGCTTGCAGAAAAATGTGGGGCCGGCGCAGGCGTCCTGACAGAGATACGGAAGGCAAACACCGCTCGACACGTCGGCGAGATAGTTGCCAAGAACAATATCTCGGGCTTTTACAGCCTGCTGTGCAAGAAGGTCCACGAGCAGATGCACGAGCACGCAAAGGGCCAGCTTGAGATCGAAGTCATCATGTTCGAATTTGAGGGCAAGGTGCTTGCACGCCACCCGTGAGCAAGATATTAATCCCCAGCACCTGTAACAGTCGGCGTTGACCCGAACGGCTGTCGTGGCCATCACAAAGCACGGCATCGAAATCGCGCGCAGGATAAAGGAAAAGATGCCAGAAGTCGAGATATACGTTCCCGCAAAGCACAACGACGGCGGAAATGATATCAGCTGGTTTTCAGACCAGAGCACTCAGCTTGTCAGCACCTTGTTCAAGACACATGACGCGCTTGTCTGCATATTTTCGCTAGGGGCAGTGATACGGATGGTCGCCCCGCACCTGGTAGACAAGAAGAGCGACCCTGCAGTCGTCGTAATAGACGACAGGGCAAACCACGTCATCAGCGCGCTGTCGGGGCACTTGGGAGGTGCAAACGCCCTTTCCCGGCTCCTCGCCTCGATACTTGGCGCAAGGCCGGTGATAACCACCGCAGCCGACGTGAACGAGACCATTGCAGTCGACCTTGTAGGCAGGGAGCACGGGTGGACTGTCGAGAACTTTGAGAACGTCACAAAGACCAGCGCGTTCATGGTAAACGAGGAAAAGGTTGCAGTATTTCAGGACGCGGGAGAGAAAGAGTGGTGGCATGCGCCGCTTCCAAAGAATGTGACAATAGTCAGCAGCCTTGAAGAAGTCAAGTCGCCCGACTTCAAGGCCGGCCTAGTGATAACGGACAGAGCAGTAACAGACACCGCCGTAATTAGCAAGTCTGTCATTTATCGGCCAAAGACGCTTGTAGTGGGCGTAGGACTGCACTTTGACACCAACAGCGTCACCATCGAGTCAGGCGTTGTCAAAGTATTCGAAGACAATGGCCTGGCCCTTGCAAGCATACGCAACGTAGCAAGCGTCAACAGGGGGGCAAGGGTGAAAGGGCTTGACGAGTTTGCGCAAAATCACAAGCTTTTAGTCGAGATTTTTGAAAAGGCTGAGCTTGCAAAGGTCGAGGTGCCAAACCCGTCTGAGGCGGTGCAAAAGTTCGAGGGCACTGCAAGCGTGTCGGAAGCTGCGTCTCTGCTCAGCTCAAAGGGCGAACTGATAGTGCAGAAGGTCAAGTTCACGCCGAACCTGACGGTTGCAGTGTGCAGGGTAAAACGTTAAGGATGTTTAATCCCTCCTTCTATCCTCGATGAGAGTTTAGAAAATAAACGGTAAAATACACGATCCTCTCATCTTAATGAGGAGACAATGCCGTCGGGCAGACGCGACTGGCTTTATGCTGCAATCAAACCGCGTTCTTATTTCTCGGGGATGCTTTTCAACTCGTCCTCAGTCAGAGAAACATGATTCCTCTCGCGCTGGTTGTAAAGTTCGGCGCTCACCCTGCCATATCTGGCTTTTCTCATCTCTATCCGCTGCCTGAAACTGGGCGTCACCAGACCTGTGTATTTACCATCCTGCAGTGACGTGATAACAAGCAGCCTGTTCGAGATTTCAGCTATTGACTTGCTTATCCTTCCAACGACGCGTTCAGCTTCCTTTCTCTTTATGTTAGGGTCGTCAAACAGGTCCAGCAGGCCGGGTATTACGACGGCCCTGGCCTGATATCTCTGGGCGACTTTTGGCAGCTCTCTCAATAGGCTCCGCAGCTGGTATATCGTAAACGTTCGGCTGACGATTATCCTGTCAAGCGCTTTCCTGATGTTCAGGCCGTACTGCCTGATAAAGTCGACAGTCTGGTAAAAGTCAGACTTGTTGCCTGCATCGACTATCACCACGTAGGGCGAGTCCAGTCCGCCGTGATTTGTTGGCAAAAGCGCCCTGACGCACAATCTTGTCAGCAGGAGGTTGGACCTGTAGCCGCTGATGCAGAGCGAGCCTGTCGTGGCCAGCGACAGCAACGGACTTAGCTTTTCAATGTCTAGCCTGAATCTCGTCAGGTCGTATGCCGTCTGGAGCTTTAGTGGAGGAAGTGCCCGTTCCCGTATTGCAGTCGGCTGCCGCCTCGTCAGGCAGCTGCGCAAGCTTGTCCCGCATTCCGGGCAGTCTTCAACGATTGACGAAGCATCGATCTGAGCGTCGGTCTCCTTAAGGATGGAGCCGCAATTTGAGCATAAGTACTGTGATAGAGGTTCAAACCGCTGCATGACTTCACATGTTGGATTGTGTTTCCTATTAATCCGTGAGACACCTTCAGGGGACTCCCCCCTCCCCTCGAGGTGAGCTTGGCCTTATCTAGAGCCTGTGGCTTAATCGCCCCATGCGCCGCGGACATTCATTCCTAGCTCAGGCCACCAGCCAATACAAAGAATGCAAGGACTGCAACAAGAGGACTCCTCACGTCTGCATCAAGTGTGGATTGTGCTACTCGTGCCACTGGATATCCGAGCAGGCGCGGCCGTCCGTCGTCGCATAGCTGGTGCTAACTTTGGGGAGGACAGTGCCGTCATTCCGTTTGGCTCTGGCTCAGGAAGAAGCAGAGTGGAAGGAATATCGCAGATATCTTGGCAAAAAGGAGAGAAAAGCCTTTGATGAAATGTTTGCAGCGGTCAGATTGTATATTTCGGCCTGCTCCAGTGCCATCAAGCCGGTCAGGATTTACGTCATTGTCGCAACGATTCTTTTTCATCACTTCCTAGAGCTGATCGATTTAGCTCAAGAGCTGGGACTGAAGGAGCGGCCAGAGTAATGACGCTGAACCCGGATGACGACATAGTGAGGCAGATTATTCTATCATACAAGGGGTATGCAGACACACTCAGCGGCGAAAAGAGAAAACGGTTTGACGAACTGTTCAGCTTTTTGTACGAATTCGTGGAAGCCATTAATGCCAAGGGCGAACCTTTCCCGGAAGAAGCGGCGCTGGTGACGCTTGTTTTGAAGCAGCACATGATCATCGAGGATCTGAAACAAGAAGTGGCAAGTCTCAAAGGAAAGAAATAGCTCTTGACTGTTTCAGGCTGGCTATTCGATGCCTATCCGTCAAATGACAGGATGGTATTCTGGATAAAGACCGAGAGCGGAGAATCAGTCAGACTGGAGGACAGATGGACCCATTCTATCTATGTCGCTGGCGCTAGCCGGAGGGCCCTACAGGATTTGGCCAGGAATGAGGCCGTCCGGCACTACGTAAAGGAACACAGCTTTGTGCAGCGATATGAAAGAATACCAGACCGTCAAAAAAGCGAGGTTCTAAGGCTGACCCTAGCAGACTCGACCAAAGCGATAACACTTGGCAGTACGATAGAAGACGTCCACTTTGACGGGTTCAGGCTCTACAACGTCGACATCCTGCCACCGCAGGCGTACTTCTACGAACACGATCTCTTTCCACTTGCCCGGTGCTGTGTTTCACAGCAAAACGGAAGGCTGGTCTGGGAAATTGACGACGACCTGGCGACGACCGATTATGCCCTTCCAGATTTCAAGAGAGCGAGCATAGATGTCTCGGTGAAGCAGGAAGGCCGGCTGCCCCACTTCAGTGACAGGATAGACGCCATCAGAATAAAGATCGGCAATGAAACACTAACGATTCAGGGACAGTCTGAGGCTGACCTTCTGCGTGAATTCATTGATGAAGTAGCAAGAATAGACCCTGACTTTGTCTTTTCGACAGGTGGCGACGAATTTGTCTTCCCTTACCTCGTCAATCGCGCTCTAACTAACAATGTGAAGCTGACGCTTAGTAGGGAGAAAATCCTGGTTGCTGAACCGCCTAAAGGTGGCATAACCTACTTCAGCTATGGCCGCGTGCACTACCGCCCTTCTACCGTCATGCTTTACGGGCGGATACATATTGACACGCAAAACTCGTTCATCCTGGACAACTCCGCCCTGCAGGGGCTCTTTGAGATAGCAAGGATATGCAGAATCCCACTCCAGACGTGCTCCAGGGCCACCATAGGGCGCTGCCTGACCAGCCTGCAGTTCTACCACGCCTTCAAGCGGGACCTGCTCATGCCCTGGAAGCCGGCAAACCTGGAAAAATGGAAGTCCTACCATGAACTCTTCCGCGCAGACAGGGGCGGCCTAATCTTTGAGCCTGTGGTGGGGGTGCATGAAAACGTTGCCGAGTTCGACTTTGTCAGCCTGTATCCGTCAATCATGATGAAGAGGAACGTCTCCGGGGAGACCGTGAACTGCGACTGCTGCCCTGATTCAAAGAATGTTGTAGAAGAGCTAGGATACCACATGTGCGAAAAGAGGAGAGGGATAGTGTCGCAGTCTCTGGAACTCCCCCTGAGCCAGAGGGCAAAGTACAAGCACCTCAAAAAGACTGTTACCGACAAACTCCTGCGTGACATTTACGATGCAAGGCAGAACGCGCTAAAGTGGCTCGGCGTAGTGAGCTTTGGCTATCTGGGGCACGCAAACAGCAAGTTTGGATTGATAGATTCGCACATTGTCGTATGTGCAATTGACAGGGAAGTGCTCAGAACCGGAAGGAACGTCGTTGAATGCAAGGAATTTCAAAACCTGCACGGCATAGTCGACAGCCTATGGACAAAGCGCGACGGAGCTACCAGAGAAGATTACGCGAAACTAAAAGAGCCTATAGAGCAAGCTACAGGCTATGACATTTCGTTTGAAGGCGTCTACAAGTGGACAGTGTTCCTAGCATCAAAGAGGAACTCTCTGATTCCTGTCGTGAACCGATACTTCGGAGTGTTTGAAGACGGCAACGTGATAAAGGATAGGGGCATCGAGACGCGGCGGCATGACACACCCCCTCTTTTCTCCAGGTTCCAGAGCGAGGTTTTGCAAGTGATGGCTAGAGGCGATACCGTCAAAGAAGTCAAGGACGTGATGCCCATAGTGCAAGAAGTCTTTAAAGGATACAAACAACAACTGGAAGAAGGGTCGGTGCCGTTGACGGAACTCCTCTTTACCAAGATGCTATCGAAAGACTCTAGTGCCTACTCCGTAAATACCGCGGAGGCCGGAGCCATCTATCAGCTGCGGGATGAAGGCAAGCCTATGTGCGCAGGCCAGGTGTTGCAGTATGTTATTACCGATTATTACAGGAAGAACTCCAAGAAGAGGGCAGTACCGGTCGATCTGATTGACGATGATACAGACTACGACGCAAGAAGGTACATTGAATTGCTCGCCGAGGCTGGCAATAGCGTGACGCAGCCTTTCGGTTACATGATCCGGCCTCCGCGGTGAGAAGAAATCCGGGCAGCAGCGGCAGGCGATGCCTGAAAAGCCGCTAAGAGTGGACAGGGTGTTCTAAGTGGACGGCCGTTGCGTCGCTACAAGCATCACTGGAAGATAGAACGGCTGTTTGCCTGGCTGCAGAATTTCCGTCGCATTATAGTACGCTACGAGTACCATGCAAATAACTTTCTGGGCTTTGTCCAGCTTGGACGCATAGTGATTCTGCTTAGGAGGTGTTTATGAGATGACTTCTAGACAAGTTCAAACATGGCATCTAGCAGCTGGGGCCGCTGTGTAATAATCAGAAAAAAGAAAAAAAGGAAAGGGTAGCTGCTGACTTGAATCAGTCGTTGCAGCTGTTCGGAATTACCGGGTCAGGTACCAATCCAGCCAGGTGTGCTTGGATTTCGTTGCCGACGCCTTGTGTTTCTGAAGCTAGAAAGCTAATGAAATCTCCAAAGAGTGATCCTCCTTGGGCATACCCTGAGAAATCATCTCCGAGGCAAGCCTGATTGTTTGGCTGGGCGGCGTAGGCTAGGTGACCTGTAATCGCGGTTGGCATGATGGCTGAAAGTGCAGCTATTGCCGCCAGGGCTGCAATCGCTGAAATTCCAGACAGTTGGAGTACGTCTTGCGTTCTTGTCATATCTGTAGGTAGATCTATGGCCTCGCTTGATATGATAACCGCGGGAATACCGCGCCCGTAATCTACAAAACAATAATTCAGACAACCTTGGTGAATATCGCCTGAAAATCATCTTTCGGCCGCTTCAGGGCATCTTTTAGAACCAATAGAAGCCGAGTAGGCAGATTAGGTAGGAGTGTATAGCTAATCCAATGCCCCACTGACACCCTCCTTTTTGTATTTAAAACTTTCCGGAAGCCTAAATAGCGATTACTCGTACTCCTCTCCAGGATACTCTATGAGGGTGCAGGGCAACACCATGAACATTCGTCCATTCATTTATCTTAGTGCCGGATCTCACCACGAACAGTATGTGGGAATCGGCAGACGGCCGAGAAATATTTGGGGACTTTAAACTAACAAATAACATCATTCAATTACAGTGCCTTCGTTGAGAAGGGCGCGTAGAGATGCAGAAGAGTAGAGATCCTAACACCCTCTCCACATTCGTATTCAAAGGAGATGCGCATGTAATCATTTGGGGCAATTCACTCATGTTCTTTGAGCAAGATTTCAAGGAATCGCTTAGCGGAAGATTAGAAGAGCGGGAATAGAAGGTCTTTCACCCCTTCAGCCCTAAAAACTGACTATCAACATAAATAATTCCTAACGTTTATTCCGTGTGATTCCTTAATCCGTACTTAAGCTATCGATAGGGATATCTTATCCCCGGTGACTCTTGATGTCGGATTGAAGCGCGCGCTTCTGATAGTCGACAGGGGAAGCAGGGAGCCCGAGGTCAGGCAAGAGCTTGAAGAAATATGCGCGCTTGCAAAGCGCAGGGCCGGCTACGACTATGCCTGCTACTGTTTCCTTGAAGTACTGCCGCCATTTATCGAAGAAGGCATCATGTCTTGCACAGACTCTGGCGCTGACGTGATAACGGTCATGCCTTATTTCCTGTATCCAGGCATGAAGCTCAAGGACACGGTGAGGCAGAGCGCCAGGATAAGCAAGGACCGGAACCTGAAGATAGCGATAACGCGGCCCCTCAGCTACCACCCAATGATGCCGTCGCTTGTCGCCGACCGCATTTCAGAGATGAAGAAGGAAAAAAACATCACGCTTGCAGACGGCGAGTGCGACGTGCTCCTGATAGGACACGGAAGCAGCGACCGCAACGCGCACGATGCGTTTGTCCACACCGCCGACGCGATAAGATCGCGCTATCGAAACGTGCACCACTGCTTTCTCGAGCTTGACAGCCCGAACATCGAGCAGGGCGTGGCGCAGGCAGTCTCCAAGAGCCCGCGCGTCTTGCTCATGATGCCGTATTTCCTGCACAAGGGGGCTCACATCAAGCGCGACGTTGTAAACGACGTAAGGACTGCGCTTGAAAAAACGCGGTTTTCAAACGCGCACATGGCGCATCATTTCGGAGTCGACGACAGGCTAGTCAACCTCATAGTCGAGCGGGCAAAGGAGGTCGAGAACCGCTTTCTGGATGGAAGTTTTGGGACGGCAGCCGGCCGGAGCATGACAGAGAGGGCGTTTGACATCGAAAAGAGGAGTTTTGAAATAATCGATGCCGAAGTGGGCAAGCACAACTATGACGCAATGCAGTGGCCCATTGTGCGCAGGGTGATACACGCAACGGCAGACTTTGACTTTGCCGGCAGAGGCAAGATGCTGTTCCACGAGCGCGCAATCGAGTCCGCGTTTTCTGCGATAAAGAAGGGGTGCACAATAGTGACCGACGTGGACATGGTGGCCGCGGCCATCAACAAGAAGTCGCTTGCAGACCTTGGCCTAAAGACTGCCTGCTACATTTCCGACACAAAGGTGGCAGAGGAGGCCCGGAGGCTGGGCAAGACCCGATCGGAGATGGCAATGAGGCATGCCGCCCGGGAAATAGACGGTGGCATCGTCGTCATCGGCAACGCCCCCACCGCGCTTTACGAAGTCATCAGCATGACAAAAGAAGGCGCTGCCCGCCCTGCGCTCGTGGTGGGAGTACCGGTCGGGTTCGTCTCGGCACCCGAGTCAAAAGAGGAGCTTGCAAGGACGGACGTACCTTTCATCACGAACGTTGGCAGAAAGGGCGGGAGCCCAGCCGCGTCGTCGATAGTAAACGCCATCCTCCTGCTGTACCCGAGTCAGCGCCGCGCGTGACGGGCGCACGAGCGCACCAGCCTTTCTGCAAGCCTGCCTGACGCAAAGTGCAGGTGCATGTAGGCCGCAAGGCTGCTATCACCTATACAAAAGCCGTCCCTGCCGCCGACGACGCCCTTGCCCTTGTTCAGGGAATATGCGAACCTGCTGTCGCCGGCGATGTTTTCGATGGAAGAGTAGTGGAACTCGTGCCCCCTGAGGTGCGCCCTGCCAAGCAACGGGCCGTCACAGTCAGCCTCGGTGTAGTTGAGTGTGAGCCTCGAGGTCATGACCGTGTCTGCGTCGACGAGCCCTGCCATCTTTCTTGCACGCTTCTCGCCTTTGTAGCCGCTTATCGACCTGGTGAGGTACATGAGCCCTCCGCACTCCCCGTAAACCGGCATACCTCCCTCTACTGCTTTTGCCACCGACCTTATCATCCGCCTGTTCTTCTCTAGCCTGTCTGCAAGCACTTCGGGAAATCCGCCGCCAAGGATGATGCCGTCAACGTTGCCCGGCAGTTTCTCGTCGCTCACGGGGCTGAAAAACACCAGCTCCGCGCCCTTTAGCTGGAGCGCGTCTAGGTTGTCTGCATAGTAAAAGTTGAACGACTCATCAAGTGCCACTGCTATTTTAGCTATTTTGGTCGCTTGCTTTTGTACCGGAGCCTTTGGCAACCGGCTTTTGCCGCACAGCTCGAGGACCATGCCTATGTCGATGTAGTCCTGCACGTACTTGGCAGCCCCGACTATTTCTCTGCGCCTTTTCTCTGCAAGCTCCTGTGCAGGCACGAGACCTAGGTGGCGCTCCTCTATCTTGGCCACCGGGCTGCGACGTACGATGCCGAGCACAGGCGCCTTGACCTTTTCAGACAGGGCATCTGCGACATAGCCGACGTGCCTGTCGCTTGCAACGTTGTTCGCTATGATGCCTGCTATCTTGAGCCGCCTGTCAAAGTGCATGAATCCAAGCGCCACTGCCGCTATGGACCTCGCGGCCTTGGCCGCGTCAACCACCAAGATGACGGGCGCGCCAAGCAACCTGGCCACGTGCGCCGTGCTTGCAAAGTCGTCCTTGCCAGACATACCATCAAAGAGCCCCATTACACCCTCTATTACGGCAACGTCGGCGTCCCTGCACGCGCTCTGGAACGACTCGACTACGCCCTTGCCACCCATTAGCCACGCGTCGAGGTTGCGCGACTGCCTGCCAGTGACAAATGTGTGGTACGAGGGGTCGATAAAGTCCGGGCCGACCTTGAACGGCTGGACCTTGTGGCCGCGCTTTTTCAGAGCATGCATTATGGCGACGGCGACGGTAGTCTTGCCGACCCCGCTCGTCGCGCCTGCGACCACGATCCTAGGCACTGACACGGGCCGGTGTTGCGCTGCGATTTGTTATTAACCTAATGTCTCGGAACTTCTTGTTGCAGGACGTGCGAAAGACCGAGTCGCCTGTCATCAGCGCGTCGTAGACGGGGCACATCTTCCAGACGTTCGTCTCCTCTGCAACCTCGGAGTCAACCTTTTCCAGCATCATACGCCGCCCGAAAACCGCTTTTTGCTTTAATATCCTGCGTAGCCGGATTCTCTATGATTTTGCTAGACTTGTCGTAGATTGCTTTTTATCCTCACGTGAGCTAGGATTGCCGGTGCCGTCAGACAGGGGCCTCGTCATTGTTTATACGGGCAAGGGCAAGGGCAAGACCACAGCGGCGCTTGGCATAGTGCTCAGGGCGGTGGGGCATGGATACAGGGTGGGCATGATCCAGTTCATCAAGGGCGAATGGTACTACGGCGAGCTGACAAGCTCAAAGAGGCTCGAGCCCGAGTTTGAGATGATAGCCGCAGGCAAGGGCTTTGTCGGGATAATAGACGACGACCACCCGCTGGAGGACCACCAGCAGGCCGCAAAGCAGGCGCTTGCGGTTGCGCGTGAAAAACTTGTGTCGGGCGCCTACGACGTTTTGATACTTGACGAGATAAACTACGCGGTGAAGCTGAACCTGCTGTCAGATCAGGACGTTTTAGACCTCATCACATCAAGGCCGCAGAAAACCACACTTGTTCTCACGGGCAACTACGCGCCCGAAAGCGTGCTGCAAGCTGCAGACCTTGTCACTGAGATGCGAGAGATAAAGCACCCGTACCAGTCCGGCATCAAGGCGAAGAAAGGCATCGACTTTTAGGGCAACCTTAAAGTATGGTGTGCTCGCGGCCCTATTTTACGCATGTCTGCTCAAGTCTCGCGCCTTCCGGAAGAAGGCGAGATAGTCATTGCAACCGTCAGAGAGGTGACGGGTCATGGCGCGTATGTGGTGCTTGACGAGTACAACAGCATGACCGGCTTTCTGCACATATCAGAGATAGCGACCGGCTGGATACGGAACATCGAGCGCTACGTCAGGCCAAAGCAAAAGGCGGTCCTCAAGGTAATCCGCGTCAACAAGGCAAGGGGCGAGGTCGACTGCTCGCTCAAGCAGGTATCCGGCGAGGAGCGCAAGTCAAAGCTCATAGAAGTCAAGAAGAACGAGAAGGCCCAGGCCTTTATGGACTTCATCAAGGCGCGGCTGAAGATGACCGACGCGCAGGTATCAGAAGTCGAAGAAAAGATACTTGCAAAATACGATTACGTTTACGATGTTTTTGAGGAAGTGGCCCGCAAGGGGCCCGAAGTGCTCGATAAGTTTGAACTGTCAGACGATCTGAAAAAGGCGATGGAGGAGGAGAGCAACAAGATACAGGTGCCCCAGGTCGAGGTGAGGGGTGTGATGGAGATATCTTCAAGAAAGCCCGACGGCATCGAGATAATAAAGACGACTCTTGCCGGAGTCGAGAGTGGCAAGGGCAGCGCCAAGACCGAAGTCACGTATATCGGCGCCCCGCGCTACAGGATAGTTGTCACTGCAGAGAATTTCAAGGTCGCGGAAAAGTCGATGAACAACGCGGTGGAAAAAGTCCGTCTGGCGATAGAAAAGCAGCACGGCGCGTTCAATTTTGCCCGCGAAGAGTCCAAGAAAACGCACCAGAGTTAGGCATGAAGCACCTTATACGCAAGTGCATTGCCTGCGGCGCATACACGCTCAAGCAAGTGTGCCCTAAGTGCGGTAAGCCGACGCAGGACCCACACCCACCCAAGTACTCGCCTGATGACAAATACGTCCGCTATCGTGTAGTGGAGCGCTACGAAAGCGACAAGGATTATAAGTAAACCGGGCGCCCTCTACAGCATTGAGGTTTGCTATCGCCGGAGCGGGCGTCGCCGGCAGTTACCTTGGCAGCATGCTGCAAGCGCGGGGCCACGATGTCGAGGTATTCGAGGCATCGAGGCCTGAAGAACACTGGCCCGTCTGCGCGTGGGGCGCGTCGAAGCACATGCTTGACAAGTTCTCGAAGAAGGCAGGCCTTGTCTTTGACGATTATGTCCTGCACGTGGGCAAGAGGCTCCGGATGGACCTGCCAAACGACAAGGTCGAGCACCTCGACCTGAAGGGGCTGGTCACCTACGACAAGCGCAGGTGGGAGCACGACTTGATGAAAGGGCTTGAGATAAAGTACGGCGCCAAGGTCACTAGGGAAACGTTCCCACTTGATGACTACGATCTGGTGCTTGACTGCACCGGACTCCACCGCACGCTTTTGCCAAAATCAAAGGACGACTTTATCATTCCTGCCTACGAATACCTACTTGAAAAGGTCAAGGGCGAGGACGAGTTTTACACCATCGGCTACGCGGGCGCCAAAGGCTATTTCTGGTACTTTCCGCTTGGAGATGGCAAGGGGTACATGGGGGCTGGCGACGTCCTGAAAAAGTACCGTGGCATCAAGGAGTTCTTTGAAAGGCACCCTGAAGCAAAGTCGGTTAAAAAGATCGGCAGGCCGATAAGGCTCGCCCCTCCAAAGAGGATGGAGCCTTTCTTTGACGGAAACGTCGTTGGCGTCGGCGAGTCGATAGGCTGCGTTTTCCCTATGCTGGGTGAGGGCATCATCCCGTCGCTCATCTGCTGCGACTTTTTCCTCGAGTCGCTTGGCGACGAAAAGTTTGACTTCAAGAAATACCGCAAGCGCGTGCTCTCTTACTTCAGCTACTACGACGACGTCTACCGCATAGTCAGGCTAAAGATGGACGGCAAGCTGTCCACCATAAGGCACGCGAACTTGCTCATGAGTATGTACAGGCACATGAAAAAGGAAGAAAGCAGGTTCGGCTTTGAAGTGAGCCTGGACAAGATGAACCGACTGGTAAACGCGTTGTAGGCTATTCAAACTCGTCCATGTCTTCAGATTCGTCGTGCTCCGATTCTTTTGGCGGCATTTCAGGCGGGGTCGCGCGCCGTTCGAGGTTTGCATTGAGCCTCCTGAGCTCTACAAGTATCTCCTTCAGCAACGCAGTTTGCGCATCCGCCTTTCTGGCCAACTAGCCGTACCTCTTCTCCAGTCCCATATACTTTTGCAGGTCGACAAACTTGTTAAAGTCTTTGAATGTGACCATCATCCTGCGCGTCTTTCTGGTGGCACCAGTCTTCTTTAGTTCCTCAAACACCTCGCGCATGGCGTAGGTGGCGCTGTAAAGCCCTGAAAGCGGAAAGACCGCGACGCGGTAGCCGAGCCTTAGAAGCTCCTTTGCGGGCAGGTTTGGAGTCACGCCGTCTTCGATCATGTTCGCCACCAAGGGCGCGTTTATCTCGTCAGCGACCTTTTTCAGCTCGGCTACAGTCATTGGCGCCTCTACAAATATTACGTCCGCGCCGGCCTTCCTGTACGCCTTGCCACGCTCTATGGCCTCGTCAAGCCCTGCGGGTGCGCGGGCATCGGTCCGGGCGACAATGACAAAGTCCCTGCTGCGCCGGGCTTCAAGCGCCGCCTTTAGCTTTGGGAGGTAGTCGTCTTTTGGTATCACGTCCTTGCCGGCCATGTGGCCACACCTTTTGGGCCACACCTGGTCTTCAAGGAATATTCCTTTCGCACCGAGCGACTCCAAGTCGCGCACCAGCCTCCATACGTTGAGCGGGTTGCCGTATCCGGTGTCGGCGTCAACTAGCACCGGGACGTTTACGGCTCTTATTATGCGCCTTGCGTTGTCCACCGTCTCGCCGGCGTTTAAGAACCCGAAATCGGGCATGCCGAGGAGCGCGGCCGACGAGCCGTAGCCTGTCTGGAACATCGCTCCAAATCCGACCTGCTCCGCAATCCTTGCGCTCAGCGCGTCAAACACCCCGGGCAAAACTATGATCTTATTCTTGTCCTCAAGCTGTTCTTTCAGGGAACGGGGCTTCATCCGGTCAAGTGCGAGCGCCAAATGTTATTATTCTTTGCCTAGAATCACTGGGCTGCCTTTTGCTCTGCCTGCTCTGTTTCCTCGGAGCCGTCGGCAAACTTGGTTACCTTTATGCCGCACGGTCGGCACTGGTAGAATCTCGTGGGCGGGTCGTGCAGGACCGAGCCGTTGAGCCAGACCATGATAGCTCCACACGAAGGGCAGTTCATCATGTGATAGAGTTGGGCCGGTTGTAGTTAATATGTCTTGCATTCACAGCGCTTTTTAGTCCGTAAATGCAAGACTGGGCGTGGTTTCTGACGCCGAAGGACAGAAGCTGGTGCGCCTTGCGCGCCTGGCAGTGCAGCATTACCTGGAAAAGCAGGTCGTGCTGAAAACTGAAAAAGCCGGGCTCATGTCTGGCGTCTTTGTGACGCTGAACTACTTGACAAGAAACGAGGAGCACCTGCGAGGATGCATAGGCTTCCCGCAGGCCTACAAGGCGCTTTACCAGTCTGTGGTAGAAGCCGCGATAGCTGCGGCGACGCAGGACCCGCGCTTTCCGCCGGTGGATCGCAAGGAACTTGAAAGCATCACCTTTGAGGTGAGCGTGCTGACAGAGCCGGAAGAGATGCCTGCAAAGAAAGGCATCAGGATCGGACAGGACGGGCTGATCTTGCGGTGGAAGCACGGCACGGGCCTGCTCTTGCCGCAGGTGCCTGCTGAACTTGGGTGGGACGTTGACGAATACCTGGTCAACCTGTGCTATAAGGCCGGCGCGCCGCCAGACGTGTGGCTTGACCCATCGTCTAGGCTTTACAGGTTCCAGGCAGAGGTGTTCAAGGAACACTCGCCCGGAGGAGAGGTGGCAAGGCTTGGACAATACAAATAATATCACCGCCCATCTAGCGGGTCATGTGGGCAGGGCTTATCTTGCTCCCTACGGCGTAGGGCTCGGGCACGCAAGCAGGCTCGTAATGGTTGCCGACCACCTGCATCAGGGAAACGTGCAGGTCCGTTTCTCGTCGTATGGTGAAGCCGCAAGCTACGTCTCAATGCGGGGCTATGAATGCTGGACGGTCCCGCCGGTTGAATTTGCGTGGAGCGGGCAGGGCAGCTTTTCGATAAAGCAAAGCATAGCCAACATCCCCCTCTGGTTTGCCAACTTTTCAAGACAGGTGAACGCCGAGACCCGCAACATGACCATGTACGGGCCCGACGTCATAGTTTCAGACTCGCGCCTTTCGCCTATCTTTGCTGCCAAGCTTCTGGGCATACCGTCAGTTGTCATCCTGAACCAGGTCAAGCTCTTGCTCTCTCCCCGCCTGCGCGAGCTCGCAGTGTCGCGGCTGTTTGAAATGATGGCCGGAGAGTTCTTGGGCTCGATGTGGAACATGGCAGACAGGATACTGGTGCCGGACCTTCCGCCGCCGTATACCATATCCGCGCACAACGTGTGGGGTGTGGGAGCGGCAGCGAAAAAAATAGAGTACATCGGCTTTACCGCGCCCAAGCCGCACGTGAACGAGGAGCAGGTAGACAAAGTTGCAAGGTCGCTTGGCTTTGAGAGGTCGCGCCCCGTAGTGTTTGTGCACATAAGCGGACCGGTACAGACCCGAATGCCGCTTGTCAGGCTTGCGCTCGAGTCAGCAGGGCAGCTTGACGGCAAGGCGCAGTTCGTTTTCTCTGAAGGAAGGCCAAACGGCAGCACAGAGCCCTGTAAGGTGGGCCCGTCGGCGTGGTACTACGAATGGTGTCCTGTGAAGGACGAAATATTCACACTAAGCGACCTTATAGTCCTGCGCGGCGGCCACACGGCTCTATCGCAGGCAATCCAGTTCGGCAAACCGGTCGTCACGATACCGATAGAAAACCACGGCGAGCAGCTCGGCAATTCCGGGAACGCGGCGAAGCTTGGCATCGGCGTGATGCTCAATCCAAAGGGGCTGAAACCTGCGCAGATTTCCGGGGCGATTGAGCAGGTGCTAGGCGACCCTGCCTACCGCGAAAAAACACTGCGGCTAAACAAGATGGCTGAAAACACTGACGGCATTGAAAACGTTGTCAATGTTGTAAGATCTTATATCAAGAGTGAAAGAAAATAAGATAAAAAGGGCTTGAGGCCCCGGGATATTTTACCAGTGGTGCTTTTCGTCTGGAATCAGGCCGATCTGCTCGCGCTCGAAGTACTTTTCGAGCTCTTGGGACCACTTTTCCTTCGCAGATCCACCGCCAAGACCCTTCCTCCTAAGCCAGAAGGCTATGACGCCCAACAGGAACACTGCGAACAGCATGGTTCCGAATATGTAGACCATGACGTCGTAGAACAGTGGGTCGTAGTTCGGACCGATCTGCCCAAATAGACTTCCGAAGTTCATTAGATTATCCCAAGATGCTCAAAGATATATACATTTTGGTCATCGTGCGCTCGAAGCATACTGAAGAAAGTACATGGACGCGTCTCAAGCTTGCGAAAAATTAAAAACAAAAAGGAAAAAGTGGGGGATGTCTAGCTTGGAGGTGTTGCGCCTCTGCCCTTGAAGAAGAACGCTGCGGCCACGCCACCAAAGATTGCTGCCAGGACGCCTATAAACACCCATGTCTGACCTGCATTGGTCGAGAGCATTGATGTACCAGAGCCCGTTGATGGGTTCTCCTGTGCGTAAATCAGCCTTCTCTTTGCAAGAATGGCGTTTTCCGTGCAATTTGCCTTCGGGATGTCGTACTGTTCGCATTCTAGCAGCTGCTCCGGACTTGCGCCTGCCACCGGGCTTCCACCCACACCATACTGTGCGTGAGCGGCCGGCAAGACTGGCACTGAAACAGCCGTCGCAGAGAAGAATACAGCCAACACGGCCATCGCCATTATGATCGGCTTATTCATACTACCTACCATTTTTAATCCGAATATTTAACCTTTGTGAACACACTGAATTGCACTTTCCCTTGCGTAACATGCGGGACTGCCAAGTAACATTTAAGACACGCATGGGCCGAATTTTAAAAGCGTATGGCGCGAACCCACGTTCACACTCATGGTAAATCACATTCTATCCGCCCCACTTCAAAGTCCCCTCCGTCGTGGCTGACGACGAGCCCTGATCAGATATCGTCCCTTGTGGTCAAGATGTCCAAGGACGGACTTGGCCCAAGCGAGATAGGGCTGAAGCTGAGAGACGAGCATGGCGTGCCTCTTGCAAAGCCTGTAATGGGCAAAAAGCTCACCCTGATTATGGCCGACAACAATATCAAGACAGAGATGCCAGAGGACCTTGACCGGCTGGTCCGCAAGGCCGCAGGATTGCAAAAGCACCTGAAGGCCCACAATAGCGACCACCGAAACGTACGCTCGCTCGAACTTGTGGAGGCCAAAATCCACCGGCTTGCCGGGTACTACAAGAGCAACGGCAAGATCCCTGCTACCTGGAAATACGCAGCTGTCGTCGCCCAGCTAGAGTAAGGCACTTGAGCGCAAATGGGCGACAGCTCCCGGCTCATTTCTGCTCTAAAGCCGTTTTGCGACAAGATCCGCTCCGTCGTCGAAGCTGGGAGCGAGATAGCTGTAGTTACACATCTTGACGCTGACGGAATCACTTCCGGGAGCATAATCGCGACCGCCCTTGCGCGCATGGGGGCAAAATGCGCCGTCCGCACGGTCTCGGACATGACCCCTGCAGTCATCGAGAGGATGAAGGCAGAGGACCACGAGTTTTACGTCATAACAGACCTGGGAGGTGGGATGGCGGCTCAGTTCCGCAAGACCCTTGGCTACAGGTGGGTCGTCATCGACCATCATCAGATACCCGAAGAAGAGATGCTGACAGACGACGCCGGCCAGGTCATGAACGCGTGGAAGTTTGGCATCGACGGCGGCATAGAGGTGCCGGCCGGCGGCATGGCATACATGGTTGCAAGCGCCCTTGACAGGAAAAACCGCGACCTCTCGTGCATAGCCGTCGTCTCAGCAGTCGGAGATAGGCAGGACCAGGGTGACAAGAGGTCGTTTATGGGATTGAACAACGAGATACTGGAGATTGCCAAGTCCGCGGGGCTTGTCAACGTTGACCTTGACATCATGCTAACAGGCAGGGAAACCCGGCCGCTCCACGAAGCGCTGGCGTTCACGTCATTTCCGTTCATAGAAGGTTTGACATGGAACCGGGACAACTGCCACGCGATCTTGAAGAACGCCGGGATAAGGCTCAAGGACAACGGGCGCTGGCGGGTTCCGGCAGAGTTCTCGCAGGAAGAAAAAAGCGCCGTCCTGGACGCAATTGCCAAGTTCGTTGCCACCGCGAACAAGACCTCAACGGGCGTAATCAACGACCTGATAGGATATGTCTACACACTTGCCGGCGAGGACAAGCGCAGCCAGCTGCGCGACGCCCGCGAGTTTGCGACGCTTCTCAACGCGTGCGGCAGGATAGGCAAGCCCGGAGTCGGAGTCGCGATATGCATGGGCGACAGGAATGCCATGCTCACGGCCGGCGAGGAGATAAGCGTGCAATATCGGACCACTTTGCGCAATTACATTTCCACGATATTCTCTGAAAAGTGGAGGGTCACAGACGACGGGACGAGCGCGTTCGTCAATGGCGACGGGCTGGTCGCGCAGGACATGCTGGGTGCGGTCTCGTCGCTTTTGAGCGGCTCACCGACCCTTGCCGGACGGCTGGTGTTCGCCAGGACACTTGCGCAGGATGGGACCTACAAGTTCTCCTCGAGAAAGAGCCTCGGCTGCGTCTCAAAGGCGAACCTCGGGCTTGTCATCCGCCACTGCGCCGAGTCTGTCAAGGGGACCGGGGGCGGCCACGCCGCCGCGGCCGGCTGCCGGATACCTGCCACTTCTCTTGATCCATTCCTTTCGTGTCTAAAGGCTGCGGTAAATGACGAAAAATTTGCGGCGTCTTGAAGTGGAAATAGCAGTGCAGGTGCAGTTTCCTAGTGCGCTGCAGGCAAGGGCAGCCGTGAAGGCATTAATACCAGACAATGTTAACTTGCCAGAAGGCTTGACGCTTTCAATGTTCTCGCGGGGAAGAACCGTGTACGTTGCAATCGGTAGCCGCCGGTCAATGATGGCCGCCGCGGCGAGCACTCTTGACGAAATCCTCGACCACATCTCTGTGTCCCGGAAAGTGATGGCGCAGGGCGGTTGATGGGTGGTGCTCGACCCAAAACTCTTGAAGGAAAACCCTGACGCTGTGCGCCAGATGCTAAAGAAACGCAACGTGGAATTTCCCTTGGACGAGCTTGTCGGCCTCGACAGGCGCAGGCGCGAGCTCATCGTCGAAACGCAGGACCTGCGGCAAAAGAAAAACAGACTGTCAGAAGTGATAGCAGCCAAGAAAAAATCCGGCAAGGACGCAAGTTCTGAGCTTGCGGAAATGAAGCAGGTGAGCGCCGGCATGGAAAAGGCAGAGCAAGATCGCTTGGCGGTAGAAGATGGTTTCAAGCGGCTTGCTATGCTTGTCCCAAACCTGCTCCACGATTCTGTTCCAGAGGGCAAGGACGAAACAAGCAATGTTGTCGTAAAGACTGTTGGCAAGATCCGCGAAATGGAAAACCCAAAGGACCACGTCGACATCGCTACCGCGCTTGACCTACTCGACTTGGAAAGGGCTGCCAAGGTTTCCGGCGCCCGGTTCTTTTTCCTGAAAAATGAGCTTGTCCGGATGAACGCCGCGCTGACATCATTTGCACTCGACTTTCTTGCGCAAAAAGGCTATACACCCGTGCAGCCGCCGTTCATGATACGCCGAGAACCTATGGAAGGCGCGGTCATACTTGGCGACTTTGAGGATGTCATTTACAAGCTGGAAGGCGAGGACCTGTACATGATTGGCACGTCCGAGCACGCCATAGCAGGCATGCACATGGGCGAGATACTCGAAGGCAAGAAA
Organism: Nitrososphaera sp.; assembly: GCF_036397675.1. Lineage (GTDB taxonomy): Archaea > Thermoproteota > Nitrososphaeria > Nitrososphaerales > Nitrososphaeraceae > Nitrososphaera. The sequence continues at coordinate 4,313 of NZ_DASWIL010000016.1, read as the reverse complement.
CTCCCGCTGCGCTACGCCGGGATGAGCCCATGCTTCCGCAAGGAGGCGGGCGCGCACGGAAAGGACATGAAGGGGATTTTCCGCGTGCACCAGTTTGACAAAGTCGAACAGTTTGTCTATTGTAGGCCCGAAGACTCGGACAAAGAGCACGAGAGGATGCTTGCCATATCGCAGGGGTTCCTTGACCAGCTTGAGTTACCACACCGCGTCATGCTTTTGTGTTCCGGCGACACGGGCAAGATATCTGCCAAGACCTACGACATAGAGGCGTGGATGCCCGGCCAGGGCGCGTACAGGGAGCTAGTGTCATGCTCAAATTGCCTTGACTACCAGGCCCGGCGCCTTGGCATACGGTTCCGCGATAAAACAAACGAGGACACGAAACTTGTGCACACGCTCAACAGCACGCTCGTGGCCGTCCAGCGCACGCTTGTTGCAATCATCGAAAACTACCAGACGCCGGTCGGCACAGTGGAGATCCCCCGCGTCCTGCAGCCGTACATGAGCGGCATAAAGGAAATCACGCCGAAAAACTGACGCACAATATATATTCTGGATAACAAGCGTGAAAGATAATGGCCAAAGGAGCAAAGAAGGGAGGCCGCGTCCGCGACAAGTGGCGAGACAAGCAATGGGTCATCGTCAACAAGCCGGCCGGATTTGAGCCGCCCGGATCCGTTAACTACGTTCCCGTAACCGAAGCCGAGCAGGCCAAGGGGAGGGTCATTGAAAATACTCTGCATGACATGATGAAGGGCAACCCGGACCAGACGATGGATCAGCACCAGATAAAGGTGTATGTACAGATAGATAACATGACAGATGGCATAGCAAGCACCCGCTTCAAGGGCCACGAGTACGCCAAGGAATTTCTTAGGAGCCTCGTCAGGCGCGGGAGCTCGATGGTCAGTTTTGTGCAGGACTATACGACGCAAGACGGCTACAAGTTCCGTGTCGCTTTCGTGACATTTACACAGAGGCGTATTAACGCTTCCAAAAAGCACGAGATACGCATGATAGCAAACAAGATGCTGTCAGAGAAGATACCGCAGCTGACAGTCGAGCAGTTCGTGCAGCAGGTGACGGGAAGCAAGTCCGCCAGCATACCCCGGGAGAGTAACAGCCTTATCGGCGCGGCGATATACGAAGAAGCGCGCAAGATAGCCACTATTCGCCACATCGGCATCAAAAAGACCAAGCTAATATCGACGCCGGAATCAAGGGCCATGACCGAGGCCAAGCCAGTCGAAGTGGCAGCGGCCGAGCCGGCCACGCAATAACTTTTTAGACCCTCTCTCTTTCTTCTTTTTGTCGATGCCTGAAGAGCTAAAATTCTCTGCCGCTGAAGTAGACGTCGTCCTGCACGCGACGGAGGACAGAGAAAAGGTACTTGCAGCGTTGGAAAAAGCACTCGCTGTGCCTGCCGCAAGCTTTTCCGGCGAGCCGGCAGAGGGCCACTTTGGCAACAACATAGTGCTTTTGAAAGCAACGGTCCCAAGCAGGGACGCAGGTGCGCTTGCCGCCAAGATTATGTCGTCGCTCAACAGCGCCGACAGGCAAGAACTTGCCGACCACATTGAAGGTTACTCGGACGAAAAGGGTAACCTTTACCTGCGGCTTGACAAGCAGAGGATCTGCCAGGGCAGGGTGTCGCTTGCCGAAGCCGACACCGTCAGGGTCAAGTTTAGGCCGGTGAGGCGCTATCGGCCGTCGGGCAACATCCAAGCTTATAGGGGGCTTCTGTCTTTAGGCTAGATCTCTGCGTCGGAGGCAGCTTTGACGCGCCGGCGGTTGCAAGGGAGCTTGGCATAGACAAGATAGCGGCGATAGGCGAATTTCCAGACGCAATCCGAAGGGTCGTCAAGGCACCTATGCGGCCCGTGAAATATCCCTATCTCGTAGTCTCTGACAGGATCGAGGACATAGCGCGTGCAGACCTTACAATCGTCCAGGATTTTGGCAAAGCCCGAGAAAAACTAAAGAAAAGAGTCCAGGCCGGCGCAGGCCTGGAGGTGCAGGTCTCGCAGGCAAGGGCTATGGATGGAAAGGCGGCGGCCAAGTGGATTGCGCAGGTGCAGGAGCTTTACCGGCTCTGCAAACTTGCCCGCTGCCAGCTTGTGATATCGAGCGGCGCGACTTCGCCCTCAAGCATGGTGTCCGGCAGGTGCCTTGACGCGCTGCTTGAGGAGTGCGGCATGAGGCCTGCGAGGCACTGGGCCGAGCTTGAAGGATGGCTGGAATCGCGGCTTGGACGGAGGGTGACGGTGTGACGCTCAAAAGGCGCGAAAAGAGGCGCTACATTTCAGTCATGCATGGTTGCCCCGCAGCCGAAGCGGCGACTGCGATTGAAAGGCGCCTGCAGGAGCTCTACGGCACCATCGCGCTTGAGCGGGCATCGCTCAAAGCCGTCAAGCCCGGCGAGGGCATTTCGATATTCCGCTGCGGCCTAGGTTCTCAAGGAAAAGTCCTTGTGGCTATCGCGCTTGCCTACCCTGCAATGGCCACGCTTGACATGTCGTCGAGCGTAAAGCGCCTGAAAAAGAGGCTTGCTGCAAAGGTTAATACCGCTCTCTTGGCCGAAAAGAGCCGGGGATGAGGTGAGTTTTGCTGCTCCAGACTGAGTCAAAAACTATGAAGATCTCGCGACGAGCTGACCCGCAAAGTCATAATTATTAGAAAGGCCTATTTGCACGCATGGAGCTGACCTACGACTACCCTCTGTACAGGCCGCCGTCAGAGGCAAATTCAATGATTTTCCAGGTCACCCTGGGCTGTCCTTCAACAAGTGCTCGTTCTGCGACATGTACAGGACAAAAGAGTACGTCGAGAGGTCCTTGGATGAGATTCGCGCCGAGATTGACCTGATGGCCCGGCTTTACCCGGACACGCAGAGGATATTCCTTGCCGACGGCGACGCGCTCAACCTGTCCAAAGAAAGGCTGGTTCAGATATTGCAATACCTTTACCAAAAGTTCTCCAAGATAGAGCGCGTGTCGTGCTACGCCATGCCAAAGAACCTGCTGCAAAAGACAGACACCGAGCTTGCGGAATTGCGCAAGGCGGGCCTGCACATGTTTTACGTAGGAATAGAAAGCGGCAACGACATCGTCCTGAAAAAGGTGACCAAGGGCGCTACCGGAAAATCAATAGTCCAGGCCTGCAACAAGGCCAGAAAGCACGGCTATGTCCTGTCGTGCATGATAATCCTCGGCCTTGGCGGCAAAAAATACAGCAAGGAGCACATCGCCGACACTACCAAAGTGCTGAGCGAGGTTGCGCCCGATTACGTCGGCGCTCTTACGCTGCACCTCGACCAGAGCCTGCATGAAGAGTTCATGTCCAAGTATGCTGAGCCGTTTGTGTTTCTCGATGACATGCAGGTTCTTGAAGAGCTGGAGATGCTGATCCGGGACTTTGATCCTAGGACGCCTGTGGTTTTCAGGGTAAACCACGCGTCAAACATGTATTCGATAAAGGGCACGATGCCCGGTGACCGCGAAAAAATGCTGGAACTTGTACGGAAGCTAAAGTCGCACCCCGAAATGCTAAAGCCAAAGTCCCTGCGCGGGTTCTAGTCTTGTGCGACAGCTCGACGGTCGCGTGACAGGGTGATATCAAAAGAATTATTAGCCAGCCGGAGTTGTCAGTGTGCAAATGTACAGCGGGGAACTTGAAGTCCAGGCAAAGAGAAAGGCCCTGGCAGTTTTGCAGGACGAAATCAGCAAGATACTGAACGCTTCCCGCGACCTTTCCGCCCTGGCAACCTCGCCAGTCAGAGGCGACGACAAGGACATGCACGCCTGCCTTGAGCGGATGCGCAACACCGAAGAAGAGGTGGAGAACCTGCGCCGCAACATCGCGCGTGAAGTCGCAGAGATAGGAGGCCTCATGGCGCACCGCGAAGACATTTTGAGGACCGCGTACCTGATCGATGACATCGCCGGCTACATCAGCGGCATCGCGTTTCGTATAGCAAACATGAAAGGTGCGGCCTTGAGCACCTGGTGGGCACGGTCGTGGACGTGATATTCAAACTGAACGAGATGGGCAGGGCGCTTTCGATATACCCTGCAACCGCGATAGAGCTTGCGCAGGAAGTGCAGGAAGTGCAGGAAGTGCGGAAACTGGAGCGCCAGGTGGATGCCAAGTACCGCGCAATGATAATCAAGGCTCTTGGCGGCATACCTGACACCAAGGACCTTCTTTTGTTCAAGGACGCGGTAGAAGGTATCGAAGGCATGCTGGACAAGTGCCAAGAAGCGGCCGACTCGTTCACGATACTTGCCCTTGGAATGTAAATGTCAATCAAAGGA
>NZ_DASWIL010000015.1:0-7820 GCF_036397675.1 Nitrososphaera sp. | reverse complement strand
GACTATCAAGGAACTTTCTTGCTTCATCCTCAACTGCTATCTCAAATGCACGAATTGCAGTATGTGTTTCAGGAGCAGATGGCGATGGCTCGACAACATGCAATATTGTTACTTTGGATTCATGTAACTTCGCTAGCTTCAACGTATACTCAAGGGCTCTATTGGAGTTTTCAGAGCGGTCTACAGCAACTAGAATTTTGGAAAATGGTGGCGATGCTCTCAATGCTAATTCTACCATCAGGTCTAGCTGTCCAGAATGATAAAAAAGCTTTGTTCCATTCTCACGTTGCCATCTTAATCCAACAGCTATCCTTGCCGTTTGGCAACCACGCAAAGCTGTTCACCCTTCCAGTGGCCAAACCAATTAGTCTTCGTGGTATTCTTGATTACTCTGCTTCCTCGCCACTGCTTAATTTTCTCACATGGAACCGAGATTTCCACCAAATGTAGTCATCTATGTCAGAGGCGAAGTAGCACGGCGCACACAGTACAAGGCTCAGCTCGAAAGCATGGTTCGGCCTCCCAAGTTCAAACTGGTCGAACTCGATAGGCATGAAGCGGGGCAGGTAAGGCTGAAAGAAACCATAGCCCGGCTGACTGACGATATCGCTGCGATAGTGAGAGAGCACTTTCCCGATATCTTGATAAATGAAAACCAAGAGATCATTATATCGAACATCCTTGCTGTACTGCCTGATCCAGAGCAGGTAATAAGGCTAAGTCAAGTAAGCGCCAGGGGCCAAAGGGCATAACACCCGCGATGGATGGGTGATGTTATTATCTAAGCGAGGTAAAAGGCTGCTTTCCGAGTATGCAGCGGTCAACAGACACAGTGATCGAACGATTAAGGCTTTGCTGCACGGATGAGTTCTCAAGTGGTAAAACGTGTGTTCAGCAGCAATTTTTTAGCGCCTGAACCATGCAAAGAAGATGAACAGGATGGCGACTATCTCGAACCTACCAGCCAGCATATTTGCCATCAGAATGAGCTTTGGCACAAGGTCCGCATCTATAGCAATTATGCCTGTGGAAAGGCCGGTCGTCGTGAGCGCGGACACCGCCTCGAACAGCGCGTCCTCAAAAGGCGCATCTTCAAGCAAGCTGAGCGCCGAGCCTGTGACAAGGGCCACACCGACGAAGAGTCCGATCACGATTGCTGCCTGCCTAAAAGCCTTGTCCATCAATTGTGGTGAGACCGATGTGTAAACGTCCGTCAGGTCCTTCTTGGCAAGTTTCTGGTAGATGAGCAGGAACCTGCCTATCTTGATGCCGCCTGCGGTGGAAAACGTCGTCCCGCCTGCCATCATGATCAGGATCAGGGCCACCTTTGCGGCAATCGGCGACGCCTGTATGTCCAGGTACTGAAAGCCTGAGTTTGTGGATGCGCTCACCACATGGAATGCCGAGGTAAGGGGGTCGGTGTCAGAGAGCACGAGGAAGACCGGCACCGCGGAGGTCATCAATATGGCGTAGACGAGTACTTCAAGGCCGAGCTTTTTCCTTCGCAGCTCCTTAGAAAATATCGAGTAGTGGAAGGCAAACGGCAGGGCTGATATTATCATGCCTACGCCAAGGAGGAGTAGATGTGGGACATTTGTTGGTGTCACCGCCGTAGAAGACGGCGCGAAACCTCCGCCTGTCACGGAGTCGAAGACAAGTGCCAGCGTGTGGTACGGGTTTGTTCCGCCTGTGGCGTAGAACATCAGCGCAAGAACTACGGTGTATACTGTGAAGATGACGGTGATAGTTATCAGCAGCTGCTTAAACCTGAGTGCGCTGCCGGAGATAATGTCGCGCATCGCCTGCAGCTTTTGCTCCGGGTAAAAGAGCGTCATGATAAGGTAAATGAAAGAAAGGCCGCCGGTCCACTGGGTGTAGGCGCGGTAGAAGATGAGGCTGTCTGGCATGTTTTCGGGAAACGCTATCATGGATAGGCCCGTGGTGGTAAACCCCGAGATGCTCTCGAAAAAGCTGTTTACGAAAAGCGCCTCGACAGGTATGTCTGGACCGAATGGGTTGACGTACATGTAGGGTATGCTGCCGAAAAGGCCGAGAAGCAGGAAGCAGCTTACAACAAGTATGGATGACTGTTTCAGGTTTATGGGCCCGCGCTCGCCGTAGGTGCTGAGCACAAAACCCGTCGCAAACAGGCCGACTACCGCAATGAACACGCCGGTCGCCGACTCGGTCTGGCCAATGAACGCGCCAAGCAACGCGGGGAACACTAGCAGGATGCCGGCAAACTGGATGACGAGCCCCATGTTTCCAAGAAGCGCCTTTAGATGGCTGCGTACCGCGGACCTGTACTTGCGAAACGTCCTTTCAAGCACGGAAGTCCGGATGGAGTCTGCAAGGGCCTTTTGCGTGACGATGCCCCGCACCTTGTCCTCCTCGACGATTGGTATGCGCTTTACCTTATAGAACCGCATCAATCCCAGCACTTCGCGCGCAGTCGCCTTAGGGCTTGCAGTAATGATGGGGCTAGTCATTACGGTTTTCAAAAGTATCATGTCAGAGTCGCCGCCGGTCTGCACCACTTTGTCAAGTATGTCGCTGTCAGTCACTATGCCGATGGGTGCCCCTCTGTGGGTGACAATGATGGTGTCACCGTTTCTTGCCTGCATTGTCTCTACGGCCTTGGCCACGTCAAGTTCGCCATCAATCAGGACAAACTGCCGGCTGACGAAGGACGTGACGGGGCGGTCCAGAGCATTCTCCATACGGAGTAGCCATGAGGGAGAGAGGACGGTTATTAACCGTTTTCGTATGTTTCTACATGCGTAGAAATCAGTCGACTGAAGGTCAAAAGCAAAAATATAGGAAAATGAACCCCTAAGGGAGCGTTGACCGGCACCCTTGATGCAATACACACTTCGCTTTCATACGTCAAGGGAAGCCTGAAGAACGCGACCGTAGTAACGGGCCCTGAAAAGCAGGAAGGCTTTGTATTTTCGCTCTTGAACCCGCCGGTCCCACTTGGTGGCAACATTGTCTCGCTCGACCTGTACATCGACGAGATCCCCGTCCAGAAAAAGAGCATCTACGTCGTCACGGGCGACTCGCTTGTCAACGCCGCCTTGATTTCAGAGGAGCGGCCGCTTGCGTTCAAGCCTTTCCAGAGCGCGCGTTTCCTAGTAATAAATGGCGGCCTGCGCAAGGGAAGACACAAGCTTGCAATCATGAGCAGGATGGAGGGCTTTGAGCTGATAACAACTCCTTTCACGTTTTCAGACAGTGTGGCCTTGCAGAATGAAAATGTGGTGCTGCCGTTGGACCCGACGGCCGAGACAGAGTCCTCAGAAGACGTGTTCCGCGACTTTGCCACGCCGCTCGCGCTGTCCGGCAAGAAAGCGTACATCATCTGCTCGTCGTCAGGCGCGCTGTCCGCGCCGTGGACCTGGATGGGGGTAAAGTACGACAACGGCGGGCTGTATGTGCCGCCTGTGCGCGTGTTTGGACGAATCGTCGTGGAGATATCGATGGAAGAGGGCGTGAGGAAAAGGCTGCCGAATTTTGTGGTGTCGTCAAGGCACGAAAACGGCGTGCTGCAGACACGGCACGAGTTGGCGGGGCTAAGCGTCACAAGGACCCTATTTGTTCCGCAAGAAAGCAAGGGATTTGTCATGATGACCAGCCTGCGCCTACTGGAGGGCCTTGTCATGAAACGGGGAAGAAAGAAGAGGCGCGTCAGGATGCACTTTCTCATTGACGGTAACATCACGAGCTATGGCCTCGCCGCAGTATCACAGAGCAACACATCAAGGTACGACAGGAAGAGCAACTGCCTGCACCTGAGCACTTCGCCTCAAAAACAGGCACAGTACTTTGGCACAATAGGCGTTGCGCCAAAGGATCTGGAGCCGCGCAGGATACTCACGGACTCGTTTGATAATGACCTCGAGCTGTCGTACGACGTGGAGGTGGGTAGCCAACCAACGGAAATGGCGCTTGTGGGAACTGGTAGCTTTACAAGCGGCAAGGAATGCCTGCGTGAGTTCGTGGAAATGCGCGACAACTATGCTCAGCTGCTTGAAGAAACGCGCGGCGGATTTCTCCACTACTCGTCGTCAACTCTGACCATTCGGCAAACAGGCGAGAGGCAGAGCGCCGAGATGAACCGGCTTATCCGAGCGTACGAGAAGGCCAAGGCCTCTCTCAAGTACCTGAAAGGTGAGTATGACGGACTGGGCCCGGGAATATGCGCCGGCTTCCCTCGATTCCCGAACTACTGGGCTCGCGACACAGGATGGTCGCTTCGGGGCTACCTTGCGATGGGAGACTATGCGTTTGCAAGGAAGGCGATAGACAATTTCCTGCGCCACCAGGCAAGCGGCGCCAAAGGTGTGACCAAGGGGGAGCTTCCCATGATAATAAGTGGCAGAGCCTTTCTGCACTCCACCACTTACGGTTCTGCAGACTCGACCTTTCTCTTCCCGTGGGCTATACGACAGTACGTGATGTCAACGGGCGACTTGCAGTACTTGCGCAGGAGGTGGCCTGCCATAGTCAACCTCGTAGACTGGGGCCTACAGAAGGACCTCGACGGCGACGGATTCATCGAGCACGGCTTTACAGGCATTGCGACGAAACTGCCGATACAGGACTCAACCTGGATGGATCACATCGACCGGCGCAAGAGCGCAAACGACGTGCAGGCGTTATTCTACGAAAGCCTTGCGGTGGGCAGCGAGCTTGCTAGGCTCGTAGGCGACTCTGTCAGCGAAAAGAGGTGGAGTGCTAGAGCCGAGGAATTGAAAAGCAAGATAAACGCCGAGTACTGGAACCCGGAAATCGGCTATTACTTTGACACCATAAGAAAGGATGGCTCCAAGGACCAAAGCATCCGGCCAAACGCGCTCGTTGTTCTGATAACCGGGGCCGCAGGCGACAGCGCCAAGGAGGCCGTGGTCCTTGACAGGATAGAAAAAGACGACATGACCGCAGAGTGGGGCGTAAGGACGCTGTCGACGCAGGATCCCAAGTACAGGCCGGCGTTCTACCACGACGGGGCAGTGTGGCCGCTTGTGACAGGCTGGGCCGCGCTTGCAGAACTGAAACTTGGCCGGACCGAGCAGGCTTACCGCTACCTAAAGTCGATGGCTGATAGGATACTGGTAGAAAACGGCATGTTCGCAGAAACGTACAGGGGCGACAGGCCGGAGCCGTTCAACTCGTGCATCCTACAGGCGTGGTCCGTCGGAATGTACGTGCACGCGTTCCTTGAGCTCGTACTTGGCATGAAAATTGATATGACAAGAAACACGATCCACATCGATCCGATGTTGCCCGAGTCGCTAAAGCAGGGCTGCGGCAGGATGGAATTTGAATGCCATCTCCCTAGCCGCAATGGATCGGCGAAATTCTCTGTGGCGATAGACCCTGCAAACGACAAGCTGTCTGTTAACTTCGACAATCTCAAAACAAAACCACGAGTAGAAAGCAGCTACCGCATAGTGTAGTCCAGGGTTCTGGTGGGTAGCCGACTATCCACCAGAACTTGAGTGCGCTAGGAATAAATTGTTCCTAGGGTGCTTGAGAGGGTGGATGTTTACGCTCTACACGCCTCAAACTGCCAACAAGACACTGCCTGGGGTAAAACGAATGTTTGCAGACATTGTCGCCAAGAAGAACAAGGTGGTGGTGCTCCAGCAGGAGCTGCAAGGGATAGTTGACTCGGTGAGCGACTTTGAACGCTTTATCAAGAAAAAGCAAGATCTGAACTCGGCCGTAACCGAACTCTACAGAGCCATTGAAATCCTTGAAGAAACAGGCGTGTCGATAAAAAGCGTGGACGAGGGGCTGCTCGACTTTCCCTCAAAGCGCTTCGACGAGGAGGTGTGGCTGTGCTGGAAGGCCGGCGAGGACGAGATAAAGTTCTGGCACAACAAGGACGAGGGCTTCATGGGCCGCAAGCCGCTTGAATCCACAGGCGTTATCGAGCCATAATTGAGGGATGCCTGTAGAACTCTTCGGGGGAGAAGAACGTTGACAACGTTCTACAGGCAAAAATCGGTTATCGTATTTTGTTTATAATAAGTGGAGCACGACGGGGGGAGGGGGTGTCAGTTAACCAGATATGAAAAGGGTAAGGTTATGACAGTCAGAAAAGTTAACTTGGTTAATAAAGAAAAGAGCGCCAGATGAGGCGCTTTAGTCTTGGCCCATTAGCAAGCGCGCTTTGTCTAACTCGGGCAGTTTGCGCCAGTTTGCAGTAATGGTTTTCAGAGCGTTTATCGTGTTTTCGTCTACGGCGATGCCTAGCATCTCGCTGGCCTTTTGCAACACCTCTTGCCTGTCTGCTTTGCTCTCGTGTACGCTTACATGCTTGGCGATTTTCTGATAAAATGCTTGCCGTTCTGCGAGGTTGTGTACTTGGTACTGATCGAGGTATTGTTTACGGCCAAGCATGGCGTGCGCTACATAAGCCGGCACTACATTGATAGCTCTCGTGAACCAGCGTTTGCGGTAAATGTGCAAGTGGTACTTGTGATAAGCATGTTGCTTTATCTCATTGCCGACTCGAATTTCTAGGCGCTGGTCAAGACCTGCTTTTTTTAGCGCTTTTACATAGAACGCGCTAAACTTGTCTGCCGCTTGCTTGCCAAGTTTTGAGACAAAGACATAGTCGTCTGGCCCTAGTTTTTTGTTTTCAATTAACTGCTTTACAGCGTTTGCCGTCTCGCTAGTGCAAAAAGTCTCGATGTACTCGCCTGTTTTAAAGCGGTTAGTCTCGATGCGGCACACTGGCTCGTTAAATTTGAATTCTTTAACGCGCAGTCTGATTACTTCGCTACGGCCAAGACCGCTATCGACCATTACAAACAATGCTGCTCTTAGTCGCGGGCTTGCAAAGTTCAGAATCGCCCTTATTTGCTCGTCGCTTGGTATTTCTTCGATTGCATCTATTTTCTTTGGCATGGCTACTTTGTCTCGAAAGTCTTTGCTGTCGGCCCTAAAGCCTATGTAATGCAAAACTTGCTTTATGGCGTTAACACGAACGATCGTAGTGCCGGGCAGTAATTGTTTTGCGTCGCAATGGCTGACAAAGTTATCTAGCAATTGCATTATTTGCTTGCAGTCTTGCGGTTGCATCAAGTCTGTGTCTTTATCGCGTCTGGCTATTGCCTGCGCCAAAATTTCGTTTAGTTCTGGTGTTACTTCGCTAAAGTAAACCATTGCACGACAACCCAATAAAGCAGTCGTCGCCTTTTTACTGCGTCTGCTTGTTTTGATGCAATAGCTTGGCCAGTCGATAGCCGGCAGCTTTTCGATGCATGTTAGCAGGTAGTTAAAGCCGTGCTCTTTTGCAAAAATTTCGAGTCTTGGGTCTTTTGCTGTCTGCATTGTTTTGTAACCTACCCTATTTCGCGTGCGGTTTGCTTGTGTAAGCATAGGTCGAATAGGTGTAAACGACTATTTAAGTATAGGTCGAATCGGTCGCTTCGATACAATAGGTATTTAAACAATGTTTTGCTTATGTCAGGTGTGGCCAAGTCAAGTGTGCAAAGTGCACGGGCAGGTACGCCGTCGGTGCGATGTACGATACCGTCAGACATTGCCGAAGCGCTAAAACTGCAAGTCGGTGATGTGTTAGACTGGTCAGTTATCGAAGACAAAGGCAAAAGGTACGCCAAGTTTCGCAAGCTCGAATAGAGTCGTTTTTGTCAAAGTCTACAGACTTGGGCAAAAGTTGTTCAGTAGTACCCCTAAATTCGTGCTCAAAATCAAGTAGACAAAAGACAGGCCAAGTAAGGTATGTTATCTCTGACTTAATATCAGAGATAATATCAGAGATAATGTCTGATTTTATCTCTGAGATA
>NZ_DASWIL010000014.1:0-32457 GCF_036397675.1 Nitrososphaera sp. | reverse complement strand
TGGGCTCAGTAGAAACCATGTTGCAATTCGTTCATTTAGACAATTGACGTGCAAGAACGACAGCATTTTGATGGTGATAAACACCATTATTTGGTTCTGAAATCGAGCAGCGTCTGCGGTTTTCAGATGGTTTCTACAGAGCCCTTGCGCTGTAATGGTTTTTATAAGCCAGCATCGCCAACAAGTCCAGATGCTTATTCCAGTTCGCTGCTTCACCTGCGGCGCGCTCATCGCTGACAAGCACGGCCAGTATTCAGACAGGGTCAAGTCAGGTGAAGACCCGGCAAAAGTGATGGACTCGCTTGGCATTAAGAGGTATTGTTGCAGACGTATGTTCATATCAAGCGTCGAGACCATCTACCAGATCATCCCCTACTACGAGGCACTAAGGCGCAGAATGTCTGAAATCCAGACCGAAATAGAATAAATAACGAACTTGCTGGCAAGAGATTGTTGCCTTCCATCACATCGCTGCAGGCAAGGATTGTGTTCAATAGCCGCGGGAGCAAGACCATCGAAGTAGACGTTGTGGTTGACAAAAAGTTTGCTGGCAGGGCGTGCGCGCCCTCTGGCGCAAGCGTCGGCAAATTAGAGGCGCAGAGCTTTCCAGACAACAAGCCGGAAAAGGCCCTGGACGCGTTCAACGCAAACAAGCGGAAATTCGTCGGCATTGACGCTTCCAATACAAAGGCAATTTACGACGTTTTGCGCCGAATAGACAACACAGACAACTACTCTAAGATAGGCGGCTCGGTGGCGTACGCGCTCAGCATAGCTGCCGTGGACGCAGCGGCAAGGGCAAAAGGAATTCCACTGTTCAAGCTGTTGAACCCAAACAGGCCGTACCGATTCCCGTTCCCGCTTGGCAACCTGATCGGCGGCGGTGCCCACGCCGGTCCTGGCACCCCGGACATACAGGAGATACTTGCCTGCCCTGTCGGTGCCAAGGACATCGTCCAGGCGCTTGAGATGAATTTCAACCTCCACAAAGAGACGCGAAAAGTAATCGAGTCTATAGACAGCCGTTTCACTTATGGCAGGGGCGACGAGGGCGCCTGGGCCCCCAACGCGACAAATGACCAGGCGCTAAAGATAGCAGAAAAGGCAGTCAATAATTGCGGTTACAAACTGGGTAGGGACATGGCCCTTGGCATAGACTTTGCCAGCTCGTCGTTCTGGGACGAGCAGAACAAGATTTACGACTATGCCCGACAGGGAATCAAGAGGGACACGGGCGAGCAAATAGAGTTTGCCAGCAGGCTTGTGCGTGACTACAAGCTCGCATACGTAGAAGATCCTGTGCACGAAACTGACTTTGAGAGCATGGCAGTACTGACAAAAAAGAACCCGCAAGCTATCGTCACGGGTGACGATATGTTGGTCACAAACGCATGGATGGTGAGAAAAGCCGTCGGCTACGGCGCCTGCAGCGGCGCCATATTGAAGGTAAATCAGGCAGGCAGCCTGCATGACGCGGTCCTTTTTGCGCAAGAGTGCACGAAAAACAAGATAAACATCATAACGTCCCACAGGTCTGGCGAATCAGTAGACTCGCACATCGCGCACATCGCCGTCGCCACCGGCTCCAAGATGTTAAAGACGGGCGTGCTCGGTGGCGAGCGCATAGCGAAGCTGAACGAGCTCGTGCGCATGTCAGAGTATGATTTAATAGATGGTATGGCCGAACTGTCCTCTACACTATGAGCGATCCCGAACAAGCCTCTCCGTCCGAGGAGGCCGTGATGGAAGAGACTCCCGTGGTGGAAAGCCCGGAGGGCCAGGATTCCATTGACACTGACAATTTAGAAAAGATGATACTTTCAACAGGCATCAGGGTCGGAACGCCGGTCAAGACAAAGTTCATGGCGCCCTTTATCGTACGCGCAAACCCGGAAGGCCTGTACATCCTGGACATCAGCAAGACCCTTGCAAGGATTGACGTCGCTGCCAAGTTCATAGGCAGGGCTGACATTTCCAAGGTCGCAGTCACCTCAGCGAGAGAGTATGGCAAGACCCCGATTGAAAAGTTCTGCGAGCTGACCGGCGCTACCAGGATACTGGGCCGGTTCATGCCAGGCACATTTACCAACCCGTCGCTTCCGGACTACATGGAGCCAGAAATAGTGGTTGTAACAGACCCACAGGCAGACCAGCAGGCCGTCATAGAGGCTACGAGAGCGGGCGTCCCAGTAATCGCGATTGCAAACAGCGACAACGTGACATCAAAGGTCGACCTGACAATCCCGGCCAACAACAGGGGCAGGAAGGCGCTTGCCACCACCTACTGGCTCCTGGCTAGAGAAGTCCTGAAAAAGCAGGGCAAGATCAAGTCCGACAGCGAGATGAAGATATCAATCGACGACTTTGAGACAAAGTTAGTCGAGGAAATATCTTGACCAAGGCGACCAGACGATCGCCGGCCGTTGCCGGCATGTTTTACCCTTCAAACCCCGGTGAGCTACGCACGGCTCTGGACCAATCTTTCCGAAACCAAAAGTTCGGGCCAGGCATGCCTCCCCCAACAATGACGGAGCGCAAGATATACGGCATGGTGACGCCGCATGCAGGCTACATGTACTCGGGCGCGGTCGCGGCAAACGGCTATTACCAGATCTCCGCGCACGATTTTTCAAACGCCGTGATAGTGGGCCCGAACCACTACGGCATAGGCTCCGGCGTCGCCACGATGAAAGACGGCGTGTGGGAGACGCCGCTTGGCCAAGTCGAGGTGAACGGCATCTGGGCGCAGGGCATGGCCAAGAGGTCGGGCGTCGTGGACTTTGACGACATGGCGCACAGCCGCGACCATTGCCTTGAAGTTCAGCTACCTTTCTTACAGTACATACGCGACCAGTTTACGATTGTGCCTGTGATCCTAATAATGCAGGACATCGATACCGCGTTTGACCTTGGCAAGGCGATTGCAGACACCGTCGCCGAGAGCGACAACACGGTGCTCATTGCGTCTTCCGATCTAACGCACTACGAGCCAAACGAATCGGCCCACAAGAAAGACAACGAGCTGATAGGCGCCATGCTCGAACTTGACGTTCCAAAATTCTACAGCGTGCTTGAGCGGATGGATGTCTCGGCTTGTGGCTACGGCGCCATTGCATCGATAATGGTGGCGGCGAAAAGCCTCGGCGCGACTAAAGGCGAGCTCCTCAAATACGCGACAAGCGGCGACGTTACAGGTGACACAGGCGCGGTAGTAGGGTATTCATCGGTGGTGTTTGTTTGAAGGGCAAGGCGTCGGCTCCGGCAAAGATAATACTTTTTGGTGAACATTTCGTGGTTTACGGCAACCCCGCCATACTGGCTTCGATTAACAGGCGCATATCGGTGTCTGCCAAGAAGGGCAAGAAGGGCAAGGTCACCATAAAGTCAGACATCGCTTCAGGCGAGTTTGAAGGTTCGACATTCAAGTTGATAGAAGGCGTGAATGCGAGGAACGCACTGGACCCACTGTATTTTGCAGCCAAGCAGGCCCTTGACGCAAGAAAACAGAAAACGGGCCTCGAGATAACGATAAAGTCGGACATCCCGTACGGCGTAGGACTCGGGTCGTCTGCCGCCGCTCTTGTGGCCACCATCGCGGCAGTCGAGTCGCTTCTTGGCAGGCCTGACAAGAAAAAAATATGCGAAGGCGCCATCGAGGCCGAGCGCATTATACACAAGAACTCTTCAGGCGCTGACTGCTTCGTGAGTACCTTTGGCGGCCTGATCCACTACAGCAGGGGCGGCGGCTTTAAGAAGGTCGATTCCAAGACGAAGCTCCCCCTGGTAATCGGCGACACAGGGATAAAGCACAACACGGGCGAGCTCGTGTCAAGTGTCAGGAAGCTGAAAGAGGCAAACCAGATGGTGTTTGCTGGATTGATGTCGCAGGCAAAGGACATCTGCAACCAGGCGCTGGTGGCGCTTGGTTCCGGGAACATCGAGCAGTTGGGTGTGCTCATGAACGAAAGCCAGCTATTGCTGAATAGGCTCGGCGTCTCGCACGAAAAGGCTGACGACCTGATAGATGTGGCGAAAAGCTCGGGGGCGCTTGGCGCCAAGATGACCGGTGCCGGCGGTGGCGGCGCGATAATCGCGCTTGCAGCAAGCAAGGAGGACAGCGAGCGCATAGCATCTGACATAAAGGCTGAGGGTTTTGCTGCGTTTGAAGTCGAGATAGACCCCATAGGCCTGGTCATCGGCTAGTCGTTTTTCAAAGGCGCCACCAGGTGGACCGGCTTTACCAGGTCCGCCACGTCAACCCAGCACTTTGCTATCCTGTCCATCGAGTAAGTAAGGTTCAGCACTGCTACAGTCGACTCAGCGCTCCGGCCCTTGGCAGCTGCAGACATGCCCTTTACCGAATTTATTACCTCGGTGAACTTGCCGTACAGGCTCAGCACGGCTATCGATTCGGACCTGTTCTTGCCGATGTACGCCGCAACTGCCTTTTCCTGCATCTTTTCAACAAGCTCGCTGGCCTGCATAAACCTGTCGACAAAGTCAATGTGGGAAAAGTTCTGCATGGAAGCAAGGTCAACGATATAGTCGCCGGCACCTTCGAGCAGGTTTGCCGCGATCCTGTAGTCGAGTATGTCGATGTTGCTGAGGTTGAGTTTTCCGGCAAGCCTTTGGTCCATCATGGCGCTCCTTATCAGCCTGACGAGCAGGAAATACTGCCGGTCTACCTCGTCGTCGCGAGCGTCGATGGACTTGCGGACCGTGTTCTGCCTTGCGCGTATTGCTTCCACCGTTTCCTTGAACATGCCGGCGACAAGCGAGTTGAGCCGGCGCAGGATCTTTTCAGCGTCAAGCGTGTTCGGGTCGAGTAGAAACTGTGAGGTGATGTTCCTGCCGTCCTCTTCCACTATCTCCAGACCGACAAGTTTACGCATCGCCCGCTTGAACCGCTCGGCGTCCTCATACGATATTGAGCCCGTAGCTCGCACGCGTATCACGTCGTATCCAAGCAGGTACGCGCCGTAGACCTGGTTCACAAGCGAGTCCATCGATGCCGGCGAGTACTGTATAGCGGCCTCCTTGGTGTGCTCCGCTTCCGATTCGGAGGGGAATATCGATATCGTGTTGTCGCGGTTGACGTCGATGGGGACTATGCTTCCCTTTTGCAGTTTGTTGTTTTTTATCCACTCACTTGGCAGCGAGACCAGTAAGCTGCTTCCTATCTGTTGAAGGCGCCTTGCGTACCTCGTCATAAATAGTATAAAGGCATTTAAACTAATTAAACATTATTTTTATATTTTCTGACCGTTATAAACAGCTGCATGGCATCGACACTGGTTACGGCGCCTTTAGCTGTAGCCAAGGCGTTCTCCCCCGGCCACGTGACCGGTTTCTTTGAAATCCCGCACGGTCAGGGCACGGACCCGCTTTACAGGGGATCGAGGGGCGCGGGATTTTCTATCGACAAAGGCATCACTACCACTGTTTACGTTTACTCGGGCAAGCCAGGCTCCAAGATACTGCTAAACGGCAAGGCCGCCAGGCAGGATGAAGCCGAGGTGTCGCAGTGGGTCGTCGACCATTACCTAAGAAACGCCGACAGGCCGTATTTCGTAAAGGTCGAGCACGAGATAGGCGTGCCTGTCGGGTACGGCCTAGGGTCGAGTGGCGCGGCGGCTCTCAGCCTCAGCTACGCGCTCAACGAGGCGTTTGGCGCGGGGCTCGATAGTGCGGAGGCGGCGCAGATAGCGCACAGTGCAGAGGTTGTGTGTAAGACGGGTCTTGGCACAGTCATTGCAGAGTATTTCGGCGGCTTTGAGATGCGCAGGACAGCAGGGGCTCCCGGCGTCGGCACGGTCGACAGCATTCCACTTGAAGGCTACAAGGCAATAGTGCTGTGCATAGCGCCCATATCCACCAAGGCGTTCCTTGCAGGCAGGATGAACGAGATAAACGGCCTCGGCGGCAGGATGTTACACGACCTGTCAAAGTCAAGGAGCGTGGGCGACTTCCTTGACATGTCGTTCGAGTTTGCGCAGACCCTAGGCCTCGCAAATGACAGGTGCGCCAGTCCGGTCAGGGCATTAAAATCGGCGGGCTTTGGGTGCGGGATAGCGCTCTTTGGCCAGACCGTTTTCACCATCGTTCCAGAGGGCAGGGCAGAAAAGGCCACAAAAATCCTGAAAGGATTTGAAGGAACGCTCCTTGTCTGCGACATCGACCGCAGAGGGGCGCGGGTAGTCTAGGCGATGATACCAACGGACCACCCGAGGGCACGGTCTCTCATGACCCGGGAGAGGCTTGTCGACGGCTTTAGGCGGAACCTTGTAGTCGCAGAGGGCCTGATAGCTCACGGCAGGGGCGAGGCCTTTGACTACTTGCTTGGCGAAAGGACGCCCGAGCCTGCGATAAAGGCCGTGCGCGCTGCGGCAGCATTGCTTTTGCTTTCAAAAAATGCCGTACTGTCGGTCAACGGCAACGCCGCCGCGCTCTGCCCCAAAGAAGTTGTGGAGCTTGCCGGCGTTACAGGGGCCAAAATAGAGGTCAACCTGTTCTACAGGACGGACGAACGCGAGCTTGCCATAAAGGCGGAGCTTGAAAGGCACGGCGCAAGGCAGGTGCTGGGCGTAGGGGAAAGGGCGTCTGCCAGGATACCCGAGCTTTCAAGCGAGCGCAGGCGCGTCGACCCTGACGGCATCTTTGCCGCGGACATGGTCTTTGTCCCATTGGAGGACGGCGACAGGGCGGAGGCGCTGGCGAGGATGGGCAAGGGCGTGATAACGGTCGACCTCAACCCACTCTCAAGAACCGCCAAGGCAGCCAGGATAACGATTGTCGACAACCTTGTCAGGTCCATGCCTGCGCTCGTGCAGGAGGCCCGCGCCCTGAAAGGCAAGGACGCGACAACATTGCAACAGCTGGTCGACAACTTCGACAATGACGAAAACCTTGCCGAGTCGCTTGCGATAATCAGGGGTGGAGCGAAATAGCGCAGCAGAAAAAGAAGGTGAGCGTCAGCGACCTTGCTTCGATGAAGGGCAAAGAAAAAATTGCAGTGCTCACAGCCTACGACTATTCGACTTCGCTCATCTGCGACAGGGCCGGCGTCGACGTCATGCTGGTCGGCGACAGCGCCGGCATGGTAGTCCTTGGACACCCAAGCACGGCACCTGTGAACATGCCCGAGATGCTGATGTTCTGCGGCGCGGTGGCAAGGGGCGCCAAGAGGGCGATGATAGTGGGCGACATGCCCTTTGGCTCGTACCAGCCAAGTACCAGCCTGGCAATCGAAAACGCCATCCAGTTCATAAAAGCGGGGTGCGACGCAGTAAAGCTGGAAGGCGGAGCAGAAATAGCGGTCAAGGTCAAGGCGATAGTTGACGCAGGCGTGCCGGTCATGGGCCACATCGGGCTGAAGCCTCAGACATCGTCGCTGTGGGAGGGCTATAGGCTTCAGGGCAAGACCGCCGAGTCGGCTGCGCGCCTTTTCCAGGACGCCAAGGCGCTCGAAAACGCCGGCGTCTTTTCAATAGTGTTTGAAATGGTAGCAAGCGAGGCGGCAGAGATGATAACGAAGAAGGTGTCGGTGCCGACAATCGGCATAGGCTCGGGCCCCGGGTGCGACGGGCAGGTGCTCGTTCTGCACGACCTGCTCGGGATATACGAGGACATCAAGCCCCGGTTTGTCAGGCGCTACGCCGAGCTTGCCAAGCCTATACTCGACGCTGTCACGAGCTACGCGCAGGACGTCAAGGCAGGCCAGTTCCCCGGCGAGCAGAACACCTTTCACATGGACCCGAACGAGGCAGGCAAGATGGGGCGGAAGAAATGAGGGGCGTTCACCCGTCCAAGGACATCACCGGCTCTGACGGAAGCGAGCTTGCCGGCAAGAAGATAGTACTGTGCATAACCGGGAGCGTTGCCGCTTACCGCGCCATCGACATGGCGAGGCTCCTCATGCGCCGCGGCGCGGACGTGCACGCAGTTATGAGCCAGTCCACGGCGTCCACGCTTTTGCATGCAGACATGATGGAGTGGGCTACCGGCAACGAAGTTGTCACGAAACTGACAGGCAGGCTTGAGCATGTCGCCCTTGCAGACTACGACATGTCCGACCTAGTTATCGTGTATCCGTGCACGGCAAACACGATAGGCAAGGCTGCCAGTGGCATTGATGATACCCCCGTAACTTCGGTATTGAGCGTCGCACTCGGCTCAAAGATACCGGTAATCATCGCGCCGACGATGCACGAGGCGATGTACGGAAACGAGTTCATCCAGCAAAACGTCGAGAGGCTGAAAAAGCGCGCCACGTTCGTCGAGCCCACGATGGAGGAGGGCAAGGCCAAGGTCGCGGAGCCCGAGGACATGTTAAGGGCCGCGATCGCGGTGCTTGGTAAAGGGGGGCCGCTTGCAGGCATGAAGATTCTAATCTCCGCAGGAAGCACCGCCGAGCAGATAGACCCCATACGCGTCATCACAAACGCAAGCTCGGGCAAGATGGGCGCGGCCATTGCAAGAGAGGCAGAGGGCATGGGGGCGCAGGTCACGCTCGTTTATGGCCACGGTACGGAAACGCCGACAGCTTCCAAGGTTATCAGGGTTGGCACTGGCGATGAGATGCGCGACGCAGTGCTGACGGAATTGAAGAAGGGACCCGATGTAGTAATAATGGCCGCGGCGGTTGCAGACTTCAAGCCTGCGTCAAGGTCGGCAAAGAAACTTGACACCAGGTCCGGTGGAATCAAGCTGCCGCTTGTACCGACAAAAAAAATAGTTGACGAGATCAAAAAAATGGACAGGGACGTTTTCCTGGTAGCCTTCAAGGCGGACTACAACGTTTCCGACTCGGCGCTTGTCGACAAAGCTTTCAATAAACTAAAAGAGTGCAACGCGGACCTCGTCGTGGCAAACGACCTTGGCAGGAAAGGATCGGCAGCAGGCTCTGACACGGCCGAGGTGTTCATAGTCGACGGCAAAAAGAGAGTATCGCACATTCCAGAGTCAAGCAAGCAACAGGTCGCGAGCAAGCTACTAAATCTTGTTGTGCAGAAGCTAAAGCACAACTAGTTCCTTTGTGTACCTGTTGAGCACCTTTGGCCTTCGGGCCGTGACAATTATACTGTCCTCTATCCTGACTCCGAACTTGCCGGCAAGGTAGATGCCCGGCTCGACTGTCACCGCCATTTTTTCCTGCAGGACTTCGTCGTTGTTTGGTTTAAGCCAGGGCGGCTCGTGGACATCAAGGCCTATGCCGTGGCCTGTGGAATGGATGAAGTATTTCTCAAAGCCCTTCTCTCTTATCAAGTCCCGGCAGGCGTCGTCGACCTGCCCTGCCGTCGCTCCCGCCCTCGCCGCGTCAAGGCCGGCCTTTTGTGATTCTTTGACTATACCGTATACTCGGGCCATCTCTGCTGTCGGCCTGCCAAGTGCAAAAGTCCTTGTCGCATCGGCGATGTACCCTTGGTGCCTCAGGGTCAAGTCGACCACTATCATGTCTTTTTTGTGGAACTTGCGGCCCGTGACTTCTGCGTGGGGAAGTGCACCGTTCGGGCCGCCCGCTATTATTAGCGGGTTGAGCGTCGACTTGTATGACGGCGGGTTTGCGCCCATCTTCATTGCCTCGTAGATGAGTTTGGCTTGCAGGTCGCGCTCTGACAATCCTATTCTTATTTCGTCCGCACAAATTTGATACATCTTGTCTAAAATGTGTGCGGCCTTTGTTATGACCTTGATCTCGACATCGTCTTTTATCCGGCGCGCCTGAAAGAAAGTATCCGTGTTCACCGCTATGTCGCCGCCAAGCTTGCGCACCTGCTCTGCAGTGCCATAATCGTTAAGATCGGCGCACGCCTTTTCGCCCTTGATTTCTGAAACAAAGGTAGTGAGAAGCTCGTCGCCACGCTCTGTCGGTATCACCTCGCAGTCGACCGACGACTGCTCTGCCCTTGAAAATTCCAGTTTGGGCGCAAGCAGTTTCGTGCCGCTTTCTGTGCAGACTGCTATGGCCTCACCCCAGAAACCCGTCAGGTAAAAGACGTTCTCGGGCTCGAACGCCGCGACCGCGTTGAAGCCAACTTTGGAGGCGTGCTTCAAAATACTGGCCCGGCGCTCTTTCATGCCGCAAGCATGTCTGCAACTGTATTATAAAACGTTCCAGTCGGAAAAAATGGATGGAGGCCTAGTTGGCCGCGTCCATGCGTAGGTGGTTCATCTGCCACGCCTGGCCGAAGTGCTTGCCTTGTCCAAATCCTCTGTGGCCAAACATCATGGTGCCGATCTCGTGACCTTCACTCTTGTAGAGCACCTCACCGTTTCCTACGTCCACTATTACCTTGTAGCCAGTCTGGCCGCCAGCGTCAGTCACAATGAATGTGTAGACGAGGTAGCCCTGCACTACGCCTATGTGGCCGCCTACGACCTTGCCGCCCTCGACCTGCAGTTGCGCGGTAGTAGCAGCGTCAATGAACGACACCTTGACGTTTTCGTTGATGAAGTTCCGGGTCTGCTCTGCCACGTTCACAGAGCCGGTTATTTCCGGCTTTTCTTCGGCTTCCTGCTGCGCGCTTGCGATGGACATAGAACCCACCAACACGGCAGAGAATAGCCCACCCGCAAGGATAGCGATGATAGCCACCTTCTTGTTGACGAATCTTGCGTTTACCAT
The DNA here is from genome assembly GCF_036397675.1 of Nitrososphaera sp. GTDB lineage: Archaea > Thermoproteota > Nitrososphaeria > Nitrososphaerales > Nitrososphaeraceae > Nitrososphaera. Next base: position 21,833 of record NZ_DASWIL010000014.1, on the reverse strand, counting down.
CGTAATGTAGACGCTTGAAAATATATTAACAGTTGTCCACCAATGTCACGTAACTTTGTTACGGCACACTTAATCTACTCCAACCAAGAAGTCCTTTTAGGAAGTAGGAGCTATGTTGCTAGTGATGGGTATGCTGCTTGACAACGGCTGCGAGCTCGGCATATTGCCACGTTTCATTACCAAGGATGATTTTTCGTCGAGGACCAGACCCGAGAAACCTGGTTAACTTGGTCCACGAATACCGCGACAGGATTTACATCAGAAAGGACATCATGCTCAAATTGTCAGAGTATGGGGAGCTGAACCAGAGCAAGCTCATGAGCTACTGCGGCCTTAACAACGTCAAGCACAAGGAAATACTCGATGACATGGTGGAGAAGGGCCTGATAGAAAGATTCGAAGAGGCGTGGGGCAGTAAGACCATAATCAAGTACAGAGTGGCGGAGAAGGGCCGCGCGATACTACGCGAAATACTGGAGCCATACGAGGCTCTGTTCCCGAGGGGCGAGGAAAAGCTATGATGCGTAACAAAGTTACTGCAGGGTTTTTAACACTAAGGAGTAAACCAAGGCTGTGAGCGGTCCGGAAAAGAAAGACGACACTGGGGAGAACATCTTCCACATAATGGACGGAATAATCGACCAGCTGAACAGGACCAAGAGGACGTTCATACTGATGGTGATAACCATCATGGTTGTAATCCCAGTGTCATTTGCGATCTCGTCTGCGATCATCGACCGGCCGTTCCCCGTCCATGGCGGCCCGTGGAACCCGGACAGGGCTCCCCCAGAGCCCCCCAACTTTTGGCCCGTCCGCACCATACCGTTCGTGATAGCGCTCGTGTGGCTCGGCGTCGGCATAAGGCAGTGGTTTGTGCTTTCAAAGTGGACTAAGAAGTACGAACACTACAAGGCGCTACAGAAAAAGCTGGACGAAAAGCTGGGCGACGAGGAAGAGGAAAAGGGCAGCAACCCTAGTTGATTTAAATATCGGCCAGCGCGCCTCACCGTACATGGAATATCTCGTAATGCTCCCAGGTCCTACAAACGTTCCCAACAGAGTCATGAACGCGATGCTTGCGCCCGTTATTAACCACCGAAGCGACGACTTTCGCGTGCTGTACAAGGAAATATTTGAAAAGACCCAGAAGGTCTTCCAGACCACCGGCGACATTGTGCTTCTGACGACGTCGGGCACCGGCGCGGTCGAAGCGTCTGTGGTCAACCTCATCAAGAAAGGTGACAAGGCGCTCATACCGGTAAACGGCGAGTTTTCGACCAGGCTTGCAGACCTTATCGACAGCTGGGGAGGCCAGGCAATCAGGATAAAGGCGCCATTTGGCCAGAACCCGCCTTACGAGGAATTTGAGAAAGCGTTTGAACAGCACAAGGACATCAAAGCGCTCTACGCCGTATACAATGAGACGTCAACTGGAACGACCATACGCTACATGGACAAGCTGGGCCAGCTTGCGTCGAGCAAGGACGCGTTCTTTATTGCTGATTCAGTTTCGATACTTGGAGGCGACGATCTCCCGGTGGACAAGTGGAACATCGACGTCTGCGTGACCGCGTCGCAAAAGGCGCTTGCAGCGCCCCCGGGCGTTTCGCCGGTGTCTGTTAGCACAAAAGCGAAGAAATACATGCAGGAAAACCCGCCCCCCACAATCTACCTCAACCTGAAACGATACTTCAAGTACCAGGAGGAGCACTTTGAGACTCCGTTCACGCCGGCGCTGCCGCTGTACTACGCTTTCCGCGAAGCGCTGAACATCATACTGGAAGAGGGCATGGAGAACAGGATAAGGCGCCACAAGATATGCGCAGAAGCATTCTACGCAGGCCTCAACGCGATGGGGCTGACCCCGTTTGCAAAGGAGGACGCAAGGAGCAACGTCGTCATCGCCGTGAACTACTTGCAGGGCATGGACGATAAAAAGTTCCGCGGGCTTCTTAGCGAGCAGTTCAGGGTGCTTGTCGCCGGCGGCTTTGGAGACCTGAAGGGCAAGGTGTTCAGGGTGGGCTCTATGGGCGAGGTAAGCAAGTACCACGTCATGAGGACCCTGTCGTCGATTGCTTCTGCGATGAACATGTTAGGCATCAAGGCAAACCCTGACGCGACTTCCGTGGCGCTTGAAAAGCTCAAGGGGCTAAACTAGCCCTCCTTTTAATTTCTATCAAGCTTAATATTACGCAGAGAAAGACACGCTTTCCATGCCATTTGAAAAGGGTTCTCTCGTTCTGGTAGATTACACTGCCAAGGTTAAGGACACTAACGAAGTTTTCGAGACGACGCGCGAAGAGGAGGCAAAGAAGACAGACCTCTACGACCCGACGCGCAAATACGAGCCAAGACTCGTATCGGTGGGCGAGGCGTGGGTCCTGAAAGGCCTTGATGAGGCGCTTGCAAAGGCAAACGTCGGCGACAAGCTCGACGTTGAAGTGACGCCGGACAAGGGCTTTGGCGACCGCGATCCGAGCAAGGTGAGGATGATCCCGCAGCGCAAGCTGGGCGACAAGGCAGACGAAGTCCAGGTGGGCGATGTCGTGGAACTGGACGACAGGACCGGCATCATCCGCTACATCGGCTCTGGAAGGCTGCAGGTCGACTTTAACCACCGCCTTGCAGGCAAGACGCTCATCTACGACGTCAACGTGACAAAAAAGCTTGAAAGCGACAGTGACAAGATAACCGCGCTCATAAAGCGCAGGATACCGATCGAGGACGACAAGGTCAAGTTCAACCTTGCCGGCGAGAACCTGGAAGTGGAGCTGCCGGAAGAGACGTACCTGGCAGAAGGGCTGCAGATAATAAAGCGCGCGGTCGCAAACGACGTGTTCAAGTTCGTGCCCGCCGCCAAGAACCTAAAGTTCGTCGAGAAATACGAGGCTCTCAAGCCGGCGGCCGAGAAGGAAGAAAAAGCTGACGAGAAGAAAGAGGACATGCCGGCGGAAGCAAAGGCAGAGGCCAAGTAACCCCCCTTTTCCACTTTTTGCGGTAGGAAAAACTTATTATATCAAAAAATGCAAGTTTTAACAGTATGGAAAGCGCGCAGCAAGCACAAGCGATTACGATAACCTCCAAGGCGGCCGAGAAGGTGGCCGAGTTCATGAAGCAGGAGGGCAATACGGGCCTCTTTCTCAGGGTCTACGTGACAGGAGGCGGATGCTCAGGTCTCTCGTACGGCATGGGCTTTGAGGAAAAGGCTGACGAGGACGACGCAGTCCTTGAACAGAACGGCGTCAGATTGTTGGTGGATGGCTACAGCCAGAGGTACCTGAAGGGCACAAACATCGACTATGTCGAGAGCCTGATGGGTTCTGGTTTCAAGATAAACAACCCAAACGTGACTAAGAGCTGCTCGTGCGGACACTCGTTCAGCACAGAGTAAACTCCCTTTTTTCCTGTTTTCATTTGGATAACTTGGCGATCGCGTTATATTGTGGAATCGCGGACCCTGGTGCTGTTTCATAGTCTGCTCGAACATGACGACGTAAGGCCGCAGGTAAAAGTTCAGGTTGATTGACGCGATCTTGCCACCCTCCACGTGGAACCATTCAACCATCCTTGATATGCCTATGTCTGGCAGGTTTGTTGCAAAGTCATAGATCATGCAGGCGTCATTCCCGTCAACGAACACCTTTTTCTTTTCCATCCCTTTTATTATTGGACCAAGCCGCCTCATCACGGCCACAAGATCGTCTGTCTTGTCGAATGCTTCAATCGGTCCCCGGAAAGAAAAGCTTGTGTTGTGCAGTAGCTTCTGACCCTGTCAAAGTCCTTTTTCGCAAACGCATCACCATAGGATTCAACTAACACTTTTGGAGTTGCCATGCAACTAGTCTGGCGTGTGCTTATTTAACAATGAAAGTTACCGCGCTGAAAGCGGATGAAGAAAAGGTAAGCCGGGTTACGGCCACAGGCCGCGGATCTTGGTGGCTTCGACGACCCTGTTGACCGCAAGCACCATCGAGGCCTTGCGCATGTTGACGTCGTAGTCCTCGTGGGTCTTGTAGATTTCAAGGAAGGCCTTGGTGATGTTCTTGTCGAGTTTCTGGTTGACCTCATCCTCGGTCCAGTACTCGCGCCTCAGGTTCTGCAGCCACTCGAAGTACGACACCGTCACTCCGCCGCCGTTTGCAAGAATGTCAGGGATTACAAGCGTCTTGTTCGTGTACAGGACCTCGTCGGCGTCCGGCGTAGTCGGGCCGTTTGCGGCTTCGGCCACGATCTTGGCCTTGACATTTTTGGCGTTCTTGCCGTTTATCTGGTTTTCAAGCGCGGCCGGTATCAGGATCGTGCAGTCAAGTTCTAGCAGCTCTTCATTGCTGACCGACTTGGCTCCTGCAAATCCGACGACAGAGCCGGTCCTTTCCTTGTGCTTGCGCAACGCTGCAATTGATATGCCCGCCTTGTTGTAGACGCCGCCCTTCGTGTCAGACGCTGCTATCGCCTTTGCGCCCTGCTCTTCCACAAGTTGCGACGCAAACTGGCCGGCGTTGCCAAAGCCCTGCACCGCAATGGTGGCAGATTTCATGTTTATCTTTAGCCTCTTGGCCGCTTCTCGGACTGTGAATGCAAGCCCCCTGCCGGTCGCCTCGGTCCTACCAAGCGAGCCGCCAATCGGTATCGGCTTGCCAGTGATTACCTCGGGCTGGACGTAGTTGCCCTTTAGCGCCGAATAAGTGTCCATAATCCAGGCCATCTCTTTGCCTCCCGTGTAAACGTCGGGCGCCGGAATGTCGGTGTGCGGGCCGATGATGTCGGCTATGCCGTACGCATAACGTCTAGTCATGCGCTCTAGTTCGCCATTAGACATCTCCTTGGGGTTGCAGATGATGCCGCCCTTGCCGCCGCCGTACGGTATGTCTGCTACCGCGCACTTCCAAGTCATCCACATGGACAGTGCCTTCACTTCATCAATGGAGACCTGCGGGTGGTAGCGGATTCCGCCCTTGAACGGGCCACGGGCGTCGTTGTGCTGCGACCTAAAACCGGTGAAAACCTTGATCTCGCCGTTGTCCATCTTGGTAGGCACGGCCACTGTGAGGACGCGCTTTGGGTGCGCAAGAACCTGGTGCATTCCCTTGTCCAGCTTTATCAATTTCGACACTTCGTCAAGCTGCTTGAGAGCCATCTCAAACGGGTTCAATGCCTGAGACATTGCCTCCAAGCTAGATTGATAGCGTATTTAAGTGTTAGATTGTTCTAGACGCTCATCTTTTGCGAAATGAGCGACCGGAGTTCGTCGTCGCTCTTGCCCTCGTGGTCAATGCCAAGCGACGTGGCGATGGTCTCCAGCTTTTGCCGCTCGGTTTCGACGGGGCCCGTTATCCTCGGCAGCCTGCTGACGCCGGCGTCCCTCTTGGCCTGCTCGGCAGCGATTTCCATCTCCAGTCTGAATCTTTTTCGGGTTTTTTCGTACTCGCCCACCGCCTTGCCGATAGTCCGCGAAAACTGAGGCAGTCGCTTTGTCCCAAATATAAGTATCAGAGCAAGCAGTATGATAATGGCCCACTCCGAGCCAGCTATATTCATGAGCATGCCTGAAGGCACGGCCATACGTACGCGAATTGTCCAAGACGGGAATTAAAGATTACCTTTCAGATGTTGTCCATCAGTTTTGTTACGGTCATCTGGCAGGACGGCATCGGGTCGAGTAATACGCACAGGAACCTGTCGCCCCGGATGGTGAGCGGAACGGTTAGCAGTTTCACATCATCAAATTCTGACAATTGGTACTTGAGCGAGCCAAGCGAGGTCTCAAACGTCCGGGTCAGCGCCACCGACCTGTAGCTTGCGTAGAACAAGTTGTTCGTCACGTCGCTTCTTGCAGTGGAATTGAAAAGAGGGGATTTTATGTCGTTGCGGTATTTCCCGGTCAGCAACCTGCCGTTGTTGTAAACCACCCCGGCAAACCGGACGTTCCTATCTATGGACAGGGCAAGCTGGCACAGCTCTGTGAAAAACTCGGATTCTTCCAATGCGATCCTCAATGCCCTTTTTTGGATACCACATGATAATCTTCCACGCTATGCCGCGCGGATGCAGCCGTTCTTCAGCTAGTCTTTCGTGCCGCTTTCAAGCCTGCCGACTGCGTCCATGAACGCCTTTCGCCTGCTCTCCTCAGTCACCACGGCGCGTATGTCTTCAATCAGCATCCTTGCCACGTCGAGCTTTTTGCGCAGGCCGGCGACGACGTTGTCGTAGACTGCAAACGGGTAGACCGCGCCGTAGATCTCCTCCATGACTGCAAACAGAGATTCCGCGCTCTGGGCCTTGCCGGCCCTCATGCTGTCGTAGACGAGGCGCTTTATCTCGCCCACGCAGTCGAGCAGGCCGGTGAGGTACGCGGGACCCGAGACCTCTAGGTCATCCATCGACGGTACTGCCGAGCCTTCGATTACGGACCGCAGAGCATACGCCTCGACCAGCTCCTGCTCTGCGACTGAAACGTACTTCTTCAGATCTTGCTGCGCGGACGCTCGGAACTCGTCGAGCATGGCCTTTGCTCCGTCCATGTCTTTTTTCGCGACATCCATCTCGCCCCTGTGCATAGCAATTATCGACTTGCTGCAGAGCATGACCGCATCGCGCGTTCCCTTGATCAGTTTTTCGCGGCGCTCCTGTACGTCCTTTAACTCCGCATCGATGGCTTCGAGCGAGTCCCGTATGCCAAGCTCTGACATGGCCTTTATCGTCAGCCATTTCAATAAAAGACTTGCGACAAACCTTATTTCCGGGGGACGCAAACGCTAGTCGGGCTTGGGGAACATCCGCCGGAGCAGGGGATACGCGTTTGAGCACGGGCTCGTCGAGCGCTTTAACGAGCTGAAGGACTGGAGGGCCAGAAGGCTCGGCGGCTCGTCGACCGGGCTGCCTGACATTGTCGCAGTCAACAACGAGAAAAGCGTGTTCCTCACGATTGAGGCCAAGTCCGGCACGAGCAACATACTGTACGTGCCGCAGGACCAGATAGAGCGGTGCGTGATGATAAGGGAGATGTTTGGTGCATATAACGAGCGCCACGTCGTTTTCGCGTTCAAGTTCATGAGCAAAAAGAGGTTCCGGCGCAAGAACAAGACCGTCTATGAACAGAGAAAGCTGGTGGAATACTACAAGGTGGCAGACCTCCTTGTCGGCGTCAACCCGCTGCCGGTGGTAAAGTGCACCTACGAGGGCAAGACTTTTGCGATGCTCGGCAACAAGACCTTCTCCCTTGCCCTGCCAGACCTGCCGATGCCTTTCAGGAACGGTAGAAAGAAATGAAGAAAGCGACCGTGCTTGAATTTTCCGGGCTGGATGAAAAGGTCGAGATAGAGCTTGACTATTCTCACTCGCCTGCTCCTGTCCGTCTTGCAGGTTCACGCGCAGGCCCGGTATCGAGACAAATGGACCGGGCAGCACGCATGCAGGTGCTAGGAGCAAAAGCTACTACTACCAAGAGGGCGGTTTTTTGCACTGTTTCTCAAAGGCCGCCTCATCATATTAGATTAATAGTTTTCACGTGTGCTTTGTCCAATATTTCTACAAACCTGTGGCCCGGTTGCACGGTATCAGGCACGGACTAGATAGCAATTGGTAAGTTAATGACATATTTCCTAGCCTTTTGAACAAAAAACATGCAATTATTATATGATATTTTGCCAGTGATGGTTTTTATGAATAGTGTAGGCCTCGAATGCAATTATTTTTTGTTCCACATTACTTATAAGCAAAGAAAACGATAATTACATTGATTTTTAGATAAAAATGAAAACATCTCTAATCTCTCCATGCAAGCACGATCGGACGGTCACCGACCCAGAGTCCGGGGAAATTATTTGCCGGAACTGCGGGCTAGTGATCTCTGACAAGATCCAGGAGACCCGCCCCGAGTGGCGCGCGTTCACTTCGCAAGAGGCGGACGACAGGGCGAGGACCGGGATTCCAAGCTCACTTGCGCGCCACGACATGGGCCTGTCCACCGTCATCGCTAGGACGGACAAGGACGCCAGCGGGCGAAGGATAGAGGGTGTCATGAAGGCCACGATGGACCGCCTCAGGGCGTGGGACTTTAGGACGCAGGCCCACACGCCGACTGACAGGAACCTCAGGCAGGCGTTCTCCGAACTAGACAGGCTCAAGGACAAGCTGTCGCTCTCCGACGCAGTAGTCGAAAAGACGGCCTACATATACAGGAAGGCGCAGGAGCGCGGGCTTGTGCGCGGTCGCACGATATCTGCCACGCTCGGCGCAGCGCTTTACATAGCCATCCGCGAAACAGGCATGACAAGGACGCTCAAGGACATCGCTGAAACGAGCAACGTCAAGCGCAAGGACCTGGCGAGGATGTACCGGCTCGTCGTGATGGAGCTTGACCTGAAGATACCCATGATAGACCCGATGAAGTGCATCGTAAGGGTGGCAAGCAAGGCGGGCCTTTCTGAAAAAACGAAACGCCACGCCATGAACCTGATGCACGAAGTCGTCAAGGAACGCATGTCGGCGGGCAAGGACCCGATGGGCCTCGCAGCGTCTGTCCTGTACATGTCGTGCCTGGCGACGGGCGAGAACAGGACGCAGACAGACATCGCAGAGGCCGCAAGCGTCACAGAAGTGACCGTCAGGAACAGGTACAAGAGCCTAAAGGGCCAGCTCGACGTGCTGGCCAACTAGGCGCCCATATTTTAGGCAACACCTATATAGCAACTTCGCAATCAAGTGGTGAGCCGTGGCAGCAGCCGGCGAGTTTGCGCTCAAGAGAAATGCACTGCGCATATCGCTAATAGCTATCACTTCTGTCTTTGTATTCGAGTTTGTCGCAGGCGTAATCACGAACAGCCTCGCGCTTTTGACAGACAGCACGCATGCGCTGCTCGACTCTGTCGTCACCGGCATCCTGATAATTGCAGTCCGCCTCGCGTCAAAGCCCCGCGACATCGAGCACACGTACGGCCACGGCAAGATAGAGGCCATAGGCAGTTTTATCGGCGGCACGGCGCTCTTTGTGGTTGCAGTACTTTTCATCTTTGAGGGGTTTGAAAGGATAGCCTTTGGCGGGCCGGCCGCGCTTGTAATCCCCGGGACGATTGGCTTTGCAGCAGCAATCTACACGCTTGCCGTCGACGTTTTCAGGATAACCGTGCTTGGCCGGGCGACTAGGAAATCCGGCGCTGCCACGCTCAGGGCCGACCTGTACCACGCAGTAGCCGACTTTGGGTCGACCTCGGTCGCGCTCTTTGGGCTGTGGCTTGTCACGACAGGAGTGTACGCCGGCGACGCAGCAGCTGCTATAGTCCTTGGCGCGTTCTTGGCTTATCTGAGCAGCAGGTTTGCCTACCAGAACGCAGTAGAACTGACAGACAGCATACCGCCCCGGCTCGTAGCAACGGTGAAACAGGCGGCGGTCGAGACTGAAGGCGTGTTTGGCTGCAGCGACATAAAGATGCGCAGGGTGGGCATGGAGATATTCGTCGATACCACGATAAGCCTCATGGCTGACATGAGCTTCGAGAAGGCGCACGAGACGAGCGCGCAGGTGGAGCGCAACATAGCCAAGGCGCTTGGGATTGGAGATGTGCAGAACATCACCGTCCACTTTGAGCCGGTGTTCAGCCCCGACCTGCCGCTGGAATCAATAATAGAGCGCGCCGCGGCGCGCGTGCGCGGGGTCAAAGGCGTCCACAACATCATAGCATCCAGGGTGGGCGGCACCGGAAGGCTGGAAGTGTCACTGCACATACAGGTCAACAGGTCCGCCACCTTGAGCGAGGCCCACGCTATCTCTAGCGCGGTCGAGGACTCAATAAAAGGCCAGCTGAAGGACTCGGACGTAACCGTGCATCTAGAACCGCTGATGCCGGGGCTGGCCGGCGTGCAACCCCTTGCAGACGCGGAGATGCAGGACTCTATAACGCAGATAGTCCTTGCCTCTCCTGAAATCAGGAAGGTGGGCAGGATAGCGACGTTTCGGACGGACGACGACGTGCTCAAGATAGATGTGAACTGCATATTTTCGCCCGAAGGGCCCGCGACGATAGAGCAGGTGCACGAGCGGGTGACTGACATCGAGAAGCAGATAAGGAAAAGGTATCCCGGCTCAATCGTCACGATACACGCCGAGCCGGGTTGAGCTCTTTATATCCATGGCATGGTGCTCTTGACTGGATGGCAGTCATCACCATCAACCTGCCGCTTGCCAAGAAACTGATGCCGCCAAGGAAGGCGACTGCCAAGAAGGGCGACAGCGGTACAGTGATTGTAGTCGGCGGAAGCCGCTACTACCACGGCGCGCCGGTCTTTACTAGCATGGCCGCGCTCCGTTCTGGCACCGACCTAGTATACACCGCAGTCCCCCGTTCAATAACTACAGAGGTCCGGTCGTTCTCGCCTGCGCTCATTGTGCTGCCGCTGCCGGACGACAAGCTGACCGTCGGCTCTGCGAACAGGCTTGCCGCGATGATGCCAAGAAAGCCCGACTCGGCGGCGATAGGCATGGGAATGAGTATCGCCAGGCAGGAGGCGCTGACCGCGCTTGTCAGGAACCTGAAAGAAAAAGGAACAAAACTCTTGCTTGACGCGTCGGCGCTTGTGCCCGACGTGCTTCCAGAGATAAAAGATACGAACACAATAGTCACGCCGCATGCAGGCGAGTACAGGCGCCTGTTCGGCGAGGACCCCGGCGGGACGGAAAAGGAGAGGGTGGCAAACGTGCAAAAGATGGCAAAAAAGCACGGCATCACGGTCTTGCTGAAGGGCCCGACTGACGTCGTGTCGGACGGCAGGCGCGTGGGCATCAACAGAACGCACAACTGCGCCATGACGGTCGGCGGGACAGGCGACGTGCTTTCAGGCGTAGCTGCAGGGCTCTTGTGCAAGATTGATCCTTTTGAGGCGTCGCTCCTTGCAGTCTATTTCAATGGGCTTGCGGGCAACCTGTCGTTTAACCGCGTGGGGCTGCACATGACCTCGACTGACCTTCTCGAGGACCTGCCACACGCCATGAAGCGCTTTGACGAGATAGTGAAGTAGTGCTTGATTAAATAACCCTGCACGCTTTCAGTAGGTCATGAGCGGGCCGGCGCAAGAAAAAATCACGTTTGACGAGTTTATGAAGGTTAAACTGCAGATAGGCAAAGTGGTAAGCGCTGAGCCCATTCCAAAGATGAAAAAGGTGTTCAAGGCGCTGGTCGACATCGGGGGCGAAAAGCGCGAAGTCGGGGTAGGCGCGGCGCTCTGGATCAAGCCTGAGGATTTTGTCGGCAGGACCGTGGTCATCTGCACGAACCTGCAGCCCCGCAAGATAGGTGAGATGACGTCAAACGGGATGCTCTTGGCAGCGGACGGGCAGGAAGGCAGGCCGGTGTTCTTGACCATTGCGGAAGATGCGCCACTTGGTGCGCTGGTACACTAGCCAATGCCGGGGCCGTACTTGCTCGGCTCTTTCTTTTTCTGTGCCTCTTCAAGGATTGACTCGTACTGCCTGTCAAGAAGTTTTGTGTCAAGCGGGATGTTTTCAAGCCTTGAGAACGCCGCAAGAATGCTCTTTGCGGCCAGCGGCTGGGGGACGGTCGTCTCGGCAATCTCGCCAAAGAGCCCTATTGCGTCGACTCCGCGCTCTGCGGCCAGGCCGAGTATCACGCCGTTAAACCAAGTGATGCTTGATATCTCCGGGCCAACCAGGTCGATGGCCGCCCTTGCAAGCACGTTTTTCAGCTCGGGCTTGTTCACTACGCCACAGACCCTAGGCGCGCCAGTCAGCTGCTCGCGCAGGTATCCGCCGGCGCCGTAAAGCCTTGTCACCTTTCCCGCGCCTTGCGCAAAGTCTAGCAATGTATTGCAAAGCGCGTGCAGCTCGCCGGGGTCCTGCGGCTGCGACTCGCCGGTGAATATCATCATGCGATGCTCATTGTCGAAGTAGACCTTGTACGCGTCGCTTGCGCTTTTCACAACGCCGTCGGCGTACGACACCCACGGCTTGTCGCTTGACACCATCTCGGCCACCTGCTCGCATTTTAGGTTCTGGGCAAGAAACGACGAGACGAGGCCCCCGACCCGGCCCATATCGGGAAGTGAGGCAAAAAGCGCAAATTCCTTTTCGCTGACCGGCTTTATCACATTCAGCTTCATTTTCCCATCCCGTTTATCCTTGCCAGAAAGGCGCATATTGCTGTATAGTCCTGCTCTGAAAATCCGCTGTTGCTTGCCGCGCGGAACATCTGCTGGACTGCTGAAGTTGCCGGGATCGTTATGCCTTTTGCCTGGGCAGTGCCGGTGGCAAGCTCCAGGTCCTTGAGCATGTTCTTCAAGTGGAAAGATGGCTCAAAGTCTCCTGCGACCATCTTGGGGCCCTTTTTCTCCGAAAGGCCCGTCCTAAAGTATGTGGAGTTGAGAATCCTGATAAACACCGCGGGATCAATGTCGCACCCCCTTGCAAGTGTTATCCCTTCAGACACTGCGGTTGCGATGAGCGCGATGTTCATGTTCAGCGCAAGCTTGACCGCGTTTGCAGTGCCGGCCTTTTCGCCGATGTAAAAGACCTGCTTCCCAAGCGCCTCTATGACCGGCCTTGCCTTTTCAAAGGCGGCCTTGCTCCCGGCCACCATAGGTATCAGCTCGCCTGTTTCTGCCGCGGCCGGCCCGCCCATGACGGGCATCCCGAGCATCTCTATCCCGTGTTTTTTTAGCTCCTGCGCCAGCTGCTCGGACTGGGAGGGCGCAATGGTGCTTGCGTCGGCAACTATTGGCCGGTTCTGCGACGCGGCCACGCCTTCCGGCCCCGTCAACACGTCTATGGCCGCGTCAAAGTCAGTCACGACCGTTATCACTACATCGCACCAGCCGGCCAGCTCTTTTGGGCTTGCCGCTAGGCGCGAAATTTTCGAGAAAGCCTCCGCCTTTTGCCTGCTGCGGTTGTAGACGGCCAGTTCGTGGCCGGCGACCCCAAGCCTCCTTGCCATGCCGGAGCCCATCAGCCCCAGGCCTATGACGCCGACCTTCATGCCCTTGGTGCGCCCTTGCGCCAATAAAAAACTATACTCGGCCGTGCGATCGTGTCGTAACAAAGGTGAAATCATGGATAACTTTTGTATACAATAGTAACTGCCTTTGCCACTTGCTGTTATCAGAGAGTATAACATAATATGTCCTGGTTTGGATATCCAGGGAACTGAGATGATATAACACGGATGGATATCCCGGGGCTATTGCTGAAAGGGCAGGCCAAGGGCACCACGTGGTTTGTGGAAAATGGCATGTCAGAGCCGTCCCACGATTCAATTGGCCAGAGAAGGACAGCGCTTCTGTGTGCCTACAACCTGTTCAGGATCGACCAGACAAGCGCGGCAAAGGCCGCCGAGCTGCACGACTTTGCAGTAGTTGAGGTCCTGCATGCGATATGAGCAAGAGTGGGACCCCCTCCCCCACAGGTGTAGCCCGGCTTATTAGCATCGAATATGCATGTCACAACATGTCAGGACTATGGTACAATATGCAAGCCCCCGAATACGAACAAAAGGCAAGCAAGTCGATTATTCACCCCTTCAGCGTCAAGGGCTACGGGGGACTGACGATAAACCCGTACCAGGGGTGCCAGCACAGGTGCGCCTACTGCTACGCCACCTACGAGTGGTCGCCAGAGTTTTACGACAGGATTTACGCCAAGAGCAACGCGCCAGAGGTGCTTGAGCGCGAACTGGCCTCGTGGAAAGGCTCGAGAATCAACCCGGTCATGGTTTCGTCTGCGACGGACGCCTACCAGCCGGCGGAGCTCCGGTACGGTCTGACAAGGAGGTGCATCCAGGTGCTGCAAAAATACAACGTGCCGTACTATGTATTTACAAAGTCAGCAGTTATCGAGCGCGACTTGGAGCTGCACGCTGGTTACAGTCAGAACTGCTTTATCGTCTGGTCGGTAACGACTTGCAACGAGGGGATAAGGAGGATAGTCGAGCCCGGCACGCCCCCGGCCGCAAGGATATTTGAGGCGATCGAAAAGTTTGCCAGCGCAGGAGTCGCCTGCGGGGTGAACGTGGATCCCATAATGCCTCTGGTGACTGACAGCGACGACGAGCTTGGCGCGGTTGTAGACGCGTGCAAGAATGCAAGGGTCAGGTATGTTTTTGGCGCGATGCTCAGGCTCAGGACTGACATATGGGACAGAATGAAGTCGGTGCTTGCGCTGCTTGGCGTAGAAAACGGAGCAGAGCAGTACAAAAAGATCTACGGGTTTGAAGAGCCGCTTTCTGGGAGCTATGTCGCGTGCGACAAGGATTACGGCAAGCAGGTGACTTGCAGGCTCGGCGATATGGTGCGCGCAAGGGGCATGAGCAGCGGCTTTCCGGAACACGTCGGCCCCAGGGAAATAGACAGGTCGTGCACCGGCCAAAAGTCTATACTGAATTACGTCGCAGTGTAATCTAGCAAACAGCTTCGTTCGGAGGCTTTTGCGCGTTTACTTGCGCGGTTTTTTGTAGTCCTCTGCAAGAAACACGGCCTCGCACTCGCAGTGGCCGTCTATCCTTACCTGCCTTCCGCACCTCGGACAGATGCTAAGCGGCGCCGGGGCCTCCGTCTCCATCTCAAACACGACGGACATTATCCATGATATTGTCGCGCCAAATTATTAAGATTTTGGTACTGTTCCGATTATGGTTATTCCTATCTGGTTGTTCGGGTTTGGTTGGTGAAACTATGATTTGTAAGTCACCAATGAAAGTGATTTTAGTCCGAAAACCAAGACCCAACTGCCGAAAGCAAGCATTATTGCTCATAATACCGTAATTACATAGAAACCTGAACCATAATCGCATGCATATGGTTCAAACGTCCGTTCGAATTCTTGGCTAATTTCATAACAATCGTAAGCGATCCGCTCATAAACTACGATTAAAAAAATACCAAACCTACAGCAACAACGCTTGCAACGGCAACAACCTTGCCTTTATGCATGGATACCACCACTATTGCTGCACAGCAGTTTATTAGATCTATGGGGGATGAACACCAACCAACGCCGAACAACCAAAGAAAACAACCACGATCCGAACAGAGCCAAGATTTTGGCATGAAAAGGAAATATCATGCTGCAATTGCAGTATTCGCACCATACTATGGTAAATCCATGCGAAATACGGCATCTACTGAAATTTTTTGCACCGTTAGAAGGTTAATACCCCTGCCCGCTTGCAGAAAAGCAGTGAGCTACAGGAACCCGGTGCCCACCGTAGACGCAATAATGCAAAAGGACTCAAAGATCCTGATGATAAAAAGAAAGAAGGAGCCATTCGCGGGCTGCCTTGCGCTCCCAGGAGGCTTTGTGAACGAGGGTGAGACTGCAGAGGACGCGGCAAAGCGCGAAGTGATGGAAGAGACCTCGCTTGAAATAGATCCCATAGAGATATTGGGCGTCTATTCTGACCCCGCGAGGGACCCGAGGCGACAAACGCTCTCGGTTGTGTTTGTTGCAATAGTAATCGGCGGCAACGAACGGGCAGGCGACGACGCGGCCGGCCTGGAATGGGTCGAGCTTGCCGACGTAGAGAAAATGAAGAACAGGATTGCGTTTGACCACGCCAGGATACTTGCAGATTATCGCAATTGGAAAACTTCGGCGGGCACCTTCTGGTCCACAAAGCGCCGGACCCAAAATGATTAAAGCCCTTTAGGGCATAGCAGACATGTTTGCGCTCTGAAAAAGACGTCAGGCTCCGCATCGATTTGCTTGAGGGGCAGTCGAATACGATTGCAAAGATGCTCGCCAAGGCCATGCAGGAGCACAATGAGCAGGCGATAAAACAATATTCGGAAAAACTGGCGCAGGGTAAGGGCAAGGTGGAAGAGCTGCTCTGGGTGCTCGGCTTGAAAACCGGCATGGGCATTCTTGAAAGCAGTGTGGCCGTCAACGGGGAGGATGTGACGGTGGGCGAAGTGCTCGAGAAACTGAAAGCAAACGAGATAAAGATGGACGACCTTGCGCCTGACGTGCAGGCGCTGGTGCGCAAAGGGGCGCTGGAGATGCACAACGCGATGAGGCACACGACTTAACTTGAACAAATTATAGAAAGTTAGGCTGTACAAATTACCAAAACACCCGTTATAGGGTGGAAAATATATATAAAATAACACCGTTATACTATCTGTATATGACCACTGAAGACCTGAACATGGATTATAGCAAGTACGACTTTAAGGATTCAACCGAGCTTTACGTTTACCTGAGCAAGAAGGGGCTCTCCAGGGGCACGGTTGAGGAGATAAGCAAGATGAAAGGCGAGCCGGACTGGATGCGCGATTTCAGGCTAAGATCCTATGATGTTTTCATGAGCAAGCCAATGCCAAACTGGGGGGGCGACCTGTCCAAGATTGACTTCCAGAACATCTACTACTATGCCAAGGCGTCAGAAAAGACCAGCAAGAGCTGGGACGACGTGCCCGAGTCTGTTAGGAACACGTTTGAAAAGCTCGGCATTCCTGAAGCGGAGCGCAAGTTCCTTGCAGGAGTCGGCGCCCAGTACGAGTCTGAAACTGTTTATCACCATTTAAGGGAAGACCTACAAAAGCAAGGTGTAATTTTCTCTGACACCGATACCGCGGTCAAGGAATACCCCGAGATTCTCAAGAAGCACTTTGGCAAGGTAATCCCGCCAGAAGACAACAAGTTCGCAGCGCTCAACAGCGCAGTTTGGTCAGGCGGCTCATTCATTTACGTCCCACCGGGAGTCAAGGTGGACCTTCCGTTGCAGGCATACTTTAGGATCAACGCCGAGAACATCGGCCAGTTCGAGCGCACGCTCATCATCGCGGATGAGGGCGCCCAAGTCCACTACATCGAAGGGTGCACGGCTCCTGTCTACTCGACAGAGTCGCTTCACTCTGCAGTCGTTGAGCTGATTGCAAAGAAGGGGGCCAAGATACGCTACACCACCATCCAGAACTGGAGCAAGGACGTCTACAACCTCGTGACAAAGAGGGCATATGCGTATGAAAATGCGACTGTAGAGTGGATCGACGGAAACATTGGAAGCAAATTAACAATGAAATATCCTGGAGTCTACATGCTTGGCAAGGGTGCACACGCAGAAGTAGTGTCAGTCGCCTTTGCTGGAGCAGGGATGCATCAGGACGCAGGAGCAAAAGCCGTGCACTTGGCTCCAAATACAACTTCTAGAATCACAAGCAAATCTGTCAGCAAGGACTCTGGCAGGACCACCTACCGCGGGCTTTTGCACGTCGCCAAGGGCGCGACGGGAGTCAAGTCTAGCGTAAGGTGCGATGCGCTCTTGCTTGATGAAAAGTCCAGGACGGACACATACCCGTACATAGAGGTGAACGAGGACGACGCTACCATCACACACGAGGCGACTGTCGGCAAGATAGGCGAGGATCAGATCTTCTACCTGATGTCAAGGGGGTTCTCTGAATCCGACGCGCTGTCAATGATAGTAGGCGGATTCATGGACCCATTCACAAAAGAGCTGCCGATGGAATATGCCGTAGAGCTTACCAGACTTATCAAGATGGAAATGGAAGGCTCCGTCGGTTAATCTCACACTTTTTCTGGTGAGCTGAGATGACCACACTATCAGGTGTTAACCAAGAACACGTAGACGCGGTGGCAAGTGGCGAGCCGGCGTGGCTTGCAGAATCGCGCAAGCAGGCGCTGGCAAAGTTCCTGTCACTGCCATCAGAAGTCTCGCCGCTTTATTCGAAATACTCGGACGCAAACAGGATCAAGCCCGAAGGCGTACACCTTGCGATTTTGCAGACAAAGCATGAGGTAGGAAGCGACCTTGCAAAGAGGCTGGAAGAGCTCGAGAAGGAGACTGGCATCTTGCAGGTCGGCGCAGAGACAAGCCGCGTGTTTGTCAAGGACGACGACGCCAAGAAAGGAGTCATAGTAAGCGGCATCAGGGAAGCGATAACCAAGAACGCAGACCTTGTCAGGGCGCATGTCGAGGCAAACCCGCTGGACTTTGGCGAGGACAAGTACCTTGCACTCGAGGCCGCGGCGTTCCAGTCAGGCGTATTTGTATATATCCCAAGAAACGTCGTGGTCGAAGAGCCCATCAGGCTCATTACGTCTCTGGCAGAAGACGGGACGTCGCTCGTTTCAAGGAACATCCTAGTCGCGGAAGAGAACTCGAAGGCGACCGTAGTCCAGGAGTTGTATGCGCCAGGCGCAGGAAGTGGCACGCAGCAAGGGTACTTTGAGCTTATAGAGACGTCAATCAAGCCCAACGCACATCTGGAAGCAGTTACGCTGCAGGCGATGGGCGCAGACACGGTCTGCGTCTCGAACAGGAAGGCGTTTGTTGAAAGGGACGCCAAGATGTCGTGGTACTCAGGGTTGTTCGGAAGCCTGCTTTCGCGCTACAGGACTGACAGCATCATGAAGGGTTCCGGCGCCACTGCAGAAGACATTGAGATAGTGTTTGGCATAGGCAGCCAGTCGTTTGACATCACCTCAAACCTCATCCACAACGGCCAGTACTCCAGGGGCAGAGTCCAAGTAAAGTCGGTTCTAAAGGACACCTCGAAATCGCTGTTCAAGGGAATGATAAAGATAGGCAAGGGTGGCAAGGGCACCGAGTCGTATTTGTCGGGCCACGCAATCCTGCTTGACAGGGGAGCAAAGTCAGATTGCGTACCGGGGCTCGAGATTTTGACAAACGAGGTCAGGGCGACTCACTCGGCCTCTGTCGCGCAGATGGACGAGGGCCAGATATTCTACCTGATGACACGTGGGCTGAGCAGGGAAGGGGCAAAGCGTGAGATAGTGTCCGGATTCCTCGAACCGCTGTCAAGGAAGATGGGCCCGACTATCAGGGCGTGGGTCAACTACCTCATAGAAAACAAGTGGCAGGGCAACACACTGATGCTCAAGACGGACGAAGCGATGGAGCAGATCCTCGAGGTTGAAAAATCCCGCTACCGCGAGACGCAGGACATATTCGAGAAGCACTACAAATACAGGTGACCTTTTTGGAAGAGTGGGTCAGGGTGTGCGATGACAAGTCTCTTGGAAACGGAGAGATGGCAGGGTTCGATCACGGCGAGAAAAAGATCATGGTTGCAAGGGCGGCAGGCAAGGTGTACGCGACAGACAGGATATGCACGCATGCCTTTGCGGACCTGGCAAACGGCATCATGAACGAGGAGGAGTGCACGGTCACATGCCCGCTGCACCTGTCGGCGTTCAAGTTGGAAGATGGCGTGCCGCAGAGCCCGCCTGCTGAAAATCCGCTGAGAACTTACAAGGTTAAAATACAGGACGCGGGAATTTACATCGACATCGGTTAAGCTTATGTTGCAAAAGGGCGTTTTGGACGTTGAGAAGATAAGGCAGGATTTCCCCATACTCCAGCGCAAGGTGATGGGAGGCAAGCCGCTTGTCTATCTCGACAATGCCGCGACGACGCAAAAGCCGCTTGCTGTAATCAACGCCATCAGCGACTATTACAAGAACTACAACTCCAACATCCACAGGGCCGTCCACCAGCTGGCAGAGGAGGCCACAATAGCGTACGAGGATACAAGGAAAAAGATAGCGAAATTCATCAACGCCAAGTCGACTGACGAGATAATATTCACCCGCAACACGACTGAAGCGATAAACCTGGTCGCTTATTCCTGGGGCAGGCAGAATGTGAAAAAGGATGACAGAATAGTAATCACCGAAATCGAACATCACTCTAACATAGTGCCATGGCAGATACTGACGCAGGAAAAGGGCGCGAAACTGGAATACGTTGGGGTAGGCGACGACGGATACCTGAAGATGCACGAATACAGGGACTGCCTCGACTCAAACAAGGTCAAACTAGTATCGGTCTCGCAAATGTCAAACGTGCTTGGCACCATAACGCCGGTCGACGAGATAATCAGGTCGTCGCACGAAAAAGGGATACCGGTATTGATCGACGGCGCGCAGTCGGTCCCGCACATGCCAGTCGACGTGCAAAAGATGGACTGCGACTTTATGGCGTTTTCAGCCCACAAGATGCTGGGCCCGACTGGCGTCGGCGTGCTTTACGTAAAGCGCGACATACTGGAAAAGATGCCGCCTTTCATTGGCGGAGGCGACATGATAAAAGAGGTCCACAAGTACGAAACAAGATACAACGACCTGCCGTACAGGTTCGAGGGCGGAACCCCCAACATCGCCGACGTCATCGGCTTTGCCGCGGCAATAGACTACCTCGACAATCTGGGCATGGACAAAGTGCGCGAGCACGAGGTAGACATAACAAAGTACGCGCTTGACAGGATATCAGGGGTAAAGGGCGTGACGCTTTACGGGCCGGCAAACGTAAATGACAGGGGTGGAGTGGTATCGTTTAACATCGGCGACATACACCCGCACGACCTTGCGACCATAATGAACGACCACGGAGTCGCCATCAGGTCGGGGCACCACTGCGCTCAGGTGCTTATGGAAAGGCTTGATGTCGCCGCAACATCAAGGGCAAGCTTTTATATCTACAACACAAAACAAGAGGTCGACAAGTTCATTGAAGCGCTCAACGAGGCAAGGAGGCTGTTCAAGATTTGAGTGACGACATTTACCGTGAGATAATACTCGACCACTACCGCAACCCGCGCAACAAGGGCAAGATGCCAGAAGCAGACGTGAGCATCCACGACTCCAACCCGCTCTGCGGGGACGAGATAGACATCCACCTGAGGGTGGACGGCGACAAGATAAAGGACATCAAGTTTGAAGGGCGCGGCTGCGCCATAAGCCAAGCAAGCGCCTCCATGCTGACAGAGATGGTGATGAACAAGCCCTTGACGTCGGTGAAGGACCTGACAAAGGACGACATCCTCGAGAGCATCGGCCTCCTGAACCTGGGGCCGGCAAGGATCAAGTGTGCCCTCCTGTCGCTAAAAGTTTTGAAGCTGGGCATGGTCAAGTATTACGCGGACCGCGACCCCGATTCTGCCAAAAAGCTGCAGGAAGACACCCGGGCGCTCTAGGCATGTCGGCGCCGAAGGTAAGCAGGCAGGACATACGCAAGACAATTTCCGACAACTTTAACGGCGCGGACATCAGGTTCTCCAACGACGAAATACTGGAGCACCTTAACGAAGCCGAAAGATACAAGGCGATGAACCTCGACGTGCTTGACTTTGAGGATGTGCTGCTCGAGATGGAGCAGTCGGGGTTTTTGCGCCCCATTGCGCAGAATTTCAACACGCGCTATTACAAGATAATGACTGGCTTGGAAGAAAAAACCTGCAAGGACTGCGATACGAAATCATGGTTTGCGGAAGCCGAGGAGCCGAAGCTGTGCCCGCAGTGCAGGTCTGCAAACATTTCCTAGCTACAGGCCGACGCTTTCTATCAGGGTTGTCAGCTCATCGTACTGCTCGATGAATTTCCTACCCTTTGCAGTGATGGTCAATAAACCCTCTGGCATGTGTTGTATCATGCCCTTGCTTTCCATTTCCGCAAAGTGGTTCACCATCTTGTCGTACGAAAGCCGGGAATAGTGCTGTATGCGAGTCGGCCGAGCGTCGCCGTTCCGGAACGTGTCTTCTTCTATCGCGCACAGGATGTCGTAATACAGCTGGAGCCGGTGCCTCTTTTCATGCCTCAATCTCGAGGTCCCTCCTCCTTGCGGCGGCCATCCTGATTGCGTGGCGCATCGCGTACACAAGTAACGCTAGGCCGGCAACCCTGACGGCAAGCGAGCCTGCAAACGCGACGCTGCTGTTGTCAAAATATGTCAGCACAAGCGAGTACTGCTCAAGGGCCAGGAGCGCAAAGGCTACAGGCGCATACAGCAATTTGGCGTTGGCGGCCTTGACAAGCGAAATGATGGCGCTCTTGAATATGTACCCAAGCACCG
>NZ_DASWIL010000013.1:0-32197 GCF_036397675.1 Nitrososphaera sp. | reverse complement strand
TAAGATCAAGAGCGCCGCGTCTATCTTGCTGAAAGGTGGCACGCTTGTAAGTGAGCAATGCGCGAAATGCGGCGGGGTGCAGGTGCGGTTTGGCGGCAAGACAACCTGCATCAACTGCGGTGAGGAAAAGCAAGAAGAAGCAAAACCGGCTCAGAAGCCGGCAAGCTCGGATTCTGCGGGCGCAATCGAGCGCAAGATAAGCGCGCTTGCATCTGAAATTGCCGACGAGAAGGACTTGGCCATCCAGAAGCAAAAGGCAGACCTGCTCGAGACGTACCTGAGGATACTGGAAAAGATGAGGAACCTGGCCGCCAGATAGCGGAATGTATTTAAAAGAAGGCCGCGCCACCTAGGTTGAATGAGCAGCAAGAAAAAGAACGCCCCGCTGCCCGCTTCAAGCGCAGGACTTCTGCGTTTCTTCGAAGACGAGACAAGAGGCATCAAGATAAAGCCAGAGTACGTTCTGGCAGGAGCCGGCGCCATGATCGGCGTCTCGATAGCAATCAGGTTGCTATTCCCCGTCTGAGGATAACCGTGCTCTCTGCAAGAGAAGACGACGTTTCCAACATCCACCGCAGGTGGTCTTTTACAAGGTTAACTCCGGGTAGCCTCAAGGCTTCCTACGCCATGACTTTTGCGTGCGCGTTTGCAGTCATTACGGTCTCGCACGTATTCCACCTTGGCACCGACCTGTCGAGTCTTGCGGTTCATGTACTCCTCGGGCTTGGGGTGATGTACGCGCTGGGCCTGCTTGACTCGCTCATGCTGCGCGGGACGCCCGTCAACAGCCTGTCGAAGGTGGTGCACGTCTCGTCGTTTGCCAGCCTGCTGTGGACCCTCACGGTCCTGGTAGGCATACTCGCCGACGCAGTGTTTGCCAAGAGCTCAACGGACTATGTGGTGGCCGGCATGATGCTGGCGGCAGGTCTCAGAGTAGGGATATTCACGTCAGTCTTTGGGGCAAGCCTGCGCAGGGCGGTCGTGATATGCATGGTTCTCCCGCTAGTATTCTTTCTGGCGTTTGTGCCGCCGCAGTCATGGAGTATACTTGCCAATCCCGCAGGCATAGGGTTTGGAGCCCTGTTTGTGGCGCTTGCCATCACGTGGTCGGCCTTGGCGGACAGGAGTGGCAGGCCGCAGGTACAGAGCACGTTCAGGCTGCTGCAGGCGTTCCTCTCAGCATGGACCGAGAACAAGCCGGGCGGAGTCGAGGAAATAATCGAGGTAAAGGCCCACGACGAATTGGTGACCACAAGCGTCATGAGGCTCAGGTCCGCAGCCAAAGAGATAGCCATCGTTCTTCCCGATGTCCACCCCGGCCCGTTTGGCACTGTTGGCGGCAGCAACCTTTCATACGTGCTTTTTGAAAAGTTCTCGAAGAGGGCGCTTGTACTGCACAGCATCTCCGGCCACTCGCTCAACATACCATCAAAGCGCGAAGTGGACAGGTACATCGCAGGCCTTGGCGGGCTGGTCAGAAAGGACGCAGGCAACACCGCAAGCGAGCCCGTGCAGATAAGGCATGGAAACGCAACCGTAACTGCCATTGCTTTTGGCAACACCGCGCTTGTCATGCTCTCGCTTGCGCCAAAGGGAATGGAGGACGTGCCCCAGCAAGTGCGCGAGGAACTGGAATCTTACGCCTCAAGTCTCCGGCTGGACCTGCTGCTTGCAGACTGCCACAACGCGCTGGGAGGGCTTCTGGACGACAGTGACAGGAATGATCTTGTTGCTGCCGCAAAGTCGTGCCTTGGCAATCTAAAGAATGCACAGCAACACGAATTCGCCGCAGGCTTTGCATCACTTGGAGACGTGTCGCACGGGCTTGGCGGGGCGGCGGAGCTTGGACAGTCCGGCCTTGCAGCCGTGGTTTTCAAAATAGCCGGTAAGAATTATGCGATTGCTTGGGCTGACGCAAACAACATGGAAAATAGCCTACGCGACAAGGTAATCGCAAGATCTGGCGAAACCACAGTGCTTGAGGTGTGTACGTCAGACACTCATGCCACATCGGGCAAGAGGACAAGGGAAGGATACTTTGCTCTTGGCGCCGCAAGCAGCCAGGGTGCGATTGCAGACGCATATGCGGAGATTTTCAGGCTCGCATGTGGACGCATCGAGACTTGCGCCTTTGAAGTGTCTCTTGCCACTGCAAAAGTCAAAGTGATGGGCGAAGAGCAGTTCGAGGACTATTCGTCAGCGCTTGACAGATCCATGAACATAACCAAGGCCTTTGTGGGGATGACATTTGCCGCGTTCATCGCTATGCAGGTCCTTGCCTCGTGACCACGTTGACCTCAGGCAGGAATCTCCTGACGTCGGCAAGGAACGACCCGAGCCTTGACACTGGGATCACGGGCACTCCGCCGGCGGACATTGCGCGCTCTGCATGCAGGGTCAGCACGGCCGGCACGGCCTGTGTTATCGTATTTTCGCGCCTGACAAGTTCCTGCGCCCTTGCAGCCTGTTTGGCGCAATAGGCCGATATCGCCGACAGGTTGCCCTTCTTCCAGTGCTTGCAGTCCAAGGCTACTGCAAACCCGCCGTCCACCCCGACGACGTCTATTTCCATCCGCGGCTTTGTAAAGCGCACGTTGGTGTACGTCCGGTAGCCCAGCGAGGAGAGGACCTGCGACGCAAGGCCCTCAAAGTCCTTCCACGAGAGGGTTTGGGAGACATGTTCCGGGTCGCACCCGGCACCTATCGCAAGCATCGCGGCCTTCACCCTGTCGCTGCAAGAAAAACACAGCGTCGCACCGTCAACCCTGCCTATGCCCCTCGCCAGCAAGAATTCTGTCACCCCCTTTGCGACCGACCTGGCCGCGATCCCCGACGCTGAGCAAAACTCGTCGACGGTGACCTGCTCCGCCATGCCTGCTACGGCCCTTGCAAGGAGCGCGGGGTGCACATACGCCTGTCGCGCGCACCTGTATTTAAGCAGCAAAAAGACATAAGCCGGTCACGTTTTTGGAGTGTGTGGCTGACTGGCTCGACCTCACAGTACTAGTTTGCATGGTCCTTGTCGTGCTTGGCGCGGCTTCGCTTTCTTTCACGGCGCAGACCTTTTCCATAGTTAAAGGCAAGGTCGTGGAAAAAGGAATCGGGGTTCTGGAGTTTGGCGGCAAGCCCCAGGTGACTAACACCATATCCGTGCTCATTGAAAATGACGACAGGGTGTTTGACATAAAGCGGGGCACAGTAGTCAGGTATCCCGTCACCGAGCAGGACGTTCAGGCGGTAGAAATTGGCTCCGAAGTCGAGCTGTTCATATCGTCTTTCAAGGCCACGGCAAGGGTGCTGGGCCAGCCTTCAGCGAGAACCGTCTGACATCGCGGACTTTATGAAAGACGCTGTAGCCTTGGCGGCGATCATGCCGTCCGGGATTTTTGCTAGCTCTATCGCATCTTCCGGCGTGTCAAGGTCGAACATCAGGTTTTTTGATTCAATGACTCGCGCAGGCAGGCCGGCAGCCCTTGCCGCCTGCAGGTGGCTTTCGTAGCTGTTGTCGTCATAGTGCGTCGCAATCGCGAAAGGTGGCTTGCGAAGGAGGATGTTGGTTCCGTCAAAGCGCAGAGACGGGCACAGCGCGACGCACGGGCCGGCCTTTGCAAGTGCGCAAACGCCGGCTATGTCGCGTGTGTTCATGAGGGGAAGGTCTTGCGGCACAACGACTGTCGCGTGTGCGCCAGCCTTTGCGCTGTAGGCGTCTGCAAGCGCAACGGCCGAGTTGACGCCGGCGTCATTTTCTTGGAAAATCACCACGGCAGCCCGCCTGCTCGCGATTTCTTTTGCCCTGCAGTCGCTAGTCACGATTAGTATTTCTTCAAAGCATCCTGAGGTGGCAAGCGCGGCAAGCGTGTCGTCAAGCATCAGCTCTGACAGGGTTATCCGCTCTTGAAGGCCGAGCACCTGTGCAAGCCGGCTCTTGGAGTTTTCAAACCTCTTGACTGGGATTATGGCAAAGATCAATTCCGCGCCTTCCCGGCGAGGTACCTCGCAAGCCTCGCCTCGCCCCTCGGGCCGGTCATTATAATGTCGGCCCTTGCCGCCTCCATCCCGAACTGCTCTATCCTGCCGGCCATCTTCCAGTCCGTTTTTGCAATCACCAGAGAGCCGGCAACTTCTTTGTAATAGCTGGCCACACCGGCCGGCGAGACTTCCAGCCCAGCTGCCTTCATGTATTTTGCCGCCGGCCCGCTCACCGGCCTGCTGCCTATTATCGGCGAGACTGCCACCACTCTTTCCTTTGCACGCACAAGCTCGCGCCGGAGGCCACCTATTGCAAGCATGGGCCCGATGCTTGAAACAGGGTTTGCCGGCGCTATGATTATCCTTTCAGATTTTTTTATGACCTCGACCACCTGCCTGCCGGGCCTTGCCCTGTCCGCGCCCCGGAAGGCCACCCCGGTCACCGCGGGCCTTGCGCCGCGCTTTACCCAGAACTCTTGCAGGTGCATCTCGCCTCTGGGAGTCGAGATGACGGTCTCGACCTCGTCGTCGGTTGCGGGTAGGATTTTTGAAGTGGCGCCAAGCGTCTTTGCTAAAGCGATGGTAACTTCGGTGAGGCTCTTTCCGCGCCGGAGCATTTCCGTGCGGTAAACGTGAGTCGCAAGGTCCCGGTCTCCAAGGCCAAACCAGGCAGGTCTTCCCATCCTCTTCATCTGATCGACAAACGAGAACGTGTCACCCTTTATCCCCCAGCCCCTCTTTTCGTCAAGCAAGCATGCAAGCCCGTACGTCACAGTGTCAATGTCAGGGCAGACGTAGAGCCCGTAAAGCCAGATGTTGTCGCCAACGTTGCAGATGACCGTGATGTCTTTTGAGACACTGGCAAGGCCCCTCACCAGTTTCACCGAACCTGTGCCACCTGCGAGGATGGTGATCAAACGCTTCTGTTATTTGTGAACCCTTTTTATTATACCTAGCATGACGAAATTCGCAGTTGCGGCCTTGCGCGCGAGACAAAGATTATAAAAGGATCTGAACGAGATTTCCTCGTGAAGCCGTTATCCGCTGTCGCGACTATTCTTGCTGTCCTTTTAGCGTTCTGCGCCATTCCAAGTGCATTTGCAAATGACATGAATGTGATACTTGTACCTGAAGCTAACAAGGGCGAGGCCCATTACATTGGTGTCAAGAATATATCGTTGCGCTATCCTTCTGGTAGCGCGATAGGAAACGAGCTTGGCAATCAGGAAACGCGAATTACACACTCCATTAGAGGTAACACAACTAGCACTGACAGTGGCGTCATAAGCGCTATCACTGCATTTAACAGAGCCCTGCTTGATGTAGGAAGCCCGACTCAGGTAACAGACATACGACTTGTGTATACTGCAGTTATCAAGCCAAGCGAGACAAGCACCATCATATCTTACAAGATAGAGGCAGTGCCAACTTTTGAAGGGTTTGTCCTCGGCGCTGGCAGCAACGAGGGATATTCAGCTCAGATCGTAGACTTGGAATGGAGAGGAATCCATGTCAGAGAACCGATAATCGTTGATGTGCCTGGCTACGGAGAGATGGATATCAACCGTGGGATTGTTCTCCTGCGGAGCATCCATCCTGAATTAGCAGAACAGATCGAGGCCTCGCCAGCTGCAGAGATATTCGACGAGCCGATTCTCGACTTTAGAAAGTTTGACCAGAGAATGGACAGCTGGCACTTCCTCTTTGACCCCTCAGGCAGTCTCGTAGAGTCATCTTCATTCTTCCGCGAAGAGAGTGGCGCAAAGGTTGTGTCAATCTACTCCCTTGGCGAGAGCAGCTTTAGGGAAGGAACGTTCGAGGCAGAAGAGAAGGATGCCAGTGCCAGCATTAGCGGAACAAGTGTGGCAGTTCATTCACAGGTACCTGCTCCAAGCGGTCAGGTCCAAATATCAGGGTTCTCGGTCCTTGACGTAAGCCAAAGCGATGCCGAATTTGCCACGGTTTCAAGGGAGGCTCCAGAAGGGGCATACACTGCAACCGGCGGATTCCCGATCCAGGTGCTCCTCATTCTGGGCGGCATGATGGGCGCAATCGCAGTGTTCATACTGTGGAAGGCCAGAAAGTAAGAGCTGCGCCTCCCCACTACTTTACTTTATTTCACATACTTGTACATAGAATATAGATAACAACCCCTATTATCGGAAATCGTCTTTCCGGCAATGATGAGAACCGAAGAGGAGGCCAAGTACGACTTGGACGAGCGCATCTTCGAGCTGTACGACACTGGCATGTCCATCCAGGAAATGTCAAAGGAGCTGGAGACGACGGCAGACTATATTTCGACCGTGCTCAGGAACGCCTCCGTCGAGGCGACCTAGACATCTTGGCCTGCCTTTCGCCGTCCTCTTCGCGCAGGTAGCGGCCCGCGTCCACTACAGTCGTCACGGTTATCCGTCCTTTTTGCATCATCGATTTTCCGGCAAACCGCGTCCTGCCTATGCCCAGGGCCTCGCCGGCCCTGTTCGTGATTATGACAAGCTCGTTCTCTGAAAGATCGGCGGCGCTTATGACGGAATCGCCCATGACATCTCTCCCGTAAAGCACGAGTTTTTCGGCGTTCTCGCCCACCACCACGTAATTCCTGCCGCCCCCGGAGAGCCTTGCAAATAGGTCCGCTCCCTCCATTGTTGGCTGGAAGTGCTTGGCAAGATCTCCGACAGCAAGGCCGCAGAATAGCGGGTTGATGTTCGCGATGGCAGCTTCAAGCTCTGGCGTGACAAGGCAGGCCTGCCGCGATTTTCCGTCTTCCCTGACAATGAGTGTGCTATCTTTCAAAGCGTCAAAGACGCCCCATTGAGCAAGCGCCCTGTTTATGATCGTGCGTTCATCCCTTGCAGGCTTGCGGTACTTCATGCCCTCAGCCTCGCCACGAAAAAACCGGTTGTGTCGTGCAGGTGCGGGTAGAACCGGCGCGTGTTTTTCCCCATCCTGAATTTTTTATCGCCAAAGGAGTCAAGACCTGCGCTTCCGTGACCAAAGGGCTCGACCCTAGCGCCGAGCTTTCCTGTCACCGTTTCTACCACCGCCTCGTTTTCCTCCGGCGCAAAAGAGCATGTCGAGTAAACGACAACCCCGCCAAGCTTGGTCGCCTTTATCGCGGTTTCGAGCAGATTCGCCTGCCTTGCAGAGCAGTAGTCGACGTCTTCGGGCGCGTGGCTTGTCTTTCTTGACGGGTCTTTTGCAATCACGCCTTCGCAACTGCACGGCGCGTCGAGGAGCACCCTGTCAAATTTGCCGAGTTTTGCGGCCTCAAGGCCGTCCATCTTGCACACGCATGTGTTGAAAACGCCCAGCCGGGCAAGGTTGAATGCCATAGACCTTGCGCGTTTTTCGTTGGGCTCAAGGGCGATTATAGCGCCCGTGTTTTGCATCCGCTGGGCGATAAACGTGGTTTTGCCACCGGGCGCTGCAGCCATGTCAAGCACTTTTTGACCTTTCTGCACGTCAAGGGCCTCGACTGCCATGCACGAACTCAGGTCCTGCAGGTAATAGTGGCCAAGCATGTATTCGGTGGTGGCACCAGCAGACATTGGCTCTTTTTCCACGGCGAGCACTTCGGGCAGAGCAGTTTGTCGCAGTTCAAACCCCTTCTTGGCAAGCCTGTCTGCAAGGCTCTTGGTATCCATCTTGAGAGTGTTGACTCGGATATACCGTGTTGGCTTGCTCTCCATCTTGTCCAAAAACTGCTCGACATCTGGGACGTACTGCAAGAATCTGCTCACGAGCCATGGATCGTAGCCGTACTTGCGCGCAAGCGCGTCTCCCCTGGGAGACTGCGGGAAAAGGAGCACCAACCGGTTTGAAGAGCGCGCGTGTCAATTTATACTATCTTCCAGATCCTGGAAGGCCTATAGTCTTTGCCGGCGTCCTGTAATCGGTTACGACCTCTATGCCCTCATTTGCAGTTACCCTTATTGTGGCCGGGGGCGTTTCGGGAGCAGGGTAAAAGTAGTAGGTCTGACCGGGCTCCAGAAAGTCCTTGCTCTGCACGTCGCCTGCGCCCAGCTCGGCCGTGATGTCAGTCAGCCTTTCCGTCCCGACGTTTGCGACCCGGATGCGGTACATAGTGCCAGAAATGTCGGTCGTGTCCCGCGTCGCGTCCACTTCCAGCGCATAGTCAGGTCTAGTAAAATTTGCGAACGCGACATAGCCGGCAACCGCCACGGCGGCCGTTACTATGCCAAAGATGACTGCGTACACTGTTTATCAGAAAACTCGAGGCGAGATAAGAGTTATTCCTCGCCGTCCAGCATGCCCTGATATTTGATGTATTTTATTAGAGCCTCATAATTGTCTTCAATCTTGTAATAGCGGAGCATGCTTTCAAGTTTCTCGTCATCGTAAAGGTGCCTACCCAGTCTTTTTTCAATATTTGGCCCTTTTTCTGCCACTGATCTTAGATAGCCATGTCTCAATGATAACCTTTTGATGTACTTGCTTCATACACACATCAAGAAAATCCGTGACGGTCGACAGGCTTTAGTGATTGTAGTTCAAAAGAAGATGGGGCCGTGGCCCCCGCGAATCGTAATGCGTGCCAGCCGTAACCCTCCTTCTGTTCTAGGCGAGATTCCGCTGAGCAGCCAACCTGAGCAGATGCAGGAACCTTGCGCTCTGTTTGGCCTTGCTCCATCCGGGTCGGCAGTTTCATTCCAGTATCGGGAACCTCAGGCTTGCCGCCATCACGGTGCGCCCCGACCGGATCTCTTTTCTGTTCCGTTGCCAGCCGTCTCCGGCTAATTGTCGCCAATTCGGATGCCTGCTGCGAGGGAGGAGTTTCCTCTCTTTTCGAGTCGCCCGCCCGCTGGCTCGCAAAGATGGTTGGTGCTTCTAGCTATTTTAGGTTTGTAATAACCACGTTTCCAGTGAAACCCAGCTTCGTGAATAGAACTTCTAAGCTGGAAAGTATTCGCGCTCTATCTGCCTTATTTGCTCCTGCGTATCGGCGCTTGCATAGTCTTCAAGCAGGTATGCGTTCAGTTCAAGGAAGGTGTGGCCCCACTTGAACTTGTTCAGTATCGCTGACGCTGTCTGCCTGTCGCCCAGAATGTAGAGAGCGCCCGCCAGAGCTTCGGCAGAAGACAGCTTGCCAAGTTTCGCATAGTTGACGGGGTTTGCAGCAAGCATCGCCGGTAGTCTGCGGCTGATTCCGGCCGAAAAAACGCGTTGGTGTTTTGCAACTTCGTCGGCCCTTTCCCAAGAACAGTCTATTGCGCACACTGCGTCCGCCATCTTGGCGTCGCTTCTCGTAAGCAGAGTATCGGAAAACGGGCTGAGCACTAGGGTGTTTTTTCGTATGAACCTGACAGGTTCGGCTATTCGGAATTTTGCCAGTTTTGCCGCAGTGCACTTGAAGGGGTCGTCCTGGCGCATCATGTATACCTGCGGCTTCATGGCATATCGCGGGCGGGATGATCATTAAAGTTTTTAGTGACGACAAGTCCACCTGAGATGTGCCTGCCATATCCGCGCTCAAGTTCCCTTTCGACCTTAAGAGGGACCAGATTGAAGCAGTGGAGGCGTGGATGCAGAACGGCTGCCGCGGTTCGGTGATATACAGCACCGGAACTGGCAAGACAGAGATAGCGTGGGAGTGTGCAAGAAGGGCCGCAGAAAAGTCAGGCGCAAAGCACTATCGCATACTTTTCCTTGTCCCAAGAATAGTGCTTATCAACCAGAACGTGCGTAGGCTGCTGAGCTACAGCATTGATGAAGGCAACATGGGCGTCTATTACGGCATGCGCAAGGACGCACGTGAGATAACTATTAGCACCTACCAAAGCGTCATCAACAATTTTGACCTTGTCAGGCAGGCGGACATGGTGGTGCTCGATGAAGTTCATCTCGTCAGCGAGACTGCCGTGGAATTTGACGGGATATTTGACGTAATCGTTGAAGATGCAAACAAGGCGATACTCGGCCTCACTGCCACGATAAACGAGCGAGAGCCTCGCTACCACACCATACTGACGATCGCGCCGCCGGTGAAAAAATACATGATAAGAGATGCCGTGTCAGACGGCAGGCTCGCCAGGCCGATTGTGATAGAAGAGAAGGTGAAATTCACCGACGAGGAGCAAAAGATCTACGACGAGGCAAGTTACACCATCAAGGACATTTCCCGGAAATTACAGGCGTACGAGCCGGACAAGATGACCAAGATACTGATGCGCGGGGGCGCAAGGGGCTCGCTTGCCAAGCAGTGGTTTGCAATGGTGCGCAAGCGCAAGCAAGTGCTGAGCTCGACAAGGCAAAAGCTGCTGAAGGCAGTCGAGATTGTAAAAAGCCACCCGGGCGAACGCGTCATGATATTTTCCGAAACGATAGATTCCATACAGCAGCTGCGCGACATGCTCGAGGCGTCGGGGACACCTGCAAGGACGATCCACAACGGCGTCAGGAGGCAAGAGCGCGAGGAGATACTGCAGAGCTGGGGTTCCGACTATTTCCCGCTCCTGTCTGTGCACACGCTGGAAATTGGCTACGACGTGCCGCAGGTAGGAATCGCCATCATAATCGCAAGCTCGTCGAACACCAACCAGGTGGCGCAGAGGATTGGCAGGGTCGTGCGCAAAGTGGAAGGCAAGGAGCACGCGCACGTCTACATCGTGTACGTGGAGGGTACCAAGGACGACAACATGCTCAAGATGGTCAAGGCTTCCATAGAGAGCGGGAGCGACGAGCAGCGGCCTTCAAGGCCAAAAGGCGGGAGACCTTCAGGTAGCCAGCGAACGATAACGAGATACTAGATGCCTGACATGCCGCGCAAGAGCGCGTCGCCCATGTTCTCAAAGTACGAGTCAACGTCCATCTCCACCACCCTGCCAGCATCAATGTTGATGATGTAGACCACGTGCAGATGCGCGTTCAGGAGGTTGTCCTCCGCGACCGGCGGATTGCTGTAGTATTTGTCGCAAAAGATCTTCAGCTCCTGCACGTCCTTTGTCTGACGGTCGCGCGGAGGTTTCCGGAAAATTGCAGGTATTGGGAGCACACTTACAGGCGGCGTCGCAAGGATGAACTTGTTTGCGTGCTTGCTGTACCTTGCTATCTTGCTTGCAATCCTTGCGGCATAGTACGCCAGTGGATCGAGCGCGTGTTCTGGCGGGATAAAGCCCGTTTCGATTTCCACGATGGCAGAGCCGTCGCCCTTGGTCGCAAAAACGTCGCAGACAAGGATGTCCGTCAGCTGCTTTTCAACGTCTACGGTGTACCCGTCGCGGATGAGGTGGCGTGCGCATACGAGCTCCATCGCCGAGTGGTTTATCTTAACAAGGTTTTTCTGGTAGAGATCAATCAACCTGTTCTTGACAAATTCGAGCCGCTCGACATTTTCAGGCGGCTCGCCTTTGCTCATCTTGCCGGCAAGCGACGTCACGTCTTCCGTGAACTTTTCTAAGTCCAAGCCTTCGCAACTGTTAGCCCTTGCGGGCTTAAAGAGCCTTCGATAGCAACATTAAAAATTCCCTGACAGCCCCTCAAGGGAAATGGCAATCAACAAGATAACAGTGCTTGGCTCCGGCGTCATGGGTCACGGCATTGCGCAGGTGTCTGCGATGGCAGGCTACACGGTCACGCTGCGCGACATCGAGCAGTCGTTCTTGGACAAGGCGATGGAAAGAATAAGGTGGTCGCTCAACAAGCTCGTCGAAAAGCAGAAACTGTCGCAGCAAGACGCGGACGCGATATTTGCACACATAACCCCCAAAGTCGACTTGAAAGAAGCGCTGAGAGACGCGGACCTACTCATCGAAGCCGTGCCGGAAGACATGAACTTGAAGAAAAAGGTGTACGCGGAGATAGACAGCCTTGCGGAGCAAAAGACGCTGTATGCGTCGAATACGAGCACTCTTCCCATAACAGACATGGCTGCACTGACAAGCAGGCCCGACCGCTTTATCGGCCTTCACTTTTTCAACCCCCCCCAGCTGATGCCGCTGGTCGAAGTCATCCCGGGAAACAGGACAAACAGCGACATGGTAGAAATGGCAATGGGCTTTTGCAAGAAGGTGGGCAAGCAGCCGGTCCTCTGCCAGAAGGATGTTCCCGGCTTTATCGTAAACCGCGTCTTTATCCCCCTGGTCCACGAGGCGGCGTACTGCATGGACCGGGACGGTGCAAAGATGACCCAGATAGACTCGGCCGTGAAATTCCGGTTGTCGTTCCCAATGGGCATCTTCGAACTTGCAGACTATACCGGCCTTGATGTGATACACAAGGCGACAGTCGAGATGCACATGCGCGACACCAAGGTCATAAACCCGCACCCGGCCATCAAAAAGCTGTTCGAGGAAAAGAGCCTAGGCCAAAAGACCGGCAAGGGCTTTTACGAGTACAAGGGAGACAAGTACGAGCGGGTTAGCCTGACAGAGGAGGAGGCCGCAACCTACGACCCGATAAAGATACTGGCAGTCGCGGCAAACAACGCGGCTTGGCTGATAACAAAGGGCGTGTGCGGCAGGGAAGACCTTGAAAAGGCGCTGAGGCTGGGCATGGGGCTAAGGAAAGAGTTGTTTGCTACCGTTCAGGAATTTGGTGCAAAAAGGGTGCTCGACACGCTCAAGGAACTGGCCGCAAAGCACGGCGCGTTTTACGAGCCCGACCCGTACCTCGTCAACTATCGAGGTTAGCCCTGCTGGAGGCAGTCGCAGCAAGTCTTAAATCCTATTTCTGCGTAAGAAATGATGCCGACTGGTCGAAAGGTGAACCGTCAAAAGACCTGCGCAACGGGTAAAGGCTCGATGCGTCCTAGGAGTTGACGGCCGCTTGGCGCAAGAAACGTCCTTCAGGGTGTCGATTGCACAAGCATTGGCAAGGACCAGGATCGCCATGCGTTCGTCGTGGCAGGTTCTGAGCAGGCCAAAAGCCCAAGGCCAGCACGGCTTTTTCTCATCCTTTTGGCATCACAATCTTGACGGCTTCCGCCGGGTTTTTTGCAACCTTTATCTGCACGCGCTTGCGCTCGTCGAGGTACTTGCCGCCGTACGAATCGGCAATGCCGCCGCTCCCGGCGACTGCAGCCATCGGCTTTTTCATCATGTAACCTATCGAGAGTTCGGTGAGCGTGCCCACGCCACCTCCCACCGCTACTATGCCGTCGGCAGACGACGCCACGATAAAGTCCCTCGCAAAGCCGATAGTTGAGCAGACGACAATGTC
The DNA here is from genome assembly GCF_036397675.1 of Nitrososphaera sp. Lineage (GTDB taxonomy): Archaea > Thermoproteota > Nitrososphaeria > Nitrososphaerales > Nitrososphaeraceae > Nitrososphaera. The sequence goes on along the minus strand of NZ_DASWIL010000013.1, from coordinate 19,048 downwards.
GCAGTACTTGTTTGCATGCGAAAAGTCGTCCTGGGGGATTATGCCCACCGTGGTGCCACCTGCATCCTTGGCACCTCTGCACGCTGCTTCCATGACGCCCCCGAGGCCGCCACAGACAAGCACGGCCCCAGCCTTGGCAATCTCCTTTCCGGTCTCGTATGCCAGCGCTCTGGCCTCGTCTGAGCAACTGTCGCCGTTGTACCCAATGACTGCGATCTGGAACTTGCGCACATGCACGCTATTCGTGGCCGATTTTAAAGTCTTGTCAATGCTTAAATCCTGTGCGCTACAAGGCTGTCAGATGAAGTTCCGCAGTAGGGCGGACGCCGGCGAGGCCCTCGCAGACAGGCTTGCAAAGGTGGAAGGCCACGGCGGGCCGGTGCTCGTCCTTGGCATACCAAGGGGTGGAATCATACTTGCTGACGTTGTTTCCCGGAGGCTTGGCGCCGGCTTTGACATCGTGATACCTAGGAAGCTCAGCGCACCCGGCAATGAAGAATTAGCGATAGGTGCAGTCATGGAGGACGGCACCGAATACATCAACCGCTACCTTGTGACCGCGCTCAGGCTGCAGCCGGAATATCTCGAGCAGGAAAAGGCGAGGCAGGCTGCAGAGATAAGGCGCAGGTCCGCAGCGTACAGGAGGCCGGGGATGCCGTACCGCATACAGGGCAAGACGGCGGTGCTAGTGGACGACGGCATCGCGACGGGAGCGACGGTGATAGCGGCCGCCAGATGGGTAAGGAAGCGAAAGCCGGACACGCTCGTCATTGCAGTTCCGGTCGCGCCGGCGCAAACTGTCGAAGCGCTCAGGCACGAGGCGGACGCTGTTATAGTGCTTGAAACCCCGCACGACTTTGGGGCGGTGGGCGAGTTTTACGAGGAATTCAAGCCCGTCACCGACGAGCAGGTCATGGATATCATGCGCGACAAGGGCCTGCTTTAGGGAGGGGCAAATAAGTAATATAGGGAGTACAGGATTTCACGGTCATGGAATACCGGGTCAAGGATCTTTCGCTTGCAAAAGAGGGCGAGAGGCGCATTGACTGGGCGGAGGCCCACATGCCTGTCCTCGTAGCCCTCAGGAAAAAGTATGGCGAGACCAAGCCTCTCAAAGGCATCAGGGTGACCGGCTGCCTGCACGTTACAAAGGAGACTGGCGTTCTTGTCAGGACGCTCAAGGCTGCAGGCGCGGAAATAACTTGGTGCGGCTGCAACCCTCTTTCCACGCAAGACGATGTCGCGGCGTCGCTTGCCAAGCACGAAGGAATCGGCGTGTTTGCAAGCAGGGGTGTTTCCACGAAAGAGTATTACGATGATATCCATTCTGCGATGAAGCTCAACCCACACGTAACCATCGACGACGGCGCGGACCTTACGGTCGAGATGCACAAGGCGATGGAAAAGGGTCGGGATGGCGACATTGCCGGCCCGGTATACGGCGGCACCGAAGAAACCACGACGGGCGTCATCAGGCTCAGGGCCATGCAAAAGGCAGGCCGGCTTCTTTACCCCATAATTTCAGTGAACGACGCCGAGACCAAGCACGACTTTGACAACGTCTACGGCACCGGGCAATCTGCATTAGATGGCATTATACGCGCGACGAATGTGCTGTTGTCCGGCAAGAGCGTGGTCGTCGCCGGCTATGGCCACGTGGGAAAGGGCATCGCAAGGAGGGCCGCGGGGCTTGGCGCAAACGTCACAGTCACGGAAGTTGAACCGATTGCTGCGCTCAAGGCCAAGCTGGACGGCTATTCCGTTGCAACTATGAACGAGGCTGCAAGTGTCGGTGACATCTTTATCACGACGACGGGCTGCAAGGATGTCATCGTTTCAGACGACATCGCCAATATGAAGGACGGCGCGATACTGGCAAACGCCGGCCACTTTAACGTCGAGATCTCAATACCAGACCTTGAGAAACAATCGACAGGCCACAAGGAAGTAAACCAGCACACGATGCAGTACGATCTCAAGAATGGGAGCAGGGTCTACCTGATAGGCGAGGGCAGGCTCGTCAACTTGGCGGCGGCCGAAGGTCACCCGTCAGAGGTAATGGACATGAGCTTTGCAAACCAGTTCCTTGCGGTGCTAAAGCTGGCAGCGTCAAAGGGGACGATGAAGCCTATCGTCTACGATATCGACAAGGCTCAGGACCAGGACATCGCGATGGCCAAACTTCAGTCGATGGGCGTCGCGATTGATGTCCTTACGCCGGAGCAACAGACGTACCTGGAAGGTTTTGCCGAAGGAACGTAGTTGGACATATATTATCGGTCAATCGCAAGCAAGACCGACGGATGGGTAGTCTAGTCTGGTTAGGATACCTGTCTCACACACAGGTGGTCGAGAGTTCGAATCTCTCCCCATCCATTCTATCTTGTCAACTATTCTGCAGGCTTCGCCAAATCACGGATGTTCAGGCCCAAGAAAATCAAGCCGACAGAGCCTAGCGTCATGCCGACAAACAGTTCGTACATAGATTGTTGATAATACAACTTTGCATCTAGGGCATCTAACCCCATGCCAAAGCAATTCAGTTCAGCGCATTCGTTCGCTTCTTCGTTGGCTTCTGTTTGATATGCAAAATGCTGTTTGTAATCCTCGATACTCAAGTACGCTAACAATACGACTGATGCTACAAGCACTAGACCGACGATAGCAAGCGCTTTCATGAGTTAGCTTGTAATAAACAAAACGACCTAAAATGCTTCTCGCAAAGTGAAAAGATTGGTCTGACCTTACTTCTTGGCGCCAAGTGTCCTGTTCTTGAGCCTCATCTGGCTGCTGTGGCACTTCCTGCAACGCAGCGCAGAAATCGGGTTCTTGCCACCGCACCGGAAGCAGATCTTGAAGTACAGCCGGCGGTGCTGGGCTATCTGTTTCTTTGTCGCGTCGGTAATCGGCATATCGTTCTACTTCCATGCAGGCAGGGGCTGATTTATACCTATTCCGCAAAGATGTAGAGCACGACGAGCAGGTTCCTGTTACCGTAAAAGTGGTGGGGCATCTTTGCAGGTACGAATACTATGGATCCTTTCATTATAGTCTTGCGCTCGCTCCCGACCTCAAGGTAGCCGCTGCCCTGCACAACGTAGTAGAGTTCGTCCGCGTCGTGGGGGGTCTGTGTGTCCTCCTCGCCGGGACGCAGGCGGAGCACCCCTGCCTCAAGGCGTCGGACGCGCAGAAAGTCGTGGAAATATTCGTCGTCGCCTATCTTTGACAGCAGGTAGTCAAGCTCAAATGATTGCGCCTTTTCCTTCACTTTTTTGCCCTCCCAAGAAATGAAGAAACCAGTCTTTCCAGTTCTTGTTCGGATTCAACGTGGCGGCGCATGTAATGGTAAAGTTCTTCCGTGGCGGCGTAGTAGTCGACTCCTAGGTTCTGCTCTATCTGCGTCGCCGCATGCGCCAGCACCAGCTTGTAGGACAGACAGACCCCATAAGAAGATTCACACAAAGTAGCTGTCGTACCTGCCCATGCCCATAAGGAGCCCGCTCTCGCGGTCGCGGATAAATTCCGTGCTCTTTTCAGGCACCAGACCGTCAGGCCTTACTAGGTGCGGTGTGCCATAGATACTTGCCAGGACGTACTCGTATCGCCAGAGCAAGTAGCGGTCGCGGTCTTCCATCAGGCTTCTGGCCTGTACCATCGGCTCCGAATAGCGCCCTACCAGCTTGACGTTGTCGTACCAAATGGGATATTTCGACCAGACCGATTCCTTCTCTTCTGGCCTGTTGCGGGCAAAGAGGAGTTTCGGCGCGTGGGCTATAACCATGCTCAGGGCCACCATGCCGATGCCAAGCAGAAAGTGCATTGTGACTGCGACCCCGGCGGCTTCTTCCGGGCTTCTTACTCCGCTCCGTTCGTTCGGGAGCAGTTGTGAGAAGGCTCCTTCGCCGGGAGGGTAGTAGGGCAGAATGATGGCGTTATGTAATAGTACAACTCCTAGGGCGCATATAGCTGCGGGAACCAGCCCCTTCCAGGCAATCGTGAAAAAGAGAAAGCCGACGAGCGCTATGGCAGTGACGTTGACAAGGTTCGCAGATAGCGGGACTGCCGCGGGGTCAATCAGGTGTAGGAAAAACAGGAACCCCAGGACGGCCGCGTTTGCGATGAGCAGGGTAGTCTCATGCCTGCCCATCCACCTTTTCGCCGCGTGGATGGCCCCCCTTGCAGGAGCAGGCGCGCCTGCAGCCATGACCAATATACCTCACGCTGCGCCTTAAGCATTTTCTCGGATCGCAACAGTTTTTTGTGACGGATTCGCCCAATACCACGTGGTTCCCCCTTTCGGGTTTTTCAAAAAGAAAGAGAAAGCAGAGGAGAGGACCAAGCCGGCAGTCGTGGCTCCGGAGGCAGAATCGCTTTCAATTCCCCAGGTGCAGTCGCTACTTCAGGAGCAGGAGTCAGTAAAGGTCCAATGGCTTGCCGGCAGGTTTGAGCCCTTGCGCCAGTCCGCCGAAGGTGTGCTTGCCACCCTCGGCTCGATAGCTGACGAGATGGAGAAGGAAAAGATCAAGCTTGAAGAACTCGAAAAGAGGTTCGGGTCCACGGTCGAGACTGCGAGGAGGACGGTCGTGTCGACTCTCAGGAGAGAGGCTTCTGTAGAGCTTGTACCCGTGAAATCAGCAGGCGACGCAAGAAAGTTCCGCGAGAGGCTTGACTCCATCCTGAACCGCATGGGCGAGGTCAGCGGCTCACACAGCAAGATGCTCAACTATTTCCTGAAAAAGCACGCGGACAAGATGAGGGCCGGCTTTAACAAGCTGGAGGACCTGCAAAAGGAGGCGAAATCAATCTTTGCACTCTTTGAGCAGGAGAGGGCGCCGGCCGTCCGGTGCGCAGCCACGATCAACACCATAACCCAGAAGATGGCCTCCATCAAGGCCGACGAAGCCTCGTCGCAATCCATCGAAGAGATACTGGTGGCGCATGCGGCAGAGCTGGAAAAAGCAAGGCAGGAGCTAGCAGCAGTAAAGGGGTCAGCCGAGTTTGCCCGCGCGCAGGAAGCAAATGAACGAATAGCCGGCGCCAGAAAGCGCCAGGAGGAGTTCCGGGGCGAGTTGTCAGAAATGTTCTCCCACGTTTCCAGGGCGCTGACGAAATATTCTTACAACGTGTCAAAAGAGACCGAGAGGCGGCTACAGGTCATGTCCTCAGAGCCGTGGAACATGTTTGGCGAGGACCTGCCGCAGTATTTGGCGCTCTTGCATGAGATAAGCAGGTCGGTTGGCTCGGGTCAAGTTCAGCTGAAAGACTCTGACAAGATCCTGCAGAACCTGGACTCCATCCACTCGTCGCTCCCAGGGCTTCATGAAACTGCAAGAGAGATTGCAAAAGAGATGTCAGACCTGGCGCGGCAAGACACAGAGGCTGCAAGGCGCGCCTCCGATCATGAAGAAAAGGTATCGGTCCTTGAGCAAGAGATAGAGCGCAACAGGCAGGACACAGAGCAAAAAAAGCGTCAGATAGGCGAAAAAAACGCCGAAGTCGATTCACTGCTGTGGCAGGTGTCAGAAAGCCTGGCAGAACTTTCAGGCAGGCGCTATAAAGTCACGCGCTAGGCTAGCGGGTCCAAGACCTGCTGGAAGGCAGATCGCAGGTAGGCACGGGATTTGCAGCACAGGCGACGTCCGCAGAGGCGGCATCAACTATGCCTGCTATCTTGGCTATCATAATATTCTTGTTCATCGGCCTATCTCCAGAATACTGAGAATATTCCAAGGCCCAGTATGCAGAGGCCCCCAAAAGAGACAGGCGGGACGTTCATCGCAAGCCCGAGCACTGCGACGCCTACTCCGCTTGCAATCATTATGGCCTCGCCCACCCGCCGGCGGTTCTTAAGGATGCGCCTCTGCCTCATGCGCGAAAGGTGCTCCGGTTGGCTTTATAAAATTACCTGCTTCTTTCTGCCAATCAGCGCCCCTACAAACGACCTTGTAAGGATGAGCGTGACGAGCCCATAAAACATGTTAAACGCAAGCGCTGTGTAAAGAACGCGATCCATCATTGCCAAGAGGTCTCCCACTGCCACCTGGAACAGGTTGCCCACCGGCGCCCGCTGGCTTATCACGGATTGGCTGTCAAGGGACTGCAAAAGTGGTATCATCGCGCCAAAGGTAACAGGAACAAAGAGCGCGAGCCAGATAGTGGCTCCTGCTGCAAGGCCCAGGCCGGGCGCAAACCGTAAGAGCGCAGAGTACGCCCTGCGTGACGCTGCAAACGGCGCAGATATGACCAGCCCTATGAACGTTCCTGCAGCCAGGTGGAGCAGTAGCCCCTGCGCTATTGCATACATGCTGTAATCCGCGCTCTGGGTTATCGCCGCAAGTAGCACGAGGTAGAACGCGCCCACAGGAAGCCCGGCGACCCGCTCGGCCAAAAGTATCAGGGCGCTGAGCGCAAGCGATGCTATTAGTCCCGAGGCGGCACCAGAACCGAGCAGTGCGCCGTATCGCTTCCCGCTTTCCACAACCTTCCTTACAGTGGACGACCGTCGCAGCACGGCTAAATATGCACGAATGTAATATTTACGCCTTTTACTAAAACTGATTACAAATATCATCCATATTTAGATTATCTATAACTATACTACAGGTACCTTAATCAATACATATAAATTCTGGAAATTCGCTGCCCACGTATCAGAACACGTCGACCTGATGGACGGTCACAAGGCCGTTGTCGTTCACCATGTTCTTGATTTCGACCAGAAGCGGTTCGAGCTTTTCACGCTCCTCGATAACCTCTATGATGAGTGGCATGTTGAAGGTTATCCCCTCCATCTGGACCTTTGACCGGCCCCGCTTACCAAAGCCGTCGACTCCTGCCCACACGGTCGCGCCGGTGATGCCGGACCGGACGAAAAGATCCAAGAGAGCCCTTTCGAGGCGCTTGCCTTCAAAGTTATCGTTCTTCTTTATCCGGATTGCAAGTGCAAGCATCTTTCTTGCCACCATCACTGGAGCCCCCCCTTCAGGATGACTGTTGCAAGGGACCTGCCACCAACTATTGCGCCTATCGACAGGCCAACGTTTGCAAGTATGTTTATCGCCATGCTTCCAAACTGCCTGTTGTCTGCGAGGTTGACAGTCTCAAGGGCAAACGACGACATCGTCGTGAGCGAGCCGCAGAACCCCACGGCTGCCAGAAGCGAGTAGCGCGAGTCCAGGTTCCATGCCACGAACAATATGGAAAAGATCCCGAGTATGAAACTTCCGATGACGTTTGCTGCCAGCACGCTTCCGGGGAGTGTGTCAGCAATCAGCTGCGATTCGGCTAGCTTATAGCGCAATAATGCGCCGGCTATAGCTCCTACCGCAAGAAACGCAATTTCTATTCCTTTTATTTTTGCCCACCATCCTCCATTGGTAGACATTATCAGCACCTTTTCAAAAGGGCGGTTCAGGCTCGCGCCCGGGCTAATGCCATAGCCAGTGCAAAGCAACGGGCGTTCGGGAAATAAACCTAACGGGAAGATGCTCTCGGTAAAAACTAATCGACATAGAGGACACCGGGACGCAACAGCCTTTCCTAACTCTCTAGTTTGCAACAGCACTATCACTAGCGATACGCTTATATTCGCTAGTGATATTACTAGTGATATGATAAGTGAATGGCTTGCACGTGTCGGAAGCTCCATACCAAGGGGCTTTTCACGCCACTACATACTGGCACTGTTGAAGGAAAAGCCGATGACAGGTAAGGAGATAATCGACAAGGCGATAGCGCAGACTGAAGGGCGCTGGAAGCCGTCGCCAGGCCTAATCTATCCCCTGCTCGGCAGGCTACTCGACGACGGTCTCGCGGTGGAAAACGACGACGGGCGGTATTCCATAACAAAGAAAGGCCTTGCCATCATAAGAGACCTAGAATCGCTCAATGGCATCATCCACAAGCAGCTTGACGTAATCCTACGCATCGGAAATATGGGCGCGGCAGTCGCAACGGACTTGGTGGACAGGGTAATAACCATCGGGACGACGCTCAGCTCGAACCTAGGCGCAATGAGCAGGGACGACCGCAGCAAGTACCGCCAGTTCCTGCTGTCAGAGCTGAAAAAGCTTGACGAACCGGAAAAGTCAGGTCGCGACCGCAAGGAAAAGGTAGACGTAGAGTAGAATAGAGCTTTCTTCCGGTTTTTTATTAGAGCACATATTTATCTGATGCGTGTGAATATTGTCCCGTGAAGTACAGAAGCAGAATGGACATCGCGGCTGCCATGCTGGATGTCGCACTCGGCGGGGCTATAAAGACCCGGATAATGTACAGTGCCTTTCTCTCATTCCCCCAGTTGAAGGAATACCTGCAACTGTTGACGGACAGCGGTCTGTTGCAATATTCTGAAAAGGAAAGGGAGTACCACACGACTGAAAAGGGCAAGTACTTTTTGAAGATGTACAAGGATGTCGGGCAGACGATCTACCCACAGGGCAGCAAGCGCAAAAAGCTGGCTGCCTAGAGCCAGGGCCAGTGTGGGATACCCCTTATGTCGCACTGCTTGCGCACCACCGCTTGGGCCTTGCCAGCGGCCTCGGCGTCCCCAAGCCCGCTTTTCAGGTACTGCAAGAGTATCTCTTCGTAGAGCTTTTTCGCCCTCTCTTCAGTGAACTCTTTGTACCTCTTTTCCTTGGCCGGGGCCGGCTCGCCGGCCTTTTTCATCTCCAGGTACTCTTGGCGGCACATTTCGCAGTTGTCGTCGAAAAAGTCAGGGTGGATTATGCAGGTCATTCATTTTCACATCTCGGGGTCGCTTTCTAGCTCTAGCCTGCCGTCTTTGAAAACGACGCCCATGATGGCAAGGACCGGCTTTGCGTTCTCCAGCCCTTCCCGATCGATGATGTTCTGCGCCATCTTTAGCCTGTATGGCCTTGACCAGTGCTGGCCCACCTTGTACTTACCCCGCATCTCGTCCGGCACCACTTTTATGACTGCCACCTCCTGGAGGACAGGCATTTCCGGCGCGAGCTGCTCGTACCCCCCTTCCTTCTGGTACTTTTCCATTAGAGCGTTGAGCGCCCGGGCCTTCTCGCCGTTATCCCTGACAAGCGACGCAGTGCCCTTTATCACGACGCTTATGTAGAGCGTATCTGCCTGCGACGCGTCGGTCGGGTGGAAATAGTATGACGGTAGGAAGCAAACGTGCTGGTCGACTTCAAAGCCAACCTGCGGGTTGCGCAGCATGTTGTCCAACTTTTCGCCTGCGGGGTGCGAGTGCATGTATATCGCCCCGTCGGCCCATACAAAGTTCATGGGTATGACCTGAGGGTAGCCGTTTCTGTCTATCGACGCGATCCGGCCCGCCGGCTGGCTGTTTAGAAACTCGATAATCTTTTCCCTTGACTTTATCTCGAGTTTTTTGACCAGCTGCATATGGTAGTCTAAGGCAGGCCTGCCGTTAAAAGTTATACGCATGACTCTACAAGCATTGATAGTGGACAGAATGACCATCCGCTACGGCATAGCAGGCGCAATTGCGGCTATGATAGGGGCCATCGCCTACGCGTTTGTCAGGCTGTACGTCATGAACGTGCGCGTGGACCTGTCCATACTGCTGGTCAACATCGTCGTTTTTTCGGCAAGCGCCGGCGTCCTCGTCTACCTGTTGTGGAAGGAAGGCCAGCTTGAAGAGGAAGAGCTGTTCAGGGATTGATTTAGTAATGGCCGTGCACACCAAGATGCCATGCAGGACGACTCTGCAAGATTCAAGATAACCCAGATGACTGACACGGGCACAAGCGTCACCCTCACGCTGGCTGAAGATGTCGAGCTGGAGGCAGTCTCGCAGCAGCAGATGATGCTCGAAGCCGTCGACAGGGCCATAACAGACAAGGAGGTCAAGGAGCAGGTCAAGCCGATACTGGAGGCCATCTTGCGCTCCCAACCGCAGACAGTCATTCGGAGCTACTCGCGGACTATGATCCAGATGACAACGCCAAAGCGCCGCTACGAAAAGCTCGGCAGCCCCAGGGTTGGCGAAGTGCTGACAATTGACATCAAGAAGGTTTGACACCAAGCTGGCGCTCAAGCTCTTGCTGCGATTTTATGGGAAGTGAGCAGGCAAAATTGCGGCAGACAAACGCGGTCTCGCCTCCCTCCGCGTTCCTACCCTTGAAGAACGCGTACTTTTCCAGAGCGGGCAGGTCGCTTTCCGCGACGATCGCGGTTATTCCGTCGGGCAGGAAAATGCTGTTTATCCACTTTGACATCTCCCCCCTATTGATAACAATGACTTCGACCGGCTTTTTCACGTAGAGGTATATCGCCATCAAGAGCTGCCCAAAGCCAAACGGGTTTTCGGCCGCAGGCTTTGCCCCCGACTTCATTATCCGCGTCGCCTTTTCGAGGTAACCGGCGTTCTGCGCGTAATGATACAACCGCAGAAGGTTTGACGCTGCGACAGAGTTTCCGGAGGGTATCGCAAGGTCGTAAAAGTTCTTTGTTCTGACTATGAGCTGCTCGTGGTCGTCGGAAGTGAAGAACAAGTTGCCTTCCTTTTCATCCCAAAAGTGCGCAAGCATGTAATCCATGTATTTGGCCGCCTTGTCAAGGTACTCGAGCCTTGACTCGACTGCAAACAGGTCTAGAAGAGCGCTGGCGTAAAATGCATAGTCGTCCAGGTACGCGTTCAGTTTTGACTGGCCGTCCTTGAACGTGCGCATCAACCTGCCTTCAGGCGACGCCAGTTTGGCCTCAATAAATCTGACTGCTTTTCTCGCCGCATTCAGATATTTCTCGTCGCCCGTCACAGCGTAGCCTTTTGCAAATCCCGAGATCATGAGTCCGTTCCACGACGTGAGCACTTTTTCGTCCCTGCCCGGCCTGAAGCGCTTTTCCCTTTCTGCAAGCAGTCTTGCAGCGGCATCGTCGATAATCCTCTTGATCTCTTCAGCCTTTTTGCCGGCGCGCTTGGCCATGCCGTCAAGCGAGGACCGCACATTCAGTATGTTCTTGAACTCGAAATTGCCACCTTCCGTCACGCCATAGTACTCGCAAAGGGCGTCTATTGCTGACGGATCCTTCAGGATCTCGCGGATCTCTTTCTTTGTCCAGAGGTAGAACTTGCCCTCCTCTCCTTCCGAGTCAGCATCAAGCGCCGAATAAAAGCCGCCCTCGGGATACGTCAGCTCCCGGATAATAAAGTCAAGCGTCTTTCTCACGGTGGCAAGGTAGCGCTCGTCTTTTGTAATCTGGTACAGTTCTGAATATAGCTGCGCCAATAGCGCGTTGTCGTACAGCATCTTTTCAAAGTGCGGCACGAGCCACTTCTGGTCGGTTGCGTACCGGGCAAAGCCGCCGCCAAGCTGGTCGTGTATCCCCCCCTGCGCCATCTTGTCTGCCGTAAATATCACAAAGTCGCGAAAGCGCGCAATGCCGGAAATGTCGTAGTATCTTAGCAAAAACAGCAGGTTGGAGGAGTTCGGGAACTTGGGCGCCTGGCCGAACCCGCCATATATGGTGTCGCCCATCTGCAACAGCCCGACTCCTGCCTCGTCCAAGACGGAGCGCTCAATTCCTCCATTTGCCCCGGCGCCGGGCGGGGCAACGTCTCTTGCCGTCTGCGAGAGCGCGCTCATGAACTCTTCAGACGCCACCTCTATCTCGCTCTTTTTGCTCTTGTACGCTTCTGCCAGCTGTTTCAATATTGTCTGGAATCCCGGCAGGCCATAATGCCGGCCGTCCTTTGGAAAATATGTGCCGACGTAGAATGGCTTGTGGTCCGGCGTCATGAAAACCGAAAGGGGCCAGCCTCCCTGCCCGCTTGAAAGCTGGCAGGCGCGCTGGTAAATGTCGTCGATGTCGGGGCGCTCTTCCCGATCTACTTTTATGTTGACGAAGTGGTCGTTCATAATTTTTGCAGTCTCCTCGTCCTCAAACGACTCGTGGGCCATCACGTGGCACCAGTGGCACGCGGAATACCCGATGCTCAAGAAAATGGGTTTGTCTTCTTTTTTGGCGCGCTGCAAAGCTTCGTCCCCCCACGAGTACCAGTCGACAGGGTTGTAGGCGTGCTGGAGCAGGTAGGGGCTCGTCTCGTTTGCAAGCCTGTTTGGTTTACCGGAATGAGCGTTATCATGCATAAGCAAACTTGCCCCGTGACGGTATTTAGACTTTGTAGGAATTGAAATTTGCAACAAAATTTGCTAGAAATGTAAATCTATCGCAAAGGGACGGATATTAGACCGACTTCTAACCTGTGCCGATTGCAGGGACGTGTTACTAGGTGAGAAGGTGACCACAAGCCAATTGAGGAGCCGAAGACGGTAGACGACGCAGAAGAGGTAAGTAATACTATATTTCTTGTATGGCCGTTTTAATATCTCTAAACATCTCTATTATTCATGGTGGTGCGATACATCAAATTGCCAAACGGTAGGCGCAGGAAATTTATTATTAGAAACTACATGGACTGCATGTTCTCCGACCACGTTCCAGGGTTCCCAGAATGCGCCGATGGTTGCAAGCGATGGCACCAGTGACGAAGGACGTATGATAGAGCCACTAGGATATTTCTCTGATGTTACAGCCGAAACGACTGTTATCCTTTCTTGTCTTTCTGGATATTCGCAATAACACTTTTCCACGTATCTACTAGTTGGGCGCTATTGTCTGCTTTCAACTCTTTGCGATATAGGAAGATATGCGGATTATCTGAACCTGCAACGTCTAACACCTGAATGTCATTATTTACTATACTTGGTAAATGGTCTCCATCTTCCTTTTCACCTATCACATTCACCATAAAATCACGTATAGCCGTAGGTGATATGATAATCAGGGTCTTGCCTCGGTTAACATAGTCCTTGAATATGTCATTCAAGTTGTCCCTAAATGAAAAGCCGATAACCACGCACGCATTCGCAGAAGCCATAAACTTTCTGAATCTTCCTTTAAGTGTCCTGAACGGCTCTTCCTCCTCTTCATCCTTAGGTGAACGTGTAGGCATAATTACCATGTTTCGAGAGAAATTGGTATCAGAAGGCTTGCTTTCCTCGATTGTCTTAACTATCGTGCCATCAGAAAGTTGTTTCCAGTTTAGTGACCCATGAAGTTTATACAGTCTTAAACTTGTTCTATTGTCTCCGCTTACAATTGGGTCGTCGAAATAGTCTTTCCAGATGCTAAATTCATTCTCTGGCCGTTTGCGCCAGAATCCATCGAAAAGGCGATAATTATCTTCTGAAAGGTGACAGTATGTTTCAATCGCTCGGTCATAGTTTGTTGTGAAGACGTTAATTTCGTTGAATGCCCTAAGATACCCGAAGATATCATTGTAGATTTTCACTAACGCATCGTTAAAGTGGCGATTCCATCGATAATTCTTGTATACCGCCTCTTCGACCTTTTTCTCAACGATTTTGACGTTTTCCACAAAGGAATCGAATGGCACTCCTCCGCGATTGAATGAAAACATTCCGTTTTTGCCTTTCTCGAAGAAATACTTCCCTCCAATGCTTTCGGAAAACTTTCGAATATCCTTCAGAGCCTCCAACACATACTCGATGTCCTTGGTTGCATAAGTCAGCAGGAATGATTGGAGAATTTCATCGTTTAAGTCGTCAGAACGCCCAATGAGTTTACTTTGTAATTCGGCGGTGGTAGGTTTATCAAAAGGTTTTGAAGCACCCGCACCCAAGAATAATCCCACCTTCATATGCGCCAATTCTTCCGTGCAGGATATAAAGATACACAGCCATGTTGCAAATCACTAACGATGAAGGGGCGACCGCTAACCCTTCTTTTTATGTCGCTTTCTTAATACTTTGAATAATGGCCGAACTAATAGAGCAGATATTTTCTGGTATACTCGCTTCTGCCACTGTTGCGTTAGCCGTTGCAACTTTCTACCTTGCCAAGAATACTCGTGCGGTTACACAACTAACACAGGCTTCCATCAGGGCATCCGAGGCTTTACAGACTATGCCATCTTTGACCTTCAATGGCGCTCAACCTCTGAGTGATGGCGGAGGCAAGTATTCGACATTTTCAGTGAAAAATGTTGGCTACGGACATGCAAAAAAACCCACGGTGTTGGTGAGAACAAAGGATGGAAGGGGACTCGAAGCAAAACCTCATTTCAAGACAAACATCATCGAGGTCGATAACCTGTTTTATTGGAACGTTTACGATGTAAAGGTTGGAGATGAATTGAGCATCGAAGTATCATTCACGGATATTCGAGATGTTCCATATCCAGCCTTCAAACACACCTATACTGTAATTTGAATGAACATCGAATCGCCAGCAATAGTCAGTTTTTCTTACCCCTAAAATTTCGCCTCTATGATAATCGTTAACAGTTGGGAAAACTAACCCCTCGCGAAAAACGAGATATTCTTTTGGTTTAACTGCTAAGTATCAAAGACTTTATTAGCGAGCTTTCCTTTACCAGAGCTAACACAAGATACGGCAAGTTCTGCGGGCAGTATTCAAGTGTTGTCTCACGGTCTACGCTAGCTTGAAAAGATTTATATCGCTGGACTGGAAAGAAGAGGAACGAACGTAACATTAGGCGGCGTCGGTGATGATGTTGGCATTGTGCCATTTTATGATTCACTGACCTCCAGTTGCGCTCATATCATGGAGATTCGATGTAAACATTGGATCCGACATAGGTCAAACGTGCAAACCCGTAACGACAGTAGCGATCCGCACAATTACCAAGTTGTCCGGCCGTACTCTTTAACGAAAAAAATGGATTGACTCCGGTTGATCCTGCCGGACCCGACTGCTATCAGAGTGGGACTAAGCCATGCGAGTTAACGCAGCAATGCGTGGCACACGGCTCAGTAACACGTAGTCAACATGCCCAGGGGACGTGGATAACCTCGGGAAACTGAGGATAAACCGCGATAGGCCAAGATTTCTGGAATGGATCATGGCTAAAACCTATATGGCCCCTGGATTGGACTGCGGCCGATCAGGCTGTTGGTGAGGTAATGGCCCACCAAACCTGTAACCGGTACGGGCTCTGAGAGGAGGAGCCCGGAGATGGGCACTGAGACAAGGGCCCAGGCCCTATGGGGCGCAGCAGGCGCGAAACCTCTGCAATAGGCGAAAGCTTGACAGGGTTACTCTGAGTGATGCCCGTTAAGGGCATCTTTTGGCACTTCTAAAAATAGTGTAGAATAAGGGGTGGGCAAGTCTGGTGTCAGCCGCCGCGGTAATACCAGCACCCCGAGTGGTCGGGACGATTATTGGGCCTAAAGCATCCGTAGCCGGTTCTGCAAGTCTTCCGTTAAATCCACCTGCTCAACAGATGGGCCGCGGGGGATACTACAGGGCTAGGAGGCGGGAGAGGCAAGCGGTACTCGGTGGGTAGGGGTAAAATCCTCTGATCCACCGAAGACCACCAGTGGCGAAGGCGGCTTGCCAGAACGCGCTCGACGGTGAGGGATGAAAGCTGGGGGAGCAAACCGGATTAGATACCCGGGTAGTCCCAGCTGTAAACGATGCAAACTCGGTGATGGGTTGGCTTTGAGCCAACCCAGTGCCGCAGGGAAGCCGTTAAGTTTGCCGCCTGGGGAGTACGGTCGCAAGACTGAAACTTAAAGGAATTGGCGGGGGAGCACCACAAGGGGTGAAGCCTGCGGTTCAATTGGAGTCAACGCCGGAAATCTTACCGGGGGCGACAGCAGAGTGAAGGTCAAGCTGAAGACTTTACCAGACAAGCTGAGAGGAGGTGCATGGCCGTCGCCAGCTCGTGCCGTGAGGTGTCCTGTTAAGTCAGGTAACGAGCAAGATCCCTGCCTCTAGTTGCTACCGCTAGTCTCAGGACTAGCGGGGCTAATTAGAGGGACCGCCGCCGCTGAGGCGGAGGAAGGAGGGGGCTACGGCAGGTCAGTATGCCCCGAAACCCTCGGGCCACACGCGGGCTGCAATGGTAAGGACAGCGGGTTCCGATCCCGAAAGGGGGAGGCAATCCCACAAACCTTACCTCAGTTATGATTGAGGGCTGAAACTCGCCCTCATGAATATGGAATCCCTAGTAACCGCGTGTCATCATCGCGCGGTGAATACGTCCCTGCTCCTTGCACACACCGCCCGTCGCTTCACCGAAGTTGGTTCTTGGCGAGGTGGCGCCTAATTGGCGCTATCGAACCTGGGGTCAGCAACGGGGGAGAAGTCGTAACAAGGTAGTCGTAGGGGAACCTGTGGCTGGATCACCTCCTTAGTTATCGGCCGGACGACTTGAGTGTAAAGGATCTGCGCTGTCCCGGTATGCACGTGTGACCTAGAAATTTGATGCAGCTCCGCGCGTGAGCGCGGGGTGAAGGACGCAGCAGGGAGACCTGCGATGACCGTCGTGCATAGGAAACAGAAAACACGCCACAACAACGACAGAAGTAAAAAAGTGGCTTTACGGAAACGTTCGCGTATAGTTTCCGGGGCTGCAATAGATGTTGGCCGGTGTACAAGTGCAAAGACGCCGGTTGGAGGATGACTCGGCTTGGTAAGTGATGAAGGACGTGGCAAGCTGCGATAAGCCCGGGGTAGGTGCAAGCGACCGTCGATCCCGGGATTTCCGAATGAGGTCTCTCTTTACACTCCCTTGCTTGCGCTTGGGAGGGCGAACTGTCCGAAGTGAAGCATCTGAGTAGGACGAGGAAGAGAAATCAATTGAGATTCCGCTAGTAGCGGCGAGCGAAAACGGAAGAGCCCAAACTGAACCTGCCACGGCAACGTGGTAGGGATGTGGTGTGCTATGGCGTTGGACGCCGTTTCCTGAGCTGAAGTGCTCTGGAACGTGCTGGCGCAGAGGGTGATACCCCCGTAAGCGATTGGAAACGGGATTCTGCCATAGCAAGAGTAACTGGCCTTGGCAGTGGCCAGTGACTACGGGTGAAAGTAGCATCCAAGGCTAAATATTCACCAAGACCGATAGCATACTAGTACCGTGAGGGAAAGTTGAAAAGTACCCCGGAAGGGGGGTGAAAAGTGTCTGAAACCAACCGGTTACAGACGTGTGCGGCGTAAAAGGAACCAGGTGGAGGTCCCGCAAGGGACTGAAGCCTTCCAGCGTCGCATGATCCGTCTAGAAACACGGGCCAGGGAGATTGCTGTCATGGCGAGCCTAACCTGACGAGGGGAAGGCGAAGGGAAACCAAATCTGCGCAGCATTGCGAGGCAGAGGATCCGAAAGGGTCTTGAGTCATGGCAGTAAGGCTAGAAACCGGACGATCTAGTCCTGGGCAGGACGAAGGCGGGCGAAAGCCCGCTGGAGGTCCGAAGGGGTCCTGACGTGCAAATCGGTCCTCAGACCTGGGATTAGGGGTCAAAAACCAATCTAGTCCGGTGATCGCTAGTTCCCACCGAAGTAGATCGCAGTCTTGTCTTGATGGAGGTTGCTTGTATTGTAGAGCACCGATCGGACGGTAAGGGCTCGAAAGGGCTCGCCGCCCATTCGAACTCCGAATGTACAAGCGCCGAAGAAGTCAGGAAGCGGGTTTATGTGGGGTAAGCCTCATAACCGAAAGGGGGACAACCCAGACTAGAGTTAAGGTCCCCAAATGTCTGCTAAGTGTCAAACAAAAAGGTGTTTTCGAGCAAAGACAGCAGGGAGGTAGGCTCAGAAGCAGCCACCCTTCAAAGAGTGCGTAACAGCTCACCTGCCGAGCTCGGAAGCCCTGAAAATGGACGGGGCTAAAGCAGACTACCGATACTCTAGGCCGCCGGCAAAGCCGGCGCGCGGTAGGTGGGCGTAGTGTTTGGGTCGAAGCTGGGCTGTGAAGTCCAGTGGACCGAACTAACTATTGCAGATCCTGGTGGCAGTAACAGCATAGCCGGGTGAGAATCTCGGCGACCGAATGGGCAAGGGTTTCCCGGCAATGCGTCATCAGCCGGGAGTTAGCCGGTCCTAAGAGCAACCTCAACAGAGTTGCCCGAATGGGAAGCTGGTTAATATTCCAGCGCCGTGGAGCGTCGTCATCACCTACCCTGTCGCTTCAGGATAGGGCGAGCAGAACCGTCGTTCTGCCCAAGCTTACGAGTCTGGGGGAGTGCCGTAATGGCGAGATCCTAGACGAGTGGTGAGTGGCCTGCCGCAAGGCGGGTTCGCTTGATTCCAGGAGACAATGAAAGCAGGAATAGGAAGATTGCTCCACGACCGTACCGAGAACCGACACTGGTGCCCTGGATTAGAAATCTAAGGTCTATCGGGAATACCGTAAGGCGAGGGAACTCGGCAAAATAGCCCTGTACCTATGGTATAAGGGGTGCCTGAGGCTTTTGCGAGGAGCAGGAGCTTCAGGTCGCAGTGACTAGGGGGTCCCGACTGTTTAATAAAAACACAGGTGGCCGCTAGTCCGAAAGGATGTGTACGGCCTCTGTATCCTGGCCAGTGGCGGTACCTAAAACCTGAGTTCAATTGGGCTAAGGGCCGCTAAACGCCGGGAGTAACTCTGACTCTCTTAAGGTAGCCAAATGCCTTGTCGGGTAAGTTCCGACGTGCATGAATGGAACAACGAGGGCCCTACTGTCCCCGCCTGCAGCCCGGTGAAGCCACATAACGTGGACGAACAGTCCACGAACCTCTGTCGGGGAGAGAAGACCCTGTGGAGCTTTACTGCAGCCTGTTGTTGCGGTATGGTTGTGTATGCAGAGCGTAGCTGGGAGCCATCGAAGTCAGTCCTCCGGGGCTGGCAGAGGCGCCGTTGTAACACCAGCCATTCATTACCGTATCGCTAACCCGTTCTTACGGGGACATCGGCAGGTGGGCAGTTCGGCTGGGGCGGCACCCCCTTGAAAAAGTATCGAGGGGGCCCAAAGATCGGCTCAGGCGGGACAGAACTCCGCCGGTGAGGGCAAAGCCAAAAGCCGGTCTGACTGCATTCCCAATGATACGGAATACAGAGGCGAAAGCCGGGCTTAGCGATCCATCGTGTCCCCACTATTGGGGGCCGGTGGTGACAGAAAAGTTACCCTAGGGATAACAGGCTCGTCGCGGGCGAGAGCTCCCATCGACCCCGCGGTTTGGTACCTCGATGTCGGCTCTTCCCATCCTGGTTCTGCAGCAGGAGCCAAGGGTGGGGCTGCTCGCCCA
>NZ_DASWIL010000012.1:0-5552 GCF_036397675.1 Nitrososphaera sp. | reverse complement strand
CTCTCGAGTCCCATCATGACCTTCATATCGTCCTTGAAGCAGTCCACAGAGTACGACGACACCTGCATCCTGCCAAGCGCCTCGTTGATAAAGGTCACCACTGTCTTGATGGCTTCTGTCGTTGTCTCCTTGTCATCTATGGTCACCACTATACGGTAGGGCATCAGATACACTGTGCCCGATGGTAATTTAAGCCCATACTGGAGGGGTAGCGTTAACTTTGGGGTATGTCCGGAGTGCCATAGGGGTAAGACAGGAAACGTTGAGGGTAAGATGTCATTTCCTGTCCTGTCCGTGTCTGGTCTGCATGTGAAGTTCATGCCAGTATTCGCTTGGTGATTCGTGCCCACAGATGGGACAGACTATTTTCGCAGTCTTCATTCCACGAAAGTGAAACTGGATATCTTTATGCAAGGTAATATACTTTTCTGAGAAAGCGGCAGTCCTAGAAAATATAAGTACAGTGCATACATGACCAGCTCCGTGGACGTCCTCTCGTTCGAATGTTAATCCCATAGAATGTAGGAGTACGCCCACAGCTATAGCTTTATCCCTAACTTAACAGGACCACTGGAGGACCCGGAAAGGCTTTAAAGCGCATTCGGGGCTTTGCACTCTGTGCCAGACCCAGAGATAAGGTTCATCCAGACCGGCGATATGCCCAAGCCAAAGACCGCGCCGCACCTTGTCTGCGGCTTTCCAGGCTCGGGTTTTGTCGGCAAGCTTGCCGTAGATCATCTGATAGAGGAGCTCAAGGCAAGCCGCCTGGTTGACATTTACTCCAGCTCGTTTCCGCCCCAGGTGCTGATAGGAACCGACGGCACGGTTGACCTCATGAAAAACAGCATATTCTGGTGGGAAGGCGACGGCGCCAGCCTGCTCCTGCTTACAGGCGAAACGCAGCCGCAGAACCCGGACTCTGAATACGCGCTGGCAGGCCAAATACTGGACTTTGCCGGCAGGCTCGGCATGAAAGAAGTGTTCACGCTTGCAGCCTACATCACTGGCGTGTTTGTGGAAAAGCCCCGGGTCTTTGGCACCGCGACTGATGCAGGCACTGTCGCGGCGTTTGCCCAAAACAACATCTCGGCTATGGACAGCGGCAGCATAACAGGAATGAATGGCCTAGTCATAGGCATTGCAAAGATGCGCGGCATGAGAGGAACGTGCCTGCTCGGCGAGACGTCAGGCTACGTCGTCGACGCCAAGGCGTCAAAGGCTGTGCTTGAAATTCTGTTGAAGATGATAAACGTAAAGGTGGACATGGCAAACCTGGACAAGAGGGCGAAGGACACGGAGATGTTGATACAAACAATAGAACAGCAGATGGCTGGGAAGGAAAGGCCGGCCGCTGAAGGCCAGCAGCGCCCTCGGAACACCGGATACATCAGCTAGACTTTGGTCATCTTGCCGAACTTGCCGACGCTGATGCTGTTCTCGCCCTTGAAGGTGTTGATGTAGCCGTTTTCTATCGACACCTTGTCTCCGGGCTGGACCTTGTCGATGTCGTCGCCCCACAGCGAAAGCTTGATGGAGCCCGACTCGTCAGAGATGATCGCATCTGCGACGTTGTTTGTGCCGCCTGATTTCAGGTTAACGGTGCGGGGCTGGCCCACGCTGTCTATCTTGCCAGTCACGCTGACGTTGCGCATTCCAGGCTTGAGTTCGCTTATCTTCATGAAACGTAGTTTATGGCAATCTCATAATAAAGGTTACACTCAGGAATTTGGTTAGTCCAGCGGTTGGGCAGTTTTTAGGCCTAGCAAGAGGCCAAGTGTGGGATAATAGTTTAAGTAACATTACCATCTTGTCCGTACCATTAACTGATAATCTGCGTCAATGAGAACTGAGTTCTTTAAAATGTTCTCTTCTAGTGTTTTCTTGGCATCCACGCCCCTTCATGTCAAAGAATGAAATGCCATGATCCTTCTTCACTTCCCATTACTGTCACGCTTGAAGTCGATTGTAGTGCATTACAGTGCAATCCTACTCCTTAAGTGGCTTCCCTACCTAGCCGGGACCTATGACACAATCTCAAGCCAGACCAACCATACTGTCAGACTGCCAATACAACATCGTAAAACAGCTTGAAAAAGAACTGCAGTTCCTCTGGTGCGTTGACGGCTACATCAAAGACGCCGAAAAGGAAGGCGACTCCAAATGCGCAGAGGCCTTCAGACAGATAAAGGCAGACGAGGAAAAGCACGCCAAGATGCTGAAGGAATTGCTGTCAGATTTTCAAAGAAGCAAGAGATAGAGCAGGCAGGCAGGCAGGCAGACAGATGCAGTTTCTCTCCCTTATTTTTTCAACCTGC
This sequence comes from Nitrososphaera sp., assembly GCF_036397675.1. Lineage (GTDB taxonomy): Archaea > Thermoproteota > Nitrososphaeria > Nitrososphaerales > Nitrososphaeraceae > Nitrososphaera. The sequence continues at coordinate 3,237 of NZ_DASWIL010000012.1, read as the reverse complement.
TTATTTCAGGCGTCGCCGGCCACTTCATCAGGCAACGCGCTTACAGGTTTGGACTAGTAATCAGAGTAGACTTATTCCGAGTGCTTCTTCCTCTCTTCACAGGTCTTGAAATGCGCGTTGCAAAAGGAACAGTTGTACTTCAGAGCATGTGAATTATCCCAGCCAGGTTCAGACACAAAGGCCTTTTCCTTATTTTGTTACTTAACTTTGCTTCCAGCATGCTAAACATGCCTAGCCGCACTGCATTACAATGCATTCCTGCAACGTATATCGTAGGAGAGGTCTCACTGACCTCGTTGGGCGAAACAAAGGTTTCAGATGTGGCAAGCAGACGTCTCGTAATACTAGACTGCAACAGCAGCATACAGGAAATCGCGGAAACGATGGCTGCAAAGCGGGTCAGCGCGGTGGTCCTTGCAGACAGCGGCAGGCCTGTAGGGATTCTTACAGAGCGCGACCTTGCAAGGCAGGTCTGCGCAAAGGACCTTACGCCGAGCAAGACTCCTGCCACAGCCTTGATGTCTGCCCCTGTGGTAGCGGTGGGCGGAGATTCTAAGATGGAAGACGCCGCAGAGCGAATGGTGAAAAGCGGCGTACGGCACCTTGCGGTTGAGGGTGAAAAACACAAGCTGGTGGGAATGATAACCGCGACAGACTTTGCGTGGTACATGGGCAAGAAGGCTTTCGGAGAATCAAGCGTGCTCGACCTCCTTTACCCCTATGAAGAATTCGGAGAAGAAATGCCTTGACGAGCGACCTCTACGGCGAAGTGACTTTCAAAGACAGGCGGCACGCTGGGGCACTTTTGGCAGCAAAATTGAAGGAAATATACGGCAAAAAGCTTTCCGCAGAAAAGCCACTGGTCCTGGCGATACCCCGCGGGGGCGTCGTTACAGGCGATGAGATAGCCACCCGGCTTGACTGGGAGATGGATGTGGTTGTTTCAAAAAAGATAGGCGCACCTGACAACCCCGAGCTTGCCATAGGCGCGGTGATGCACGACGGGAGCTTTTTTCCAAACGCTGACATAATAGAGGCGCTCGGCGTCAGCGAGGATTACATAAAGCACCAGATATCTGAAAAGATGAAGGAAATAGAGCGCCGTCTTGGCAGGTTCAGGGGCGGCAGAGACTACCGCCTTGAAGGAAGAACCGTCATACTTGTTGACGATGGCATCGCAACTGGCGCAACCGTGTTTGCCACCATCAACTGGTTGAAGAATCAAAAGCTGAAAAAGCTCATAGTGGCCATGCCTGTTGGTCCTGCAGACACCATCCAGAGGCTGAAGCAGGTGACAAGCCACTTGGTGATCCTGCATACCCCTGTAGTCTTTATGGCCGTCGGCACATTTTACGACGACTTTTCTCAGGTCAGCGACGACGAAGTCGTCGCAATAATGAGCAAGTATCACGTATAGCACAATCATGTCTGTGTTAAGGATAAATCCTTGCTCTGCAATGCTAATCCATGGAACTGCAAAGCGTCAGGATACAGCCCCCCCTCTGATGGAGTGCGGCTTGTACTTGCCCCAAGCCACTTTATCAAGACGGTCGAAGATGTCTCTGAATGCCTTGCCAACCGCGTGCCAGGTATCAAGTTCGGGATAGCCTTTTGCGAGGCTGGTGTGTCGTGCCAAGTGAGGCACACAGGCAACGACAGGGAGATGGAAAAGCTTGCTACTGACTACATGATCAATGTGGCTGCAGGTCACGGGCTTTTTGAACCTGATGAAAAACGCATTCCCAATAAACGTACTCCCGCGCTTGAAAGAGGTTCCTGAGAAAAATAGGCTACAAACTCTAGCTGCCAAGGTAGCGCAAGAACCAGTCCCTTGCAAGCTTTGCGACCTCGTCGAGCTTGCCGGGCTCCTCAAAAAGATGCGTGGCACCGGGCACAATCACCAGCTTGCACTGAGCCTTCATCTTTTCCATCGCATCGCGGTTCATGCCTATGACTGGCTCGTCGTCGCCTCCAACTATCAAAAGCGTAGGCGCCTTAACCTTGGGAAGGTAGTCAAAGGCAAGGTCAGGCCTTCCGCCACGGGAGACCACCGCCTTTACAGCACCCCGACGCTCTGCAGCTGCCACAAGCGCGGCCGCCGCTCCAGTGCTTGCTCCAAAATAACCGATATTCAAGTGTTGAGTAAGGTCGTTTTCAGTGAGCCAGTCGGTTGCGCCTGCCAGCCTTTCGGCAAGCAGGCCTATGTCAAAGCGCAGGTGCGCAGTGCGGATGTCGACGGCTTCCTCTTCAACTGTCAAAAGGTCCATCAGAAGCGTGGCAAGGCCGGCGTCCTGAAGCACCCGAGCGACGCGCCTGTTTCTCGGGCTGTGCCGGCTGCTGCCGCTGCCGTGGGCAAAGACCACTATCCCTCTGCCTTGTCTTGGAAGCGTCAAGTCGCCCTCGAGAACCACCTTCCCTGATGAGATTTTAACCGGGGCGCTCATGCATTTATGAAATTTGGCAGAGGTATGTAAAACCTCTATGTATGCTGTGCGTTGCACTGTACTCCAACTTGTCATATACTAACCACCCCTGTTGTGTGGCATGAAGTCCAATAGATCGGGCATCAGGAAAAAGGAAGAACCACTATCAAAGCGCGTCGATACCCTGTTTGAAAGCATCAGGCACAATGTGGAAGAAATGGAAAGGGCTTTTGCACGTCCGTGGTCGCCGTCCTTTGAGCTGGGGTTCCCAACGGTCCCGTTCATGTCCCTCCCTGAGGTCAGGGCGCCGCTGTGCGACCTTGTGGACAGGGGAGAGAGGTACGAACTGAGCCTAGAAGTTCCGGGAATTGAGAAGGAAAAGATAGACATCAAGGCCACCAAGCACTCGATAGAGGTATCATGCGAGCAGTCAGAGAAAAAGGAAGAAAAGGGCAAGCACTTCCTTTATAACGAGCGCTCGTACAAGTCGTTCTATCGCAAGGTACCAGTCCCGGAAGAGATAGTGCCTTCCAAGATAGAGGCCAAGGTGGTCAACGGCATACTCAACGTTACAATGCCAAAGAAATCTCCCACGCCGGCAGTAGAGAAAACCAAAGTCGAGGTCAAGTGACCTCTACAGGTGGTTTAAAGTGAATGGCGACGACAAGACGACCATCGTACAGAAGATAATGACTGCGCTTCCTCTGCAGACCGCTCCGCCTGCTGCCAGCGTCAGGGAGCTAGCACAACAAATGAAAGCCAACCAAAGAGGAGCCATAGTGATTGTAGATGGCAAGAACCGTCCACTTGGAAT
>NZ_DASWIL010000011.1:0-20527 GCF_036397675.1 Nitrososphaera sp. | reverse complement strand
AACGATTCTAGGGAACTGTACGGCTCGGGATACTATGGCAAGCCAATCGGCGTGCCAAAGCCAAAGGGAGTCGAATTCGACGCGCCGCTCGTCCTTGACCTGATTGAGGGGTGTTATCTGGCTGAAAATGGTAGGCTCAAGATATCGCAGCCGGACGGCAAGCCCGTTCCGCAGGCAGAGATAAAAAAGATCTGCAAAAAGCAGTACGTGGACTTTGACGCCAAGTACCAGGTGTTTCTGGACCTGCGCGGCAGAGGGTACGTCGTGACGCCGGGCATAAAGTTCGGCTGCGACTTTGCAGTTTATGAGCAGGGGCCGGGCATCGACCACGCACCATACCTTGTGCAGGTATTCCGCGCCACCGACGAGCTGACGGCGACCGGCGTTGTTCTTGCCGGCAGGCTTGCCACTACCGTCAAAAAACAGTTCATACTGGCGATCCCAAAAGTGGGAGGGAAAACAGTCGACTACGTTGGGTTTGACTGGTGGCGCGCGTAGTCCTGCTCTTTTCCCGGCAGGTCGAACTTCACAAAATTCTCGCCAGATATTGTCAGCCGCGTCGAGAACTTGTCTGAGCCCTGCTCCAGCCAGCCCTTGTAGCGGATGGAGTTTTTGACGATGTCAGTCACGCTAGGCTTTTTCTCGTTTACCTCTTCGTAGCACGACAGGATCTCTCCGTATTTCACTTCCTGCTGCTTGTTGAATTTCGTGACATAGTAGGCAAACACGGCGGCTTTTTCATAGTGGTTGGCCGGCTTTTTCTCTGCGTAAAATTCGCGCAGGCCCGGCTTGTCCTTGGCCGACTTCAGGTCGACGGGTATCGGCGGGAGCGCAGGAGCCACCCGGGGCGCATGCTTAGCAGGGGCCTGTTTTTGCTCCGGCGTCGCAGACACTTCCTGCACTTCGGAGAGTGCGGAAGGTGCTGCTTGCGTTTTAAGCGCTATTTTGCCTCGAATCCCGCTTGCGATTGCCTCCTTGACCGCCGCCTTGAATATCTCCTCGAACCTGTCTAGGTGCTTGTCCACAAAACTCTCCTTACCCTCAAGTTCCACTATGCCCTCCTTGACGTTGATGGTAAACCTTGCCTCTGAAGTTCCCGAGCTCAAACCGCAATAGTTGGCGCGAGGTTTTTAATTAATTTGGTGGTTCAACCGCGCAACCCTCTTGCGAAAAATTGCTGACATGGTTCCGGCTCTCTTAAATACACGCGCGCTCAATTACAGGCTCTGGGATGTTTTCGGTAAAAAAACTGGGCAGGAACGGCATGTGGGGCACTGTGAGCCTGATAGACAAGAATGGGTCGTTCCGGGGCGAGGCAAAATTCGAGGCTAAGAAAGAGGCCGAGGAATACCTCAAGATATACAGGCAGAGGATGAAAAAGCCGGTCGAAGTCAAGGTGTTTGACGACGCGCCGGAACCCAAGCCCGAGCCGAAACCCAAGGCGAGCAAAAAGCGCTAGCCTATTTAGCCTTTACCTTTTTCCTTATCTTTTCCGCAAGCCCGCCAAGCTCTTTCATGTCGGCGACGCGCCGGGTGGGCCACTTGCCGTCCGGGCTGTCGTCTGCAAAGCGGGGGATTACGTGGACATGGACGTGGGGCACTATCTGGTTTGCCGCAATCCCGTTGTTCTGGCCTATGTTAAAGCCGTCGGCGCCCACTGCCGAGACCACCGCCTTTGCCACGGCAGGCACGGCGGCATAGAGCCTGCCCACCTCTGCCAGGGGCATGTGAAGCAAGGTGTCATAGTGCTTGACGGGGATTACGAGGGTGTGGCCCCTGTTTATCGGGTACTTGTCCATTATTACGACGAAATCGGAGTCGCGGTAGACCTGCGCGCTCGGTATCTCGCCGGCGATTATCGAGCAGAATATACAGGACTTTGACATCCGCTGTTGGTGTTTATGCTTGCACGTTTATTTCTTGCTGCAAAACCAATTCTTAAATACCCCAGCTCCCCGACTTTTATCATGGCCGAGACCGTGGAACTTGAGGATTTTGACCTGACTTTTTCGTTCAGGTGCCCCAAATGCGACTACCTCAACGAAGAGGTCTCTGCCCGCGACATGTCGTCAGGCAACGCCGAGTGCGGCATGTGCGAAACGATTTTCAGGATCGAGGGCCTAGACGCCGTCAAGGTCACCGCGACGCTTGACTGAGAAAAGCCGAGAATCTTAAAATATGCTTTGCGAGCCCCCACAATCATGGAGCTTCCAAGCAGAAAGGTCGTAGAGGGCACGGCAAGGGCGCCTCACAGGGCGATGTACAAGGCAATGGGCCTCACGGACGAAGATTTGAACAGGCCTATAATCGGCGTCTCTTCCACATGCAACGAGGCCACTCCCTGCAACATACACCTTGGTCAGCTGGCGCAGAGCGCCAAAAGGGGCGTGAGCGACTCGGGATGCACGCCCCGTGAGTTTACCACAATAGCGGTGTCAGACGGCATAGCTATGGGTCACGAGGGCATGAAGGCCTCGCTTGTTAGCAGGGAAATCATCGCCGATTCGATAGAAGTGATGATGAGGGCGCACGGCTACGACGGCTTGGTTGGAATATCAGGATGCGACAAGAGCCTGCCCGGAACGCTGATGGGGATGGCGCGCCTCAACCTGCCTTCCATATTCGCGTACGGCGGGACAATAATGCCCGGCGAGTGGAACGGCAAACAAGTGACTGTCCAGGATGTGTACGAAGCAGTCGGCGCCTACGACTCGGGGAAAATGACGCTGCAGGAGCTTTTGAGCCTTGAAAACGTGGCGTGCCCGGCGGCCGGTTCATGCGCGGGCATGTACACCGCAAACACGATGGCCTCTGTGAGCGAGGCGCTTGGCATGTCGCTCCCCGGAAGCGCGTCGCCGCCGGCCGAAAGTGAAAGGCGGCAGGAGATCTGCTACAACACCGGCAGGTGCATCATGAACCTCATCGACATCAACGTCCGGCCGAGGGACATCATGACCTACGAAGCATTTGAAAACGCGATAATGATGGCAAACGCCATCGGTGGCTCCACAAACGCGGTTCTCCACCTGCTTGCGATAGCAAAAGAATCCCGGGTGAAGCTGGCGCTCAACGACTTTGAAAGGATACGCAAGCGCACGCCCCACATAGCCGACATGAGGCCGGGCGGCATGTACGTCATGCTCGACCTTGACAAGATAGGTGGGGTTCCCGTAATTATGAACGCGCTCTTGAAAAAGGGCCTGCTCAACGGCGACGCGACGACCGTGACTGGCAAGACCATGAAGCAGAACTTGGAGTCGATGACGTTTGACCTGAGCCAGGGCAAGGAAAAGGTAGTCAAATGCCTGGAGGAGCCAATAAGCGTGGAAGGGACACTCAAGATACTAAGGGGCACGCTTGCGCCCGGCGGCGCAGTGGTAAAAGTCGCAGGGGTAAAGAACAAGAAATTTGCCGGCCGCGCGCGCGTCTTTAACAATGAGGAAGAAGCGTTCGAGGCTGTGTCAAAGCGCAAGATAGTGGAAGGCGACGTCGTCGTCATCCGATACGAAGGCCCCAAGGGAGGGCCGGGGATGCGCGAGATGCTTTCGACCACTGCAGCCATAGTTGGTCAGGGCCTTGGCGAGAAGGTGGCGATGGTCACAGATGGCAGATTCTCTGGCGCGACCAGGGGCTTTATGATAGGTCACGTGGCGCCCGAAGCGATGGTCGGAGGTCCTATAGCGCTCGTCAAAGAAGGTGACGTAATAGTAATCGACACTGCGAAAAGCAAGATAGATCTGGTGGTATCAAAAGCCGAGCTTGCAAGGCGCGCCAAAAAGTGGAAGCCAATACAGCCAAGATACAAGACAGGCGCGCTCGCAAAATACGCGTCGCTTGTCCAGCCTGCCACTGTCGGCGCTATCACGACTCCTGCCGGCAGCTGAACCTTTAAATGGCAATCAGGCAGAGTAGCAGGAGAGAATGAACGAAGGTGGTAGCTTTTGGCCGGCCGCGGCTAGGCAAGGTCAAGATACGCAAGCTAGCCACCGCTGACGACCAGTTTTCCTTATTCAAGAAAATCTACTCGCTCTACGATCACGCCTTCATACTAGAGTCGCTCATCGGGCCCAAGGAACTTGCAGAGATGTCTGTCATCGGCTTTGACCCGGAAGTCACAGTCACGTGCGACTTCCGTTCGCTCAAGGTACGTAACAGGCGGGGTAGGACAAAGAAATACAAGGTTACAGAGCCCCTCTCTCAACTGCGCAAGCTTGTGCCAAAAGTCAGCGACTCCAGCTCTCGCTACATCGGCGGAGCGGTTGGCTACATCAGCTACGACGCGGTGAGGTTCTGGGAGCGCCTGCCAATTGACAAGAAGAAGACGAAAATCGGCTTTCCGGTGATGGAGTTTGGCATCTACCACGATGGCATACTGTACAACCACAAGGAGAACCAGGCGTACTACTTTTGCCTTGGAAAATCGCGCCTTGCAGAAATAGAGCGCAAGATAGCCAAGGCAACCGCAAAACCGACGCACTTTTCCCACACCGAGCCGGCCAGGAATATGACCAAGGAGCACTTTATCGACATAGTAAAGAAAGCGAAAAAGTACGTCTATGACGGCGACGTGTTTCAGGTGGTCCTTGCCAAGAACATGAGGTTTGAAGTGGAAGGCGATCTCCTGCGTTTCTACGAGGCTCTGAGGGAGGTCAACCCGTCGCCATACATGTACCTGCTGAAGTCTGGCAGGCGATGCATCATAGGCTCAAGCCCGGAAATGCTCCTTCGCGTGACAAAAGGCCACGTCGAGACATTCCCAATAGCCGGCACCCGGCCTATAACAGACGACGAGGCGAAGAACGAGGAGATGTGCCGGGATTTGTTGAAAGACGAAAAGGAGCTTGCCGAGCACACGATGCTTGTCGACCTTGCAAGGAACGACATCGGACGCGTCTGCGAATTCGGAACTGTCAAAGTTGATGAGCTCATGACGGTCAAGCGCTTTAGCCATGTCCAGCACATCGTGTCGCATGTAGCGGGCATGTTGAAAAAGTCGTTTGACTCGTACGACGCACTAAAGGCCGTATTTCCTGCCGGCACCGTCTCGGGGGCGCCAAAGGTGAGGGCGATGGAGGTAATCGACGAGCTCGAGCCGGACCTGAGGGGGCCTTACGCCGGAGCGCTTGGCTACTTCTCTTTCAACGGCTCGTGCGACTTTGCGATAACCATACGCTCGCTCTTTGTCAACGGAAGCAAGGCGTACGTCCAATCAGGCGCAGGAATCGTCATGGATTCTGACCCTGCGCGTGAGTGGGACGAGACTGAACACAAGGCCGGCGCCATGCTGTCTGCCCTGAAAAAGGCTGCAGGCTAGTTTCTGCTCAATCAAACCTGCGGCAAAACCCTTCTTTTAGCCCGAGTTATGCCTAACGGGCGCGCAAAACGGCTTGCTGGCGGCGACCAGCGACAAAAGCGGCTACGAAAATTATCATGGTCATAAGGCTATCCTTTTATTAGTAGCATAGCAAGAAAATACATATGCTACTACATGTATCATTACAATATGGCATACGTTGTACAGTATAGATGCAGATTATTGCAATAAAAAAATCAGTGGCTCGTAGGTGGTCTTGCAAACATGTTGGTTGCGTCAGTATGGTAGTTGACCGCAAGCGCGGGGTCCTTCTGTCTTCCAGTTAGTATGCCTACAACCACGTCGTCCTTCTTGACGACGCCTTCGTAGCGGAGCTTTCTCACTCCCGCCGGCACCGAGCCGGAGGCCATTTCGCAGTCAAACCCGTTGAGCCCCACTATTGACATGCCGTCGCTCATTTCCTTGTCGGTAACCTGAACGACGACGCCGTTTGTAAAGTCAAGGGAGCGCAGCGCCTTTGCGATGTTGGCCGGCCTGCCTATCTGGATGGCTGTCGCGTGCGTCTTTGGCCGAATGCCCCGCTTGTCAAGATGAGCGTAATAGCGGTCCACCATCGCAAGGTCGGGCCTCCCGCCGTTCCACGTCAGTTTCTTGTTTTCAAACGCCCCGTTGTACAATTCGTACAGCGTATTTGCGCCCTCCGCGTTTACGACTGCGATCCTCGGGATCTTTTTTATCCATCCCCACTCGTACAGCTCTATGAGCGCCTTGCCGCAGCTTGACGTGTTGCCGAGCGCGCCGCCAGGGTAAACTATCCAGTCGGGCGGGTTCCAGTCGAGATGCTCCATAACCCTGTATACGATCGTTTTCTGACCTTCTAACCTGAACGGGTTTACCGAGTTGACCGTGTAGCCACCAGTCTCGGCGGCGTTTTTCAATGAAGTGACAAGCGCGTCGTCAAAGTTGCCCGGAACCTGAATCACCTGGGCGCCAAATTGGAACGCCTGGCCAAGCTTGCCTGGTGCAATTTCGCCTTTTGGGATGTACACGTCGCAGTCGATGTTCTCATTTGCCGAGTACATAGCTGCGGAAGCGGAGGTGTTGCCCGTTGAAGCACAGATTATCTTTTTGACGGCGAGCATCTTGGCATGCGTGACTGCAGTCGACATGCCATTGTCCTTGAACGAGCCGGAAGGGTTGTAGCCTTCTGGCTGCAGGAAAAAGTTGTCGTGGCCAATATCCGCGTAATCGGCGGCCTTGCTCATCTTGTACGGCTTGGAAAGCCTGCCTTCTGCGCCGTCAAGCGATACAATAATCCGTGCGCATTCATCAAAGTCCTCGGTGTCCATGCCGGCAAAATTGATGAGGTCGCGGAAGCGCCAGACGCCTGATTCGTTGTAGATGTTGGCGCCGTGGTTGCGCCTCTGGTAGAAAACGTTGACAAGGTCGCGGCTGGGCTTTTTTTCATATTTGATATCAAGAAGCGAGCCGCAGGTGCACCTATAGGTGTCGTTTGCGATGCCGTAGGTCTTGCCGCAATCGGGGTTGATGCATTTTTTGACGGCGCTTTCCGCCATGAAGTTGTGACGTTCTTGGTTGCTATTTAGGTGTTTTTACTTTTTGACGCTCTTTCGTACATCTTTAACAATTGCTGTACGACGCCATCCATGTCGTCTTCGCGCACTTCTGGAGAAACTGCGTGCTTCAATAGGTTGCTTATCGTGGATGATATTTCGGAGCTGACTTCATCAAAACTGTCCACGTCGCTGTAGCTTTGCTGGTACAGCCCGCGCAGCTTCATCGCGTACATCTGCGTCTGTTCGTTGATGGTGACGCTGTAGCTGCGGTTGTTCACCTTTATCTTCTCCTTTATCATCCGCATTTACCGGGGTTTTCGGTGTTTAAAAAACTTGTTGTCATCGTTTTCTATCGCATGAGAGCATCTGTCACCGCGTATATCTGTAACCGCGGTTACAGCGCGTTGCAGTACAGCCGGCCTTTTAGTTGCAAGCCGAAAGAGTGGTTAGGTGCCATACTAGTAAGAATGTCATTTGGTAACAAATGGGTCAAAACCGAAGGGACAGGCGTAGGACACAGGCTGATAGAGGGGATAAAGCCGCAGGCCCCGCTGAAGCCCAGAATAGAAGAAGCACAGAAGAAACTGCAAATGCAGATATCAAAACTCGACTCGATATCTGCACGTATAGGCGAGAAGGATCAACTTATCTTCAAGCGCGTAGTAATTGCGATGCAAAGCCACGACGCTCAGCACGCACGCGTGCTTTCCGGCGAGCTTTCGCAAGTCCGCAAGATGGGCAAGATGATAAGCTCCGCAAAACTTGCATTGGAACAGATACAACTTAGGCTGAACACCATAACAGAACTTGGCGACGTCGTGGTCACTCTAAGCCCCGCAATGTCTGTAATAAAGGGACTCCAGGGCGGGCTCACCGGCATGATGCCAGAGGCCGACCAGTCGTTCACGCAGATTTCTGACCTGCTTGGCAACATCATGACAGACTCGGGCCAGATACCTGCAGGCGAGATAGGTGGATTCACGGCTGTTAACGAGGACACTTCGAGGATAATGGAGGAGGCGAGCGCAATAGTGGAAATGAACATGAAGAGCAAGTTCCCCGATCTGCCCTCTACCACAAACTCGCAAAAGGCAGCCGAAGAGGCAGCGGGCTTTTAGGCCCTCCTACTTTTTCGTCCCTGCAATTTCTTGCAACTGCTTTTTTATCCTTGATATCGTAGGATAGCTGTAGCCTTTTTCTCGGTAAGTGTGTATCATGGCCTTCCATTTATGAAGCCGCCACTTGGCCTGCTCCGCGCTCAAGAGGTGCGTCTCGCGCTTGACCATGCTCTTTCTTCCCGGCATCAAGTAGCCACCGCTTGCAGCAGAATATCTGTTGAACGCAAAGCGCAGACCAAACAAGAGATCCTGCGGCGGCAAGGAGTTTATGTACATCGCAAACTCCATTGACTGCTCGTCTGTCAGCTTTACCTTGAACGTAAAGTCCTTTTCAGACATGGCATTACAAGGAATTGGCTGTTAATTAACGTTATTTCTAAACTCGAATTTAGAAACATGTGCTCAGACAAGGCACGTTTTTCCGTTCGCAGCCGAAAAGGCGTCAAGTGCTGTTTCAAGGTGGCTTTTTGTATGCATCGCAGTAATTGATATCCGCAAGCGTGCCGAGCCTTTTCTGACGGTTGGGTAGCGCACTGCTTGGACAAACACGCCGCGCTTCAAGAGTTCTTGCGAAAACTTGATCGCCTTTTTCTCGTCGCCAATCATCACGGGGATTATCTGGCTTGACGAGACGCCGAGTGTGAAACCCTGCTTTCTGAGACGGGAGACTAGAAACTTGATGTTGCTTGAAAGTTGCTTTTGCAGGTGGCCCTTTTTCGATATCGGGATCGCTGCAATCGCAGCAGCGCACAGATGATCAGGCAATGCAGAGGTGTAGATGAACTGTCTTGAAGTGTTGATCAAGAGATCTCGTATTTTCTTGCTTGTCGCAACGTACCCGCCAAAGCAGCCAAGCCCCTTACTCAGGCTGCTTACGTGAACGTCTACGTCAACACCAAAGCTTGCAGGAACGCCGGAAAATTTTGGTCCAAAGACAAAGTCGCCATGGGCGTCGTCGACTATTGTAATTGCGCCGCGTTTTTGCGCAATCCTGCAAATCTGCCTGAGGTCGGCGATATCTCCGTCCATGCTGAAAACGCCCTCTGTTATCACGATCGTTCTTCCAGGCCTGCGCAGGAGCTCTTCAAGATGACCTGGGTCATTGTGCCTGAAAATCTGGACGCGGGCGCCGCTCAGCCTGCACGCGTCGATGATGCTTGCGTGGTTCAACTCGTCGCTGAAAATGGTGGTTTTCTTGTCGGCAAGGGCGGTCACAACACCAAGGTTTGCCATGTAGCCTGTCGGATAAACCAGCGCCGTTTCCGCCCTGCGGTGCCTAGCAAGCACTCCTTCAAGTTCTTCCAGGACAGGGTCGTTTCCGGCGATAAGGCGCGAGCTTGCCTGCGAGACGTGCGTTAAGGCCATGGCCGCAGCTTTGACCACTTGACTGTTTTGGGAAAGGCCGAGGTAGTCGTTTGAGCACAGGTGGATGGCCTCTCGGCCATTGACTACCGCGATGGGGCCCTTGACCACGACGTTTCTCAAAGCCCGGTACAGGTTGGCTGCTTTGATCGAGCCCAACCGATCGTCGGTAAAAGCGTCACTTTGCCTTGAGGCCAATCTCTTTTATCATCGTGATGTCCTTGTTGGGCGCATTGCCGCCGGTCGTTAGGTATCCACCAGTAATGATCCCGTTGGCCCCCGCCTTCAGTGCCAGGCGCTCCCTGTCCTTGAGGTGGACCTCGCGCCCGCCTGCTATCTTCAGTATCGTTTCTGGCATGATAAAGCGCCACACAGCTATCGCCTTGATGACGTCAACCGGGTCGATTATTCCCATGTCTTCCATTGGCGTACCTTCGCGGCCGATAAGTATGTTCATGGGCACCTCGTCGGGGTTCAATTCTGCAATAGAGAATGCGAGTTCCAGCTGCTGCCTTGCAGTCTCGCCCATGCCTATGATGCCGCCGCAGCACAGCTCAAGCCCGGCTTCTTTGACTGTTTTTGCCGTGTTTACGCGGTCTGCAAAATCGTGCGTCGTGCATATCTTTGAAAAGTAGCTCTCAGACGCCTCCAGATTGTGGTTGTATCGCTTTACCCCAATCTCCTTCAGGCGCCTTGCTCTTTCAAGCGTCATGAAACCGAGCGAGACGTTGACCTCGGTTCCGACTTGCCTCTTTATCTCGACAATCGCATCGCAGATCTGCTCAAAGTCTTTTTCTGGTGGCGACCTGTATGCGCAAACGAGGCAAAAACTGGTCGCGCCGCCCTCCTTGGCCATCTTGGCGTTTTCGACCAGCTGCTCGGTGGGGAGAAGCGGATACTTGTTGATGCCGGTTTCGTAGAAAGTCGACTGGGCGCAAAAACTGCAGTCCTCCGGGCACCTGCCGGACTTGGCATTTATCAGCGCTTCAACGTCTACAACGTCACCATTGAATTTCCTTGTAATGGTGTTGGCACATTCTGCAAGCGCCATCACGTCATTTGTCGCAAGCAGCTGTTCGGCTTCCGCAAAGGTTATCCTGACGCCTGAAAGGACTTTTTCCATGCAAGCTGCGATAAAAGCCGAACCTGGCATTTTTGAAACGATGCAGTAAACTCGTAATTAAAAGTTTGGTTTACTACTGGGCCAAAAACAGCAATATTGCAAAACTCGAATTTAGAAATATGAGCCAAAAACATGCATAAAATCGTCTAGTGACAACTGGCGGGATAATGGCGTCTACAGCGGTGGGTTCTGGCGTTAGTTTCTGGCAATTATTGCCATCCGGTCGACCCGCCGCGCCAGGAAAGAAAACCTGCAATTAACAAAAATTTGGTAATGCGTTGTAATGGGCTGTTACCGGATGGGCGACGACACGGAAAGTCTGCATACCTGCTGCCGTCCGTATCTTTTGGCCGTCCGGGGTGGGGTTTGGCAGCAATTTTGTGTCAGTTACGGCTAGGCCATTTCTTGCAGTTGACAATCTGGCCGTAAACCTTGCCAACAAGCCAATAAAACCGAAAATCGGCGCCGCGGTCATGCCGTCGTAACCGTTCAAAAAAGGACCCGTTTTCAGATTGGTTGAAAATCAGCCCATTTTTTTACTCTTGATTTTGACGCCCTGCCATGCAAGGCGTTCAATAATTCCAGCTGCCCTTTTTGAACAGTTTATCGTGCTTTTTTGACAAACCTGCTGTTAAGATATTCCTGCAAGAAACGCCATGAAATATGCGCTTGCGTACCTCCGGGTGAGCACCGAAGAGCAAACGGTGCAGAACCAAAAGATGGTGCTGGAGAGATGGGCTAGGGAAAACACTTACCAGATTCTTGATTTTTTCGAAGATTCTGCCGTTTCCGGCAAGATTCCGGCCACCCAGAGGAGGGGTTTTAGGGACATGCTAGATCTTGTTAAAACCGCACAGGTGGACGCGGTACTTGTGTATGAATTGTCGAGGGTTGGCAGAACCTTCTGGGACACTCTTGACGCCATCAAGGTCATCGAGCAATACACGCCACTGATATCATGTTCGCCGAGGGAGTCTTTCCTGCAGACGACGGAGCCAAGCGTGAGAAAGCTGATGATAGGAATACTCACTTGGGTTGCAGAGCGCGAGCGAGAGATGCTGGTGCAGAGGACAAAGGATGGCATGGACCGCGCCCGGGCGGCAGGAAGGGGGATAGGCCGGCCGCAGAAAATCCTGAACAAGGACAGGCTGATTGCCATGCTTGCAGAAAACCAGTCAAAGGCAGGGATTGCACGGTCACTTGGAGTCTCAAAGGCGACGCTGTACAAGGAACTGCGCCAGATAACTCAGAAATAACCCTACAGTTTTTCGGCCTTTTTTGCCAGTTCCATGTGGGTGTCTAGAAGCGTTTTCAGGTTGTTCTTGTCGATTGCAAGCGGTGGTATCAGCACCATGATATTGCCAAGCGCCCTGAGATGCACCCCCATTTTCAGGGACTCGCGCGCAACGAACTGGCCCAGCCTCTCTTTCTTGAGGTAGAGCAGCGGCTTGCCATTCCTTTCCAGCTCTATGCCTGCTAGGAGGCCCTTTTGCCTGACGTCTGCCACAGTGCCTATTTCTTCGAATTCACACATCCTTGACTCAAGATACTGCGAATTGGCTTTAATCTGTTGCATCAAGTTACGTTTTTCGTAGAGTTCCAGATTTGCAAGCGCGGCCGCGCAGCCAACAGGGTGACCCGTGAACGTGTGGCCGTGGTAGAAATGCCTGTTCTCCGAATACCTGCCCAAGAATGCGTCGTAAATCTCGCTTTTTGCAAGCGTAACTGCAAGAGGAAAGTACCCCGCCGTCAATGCTTTTCCAAAGCAAACAATGTCGGGCCTTGATCTCTGGGCGACGTATTCTGTCATGTTGCCGAGCCTCCCAAAGCCGGTCGCTATCTCGTCCAGTATCAGGAGGGTGTCGTGCTTTTCGCACAGCTTGGATATTTTTTTCTGGTACCTGCCAGGGTAGATGACAACCCCGCCTGCTATTTGGGCGCCGGACTCCATCACAACCGCGGCGCACCTGCCCCGCAGTTTCCTCAGCGTTTTCTCTGTCTGCTCCAAGCAGTGCTCCACCAGGTCGCGCTCGCTGTCAAACTTGCTGCCGTACAAGAGCGGGCTTGGAATCCTGTGCACCTTTTTCAGAATGGGCCTGTACACGCTAAAAAACTGCTTTATGTAGCCGACTGACATGGCGCCGGCGGTGTCGCCGTGGTAGCCACGCTCAAGCGAGACAAACTCTTTCCGGGGCTTGCCCATGTTGCGCCAATACTGCAGGGCCATTTTCAGCGCCACCTCAATAGCGGTAGAGCCGTTGTCCGTGTAAAATACGCGGTCCATTCCCTTTGCAAGTTTGACGAGCTTCTCTGCAAGCTTCACGGACGGCCCGCTTGCAAGCCCAAAGAGTGTAGAGTGCTGCAAGATGTTTAGTTGCTCGCGCATGGCTTCAACGACCTCGTTTGGGCCGTGGCCCCACACGTTGCACCACATACTTGCCGTGCCGTCGAGGTAGCGCCGGCCCTCGCTGTCTATCAGGTAAAAGCCCTCGCCCCTCACTATCACCTTGTTGTCATCTTGCTGCCAGTCTTTCATCTGGGTGTAGGGGTGCCACACAAACCGCTTGTCTGCGTTCTTGAGGCGTGGGCCGCTCAATTCAGTTAAATCCAACCATGCCATGTATCTAATTATTTCCATGCGCGGCGTGTTTGTGACAGGGACAGGAACGGGGGTTGGCAAGACCCTAGTCTCGGCCGGCCTTGCCTGGGCGCTTAGAAAGCGCAAGGTGGGCGTTGCGGCCTGCAAACCCTTTGCGACTGCAAGCAGGGCCTATTCGTCGAAATACAAATCCCGCGACATCGCCATCCTTGCAGAGGCCTGCGGCGCCACGGAGCCCGACGAGGAGCTGAACCCGTTATTTTTCAAGGTGCCCGCCTCGCCGCTGATGGCTGCGCAGATACTGAACAAGCCCACAGTCGATGTTCACGGCGCGCTCTTTCCTCTGAAAAAGCTTGGCATAAAGCACGGGTTTGTCGTGGTTGAAGGGATAGGCGGCGTAATGGTGCCACTGACAGAAAGGGAATTTGTAGCAGATTTTGCGCGCCTTGCAGGGCTCCCCGTGATCATCGTCGCTACTCCGCAGCTTGGCGCCATAAACCACGCGCTTCTCACTGTCAGGGTGTGCAGGGAATTCGGCCTTGACATCGCCGGCATCGTCGTCAACATGATGCCAAAAAGTCCAAGCGCCGTAGAGAAAAACACGCCCCGGGTAATCGAGCGTCTCGCCGGGGTCCCGCTGCTTGCGACGCTGCCTCTCATGAAAAAGCCCAACTACAAGCAGGCGGCCAGCGCGCTGGAAAGACAAGGCGCGGTGGACAGGATACTTGCCTAGCCGTGCAACATTTTCAGGCTGCTGACTCCTTTTTCCTGCAAAAACGCGCGGATGTCTGATATTATCGATGAATACCTGCCATTCAGCGCGTAATTCCCGTGGCCTGTGTCGATGGACCTTGCAGATATGACCCACAGGTTGTCCGCGTTTGGCTGCACCTTTTCGGCTTCCCTCACGCGGTCTGGCCTGCCGTCTTTTATGACCTGGATTACAAGGGCCTTGGACGGGTCTTTTGCTAGGCTTTTCACCGACGGGACGACTATGTCAAGCTCGGCGCCGTTTACAGTCACTTTTCTTTCTGACGGCAAGAGCGACGCGGTGAGCATAAAGTGTAGGAGGGCCTCGCACAGCGTTCCAAGCGTCTCGTCGTCTATCCGCTGGCCCGGCACCTTGACGCACTTTTGAACTATCTCTTCGCAGTATTTCTTGGACGCAGCGTCAATGTCTGCAGACACTTCTGCCCTCATTTTTTCCCGCCCGATGCCGTCGATGACAGAATATAGCACATCCTTGATGTCCTCAACCAACGCTCTGTGGGGGCAGAGTAGGTTTATTAAATCTGGTTACGCTTAATTTTTGATGGCCAAGGTACAGATTTCAGTAGGGCTCCTTGCCGTTTCTCTGGCACTGTTGATAATATACGGCGCCGACGCGGCAGCCGTTGCCTCAAGCCCGGATCACGTCGGGTTCCTTCCGCTGGACGAGGCGACGCGGGGCGGAGGCCTAGGCGGCGGCGCTGTGATAATGTCGATAGCCGCATTTGTAATTGCCCGCAAGGAGCGCTCAAACATCGTAACCGTGCTCCTGTTCGTGAACGGCGGCCTCATCATCACAGGAATGCTAGCGCTCATCGGCCAGGGCGCTCTTGCTTCCGAGAACGCGGGAGACGCCATGCGCACAATCGGCTCGACGATAGCAATGGGCGCAATTCTGGTGGGCCTCGGAGGGTGGAAGGCTGCGACTGACAGGCGCGTACCCGACAAGAAGGAGCAGGCTCCAAGTTAGTTGCCTGCCTGCTCACGCTGCGGCGCAATCGCAGACAGGGTACGCAGCTGCGTTCACACGGAGGACAAAGAGGTGTGTACGGAATGCTACCAGCAGGTCCACTGGCTGTTGACGAACGAACCGCGAGATAATGTTTTATAAGAAAACCACCGCAACTTGCTGCAATGAAGGCGGTGATACTTGCAGGGGGCTTTGGCAAGCGTCTCAGGCCATTGACAGACCAGATGCCAAAGCCCATGATAGAAGTCCTCAACTCGCCCATAATAGAGTGGCAGATAAAGTGGCTCGCAAGTAACAGCATCAAAGAGTTCGTTATTTGCGTCGGTTACATGAAGGAGAACATCATCAACCACATCGGGAGCGGCAGCCGCTTGGGCGTCAGGGTTGGCTACGCAGTCGAGGAAGAGCCGCTCGGGACGGGTGGCGCGCTCAAAAACGCGGAAGGGCTGCTTTCCGGCCAGAAAGAATTTTTTATGGTAAACGGCGACATACTGACCAACCTTGACCCCAAGATGCTGCGCGACGGCGGGGGCGTGCACTCGCTTGCGCTCGTACCCCTGAGGAGCCCGTATGGCGTAGTCGAGGTGGACAAGGACGCAAAAGTGATCGGCTTTGTCGAAAAGCCCCGGATAAAGGACAGGTGGATAAACGCCGGCGTCTATCACTTTACGAGCGATATCTTTTCGTACTTGCCGGACAACGGCAACATAGAGGTCACGGCGTTGCCAGCCCTGGCAAAGGAGGGCAAGCTGGGGGCAACCCGTTACGGGGAAGTGTTCTGGCGCTCCATTGACTCGCACAAGGACATTGAAGAGGCCGCCAAGGAAATGCAGGCTGCAAACATTACATGAGGGTAGGATACAGCCTCGGGCCGCTACTCTCCGCTGACGAGGTGTTAAAGTGCGCAAGGCTTGCCGACGGAAAAGAGGATGTAGATTCCGTGTGGGTTCCAGAATCCTGGGGCCGCGAGTCGTTTGTGACTCTTGGCGCAATTTCGCAGATAACAAAAAAGGTCCGACTCGGAACGTCGATAGTCAGCATTTTTTCAAGGACCCCTGCAACAGTGGCAATGGGAGCTGTAACGCTTGACATGCTTTCCGGAAACAGGGCGGTCATTGGCCTTGGCTCGAGCACAGAAGCAATAGTGGAGAGCTGGCATGGGACCAAGTTTGAAAAGCCGGCTTCCAGGATGCGCGAGTTTGTGGAATGCCTCAACCTGATGACTTCAGGCGAAAAGGTCGACTATGCGGGCAACTTTTTCAGGGCAAGCAACTTCAAGCTACTAAACGCGCCGGCAAGAAAGCACGTGCCGGTGTTCATGGCGGCGGTGAACAAGAGGATGGTCTCGCTTGCAGGCGAGCTTGCCGACGGAGTCATACTTTACTTGCGGCCGCTCGACGAGCTGAAAATGACGGTTGCAGAAATCAGGCAGTCGACTGCCGGCAAAGAGTTTGAGGTAGCGCTGTCACTCATCTGCGCGGTCTCTGACAGCGAGCCGGAAAAAGCAAGAAAGCGCGCAGCAAAGACGCTTGCATTCTACGTCGCAGTCGGGAAATACTACAGCAAATTTCTTGCAGAAAACGGATTTGCCCGCGAAGTCGAACAAATAAGACAAGAGTACCGCAAGGGTGGCGACGCGGCTGCTGGTGCTGTGACAGACAGGATGCTTGACGCGCTTGCGGTGTACGGGACAGGCGAGGAGTGCCGCAGGGCGCTCTTAAAGTTCGTCAACGCGGGTGTGACACTTCCAATAATGCAGGTCAACCCTGTCAGGGACGCAGAAGGTTCATTTAGGGAAATGCTGTCAACCTTCTAGATTGCGCAGGGTAGCTATCTCCTCGGCCGCGTCGTCCAAGTTCACAAAAGAGTCCGGCAAATCAATATTCGAGCTTGCGTGTGGGCCCTGCATCGAAATTCTGAAGGAAAGCGACGTCGAAAAAAAAGTAGACGCGGTGCTGGTGTCAACCTGCGCAACTGAGCAGTACAGCTCAACCATTGTTTCTGAAATGCTTGGCATAAAGCCCAAGGTCTCGCACAGGGTGGACAACCTGTGCAATTCGGGCACCAACGCGATTGCCTCTGCCTACTCGCTCATAGCGTCGGGGCTGTGCGACTCGGCCTTGGTGGTAGGGGTTGAAAAGGCGGCAAGCGAAGGCAACAAGCTTGTCTGGGATGTCACCCGGGGGTCCTTCAACTTTCCGGTGCACTGGGCGTCCATGTTTGCCAAGGCACACATGAGAAAATACGACACGACGGAGGAGCAGATGGCACAGGTGTCAGTCAAGAACCACAAAAATGCCGCCAAAAATCCGGGCGCTCTTTTTCGCAAGCCCGTGAGCCTACAGGACGTAATGAACTCGAAAAAGATAGCGGACCCTGTGAAACTGCTGGACTGCTCGGCTCCTTGCGACGGCGCGTCCGCGGTGCTCCTGCTCTCTGAAAAAAAGGCAAGAACAACAGAGAACCCTGTATGGATAAACGGCATCGGCCAGCAGACAAACGGGGCCAGCTTTGCAAGCGCCGGCGACCTTACGGCGCTTGATACCGCAAGAAAGGCGGCGAAGGATGCCTACACTATGGCCAAGATAATACCGTCGCAGGTCGACATCGCAGAATTGCACGACGCGTTTACGATACTTGAGATAATAGCGTACGAAGATGTGGGGTTTGCGCCAAGGGGCAAGGGCGGCAGGTTTGTCGAGCAGGACAGCATCGCAATCAACACAAGGGGCGGGATACTTGGCTGCGGCCACCCGGTCGGCGCGACCGGCGTGGCCCAGGTGACAGAAGTGGCGCTCCAGCTCCAGGGGCGCGCGGGAAAAAGGCAGGCCGGGGGATGCAAAACCGGGCTTGTGCACAACCTTGCGGCAGCAGGATCCTCGGCGACGGTGATGGTGCTTGGAGTCTGAGTTTGCAAATCGCCTCAAGCGAGGCGTGTTCAGGGTCCCGGTCTGCACAAGGTGCGGCAAAAAGGCGTGGCCCCCTTCGTCCACCTGCGCTTCGTGCTATTCAAAAACCGCGCTGAAAAAAGTCGGCAGCACAGGCGTTCTTGTAGAGTTTGCCGCTTCGCACCTCAGGGGACACGAAGGCATCTTTGGCATCGTAGAGATGGACGGATTCAGACTTGTGGGCTCTTTTGAAAGCACAGAACTTGCCGAAGGCATGCAGGTGCGCATGGTAGATTGCGGGATGCGGGACGGCACGCCGTGCTACCTCTTTGCGCCGGACAAATGAATGCTTATTAATGCTAGAGAAAACATGAACATTGTAAATGAGTTATGACCGGTTTGTCGACGAGAGGCTCCTGACAAGCAGGGACGCGCTCAACCACATGCAGATAAAGATAAAGATGCTTGAGGTAGACGAGGGCGCCAGGGACTTTTCGCGCCGGTTTGGGAACAGGATCCTCGTAAAGAAGGTCCTGCTCACGATAAAGTACACGGCGACAGAAGAGGTGGAAGAGCGCGAGCTCGATGTCGAAGAAATTGAAAAGAGGATGAAAAAGGAGCGGCTATTTAGCTCTACGAACAGGTGGGTGGCGTCGACTGACATCAAGAATGGCTACATAGTTGCGTCAAAACACCTCGACCTGCTTGCCGACGCGGTCGCGCTTGACATTGTAAAGGTTTGAGTAAGTATTTCAAAACTTGAGTTCTGACAGATCATGCTATGGGACGCTTGACCCACACCCTTATCGTTTCTGCCCAGAACGCCGCGGCGCCTGCCACTGCAAAGCCGAGCGCAAAGACGTCAAGCGTATCAAGATTAACTACTAGGTAAGCTGCAAGCATCGTAGTGAAAAACGTGGCGAAAAACAATAATCGCGGGACGGCCCTGCCGCCTACGTTGACAAAGGCCTGCAGGACTCCGACCTGCACCTTCTGGACGACATAATATCTCCCGTGTTCGTCTTGGCTGATAAGCGAGAGCTGGACCAGCTTGTCTATGTGGTAGTTGGCAACGCTTGGGCTGGAAAACGACAGGTCGCGCTGCACCTCGCGCACGCCGACCGGCTCTTTGCGCTTAATCATGTACATGTAGACCTGCAGGGTCTTGCCCTTCAGTTGGTCCTCCACCTTGTCAGCAGGCAAGTTGTCCTTGCTCAATAATGACTAACGCGTCATGCAGAAATGCTATAAAGCTATCGTATGGTGCCCAGTTGTTAAGCAACAGCATTATCCATATCTGCAAAAGGGGAAAAATAGCCTATATACAAAAAGGGGCCGGCCTTAATTAAACTAGCTGGTGCGGCGGGAGAATCGCGCTGCCGTCATTACTTATAAGAACAGGATTGGCACGCTTTCGCTCCTGCTGACTTTGTTGTATTTTTTGCTTAATATGGGCCATTTTGCCATAAATTGAGTATCGTTTGTCCTTACATTCTAGTGGTAAACATTTTCACATAAATTGGTTCTTAGCCTCGATCCTCTATAGGTGGATATCTGTCGCCGGCCTCATCGTCGTCCTTTTCCAAGTCCGCATACCTGGCCCTTTTACGACGGTTTGAAAAGAACATCGGTCAGGACCCGCCCTTCGAACGATAAAAGCGCCTCTCGGGGAAATCCTCATGATTCAGGCGTCGACCGTTTAGCCTAAATTCCCAGAGTGCCCAAGCTGCCAATTTAGACCCTTTCGTGTTCGCGTTCGTGCTCATCAGCTGTTAGCCGCTCCTGCTCCGGGCCCGAGTCCGGTATGAGAAGGCTCCGAAGATACCGGGAGTTTTCCTGGAGTATCCTCTTTTCAACGCTCTTCTTAGTGTTGAGATCGGGAGCATGTGACAAATGTTTTTGAAATGTTGCAAGTGCGCCTTCATGCCCTGCTAGTTCCTGGGGCGTCGGATTTCTATACGTCGGTGGCTTGGGCGGGGGTGGAAATACTGTCGCCTCGAGGGCCTTGACGCGCTTTTGCAAGTCTGTGATTATTTCAGTGCTCAATGGGTATGTCTCTCCATGATTCTTGGCAAGAGTATTCCCTTTTCTTCGAACAGCTCTAGCGGTACGTCCTCAAATTCCTCGCCGTCACAAAATGCGCACCTCGGTGCAGTCGGTGGCGCCAACTGGTCGCAATTCACACATGCCTTTGTGGCCCGCACCGAGTAGCGTTTATTTTCATGCAAGCCGCCCAAGGGGCACGAACCATCACGGCAGTACTCTTGAGGGTAAAAAGTTGGATACGTGACGTCGTTTGCGCCTGCCTTTTCGTTCTCGGCCAAGCGCGGGACCTCGACCTCGACGTCATCTTTGTGGCCGCACGATGTGCAGTGCTTTTCCACTATCATCTTTGTCACGGAATTATCCCCTTCACTATTCCTTTTTGGGCGGTCCTCGCCGGAATCGTCATTATTTCCTTCTCAACGCGCGACGGCTGTTCCACTGTCTGCAGGTCCTGAGCGAGCAAGCGCCGAAAATAATCGCTTTCGCGGCATCCCAGGGACGTGCACCGGGCTTGGATCTTTTCCTTTATCGACGGGTCGATGCGCGTACCTACGTAGGTATTCGACATGGGAAAAACTGCGAAAAAGCAGTTATTAAACTTGATAGCAAAAGTTAGCAATTGTTAGATGTTATTTAAGCGTGAATCTAACATATGCTAACGTGCTAACCGTGTTTAACATTCTGCCGCCATGGCCGCTATGCAATTTTGCGACCTTCTCTCTCTACAGTACTATCCTGTACAGTCAACGTACTAAAAATTGC
>NZ_DASWIL010000010.1:0-77456 GCF_036397675.1 Nitrososphaera sp. | reverse complement strand
GTAGCCGCAGCATGGGCACCAGAGGCCGTCCCACTTGATGAATATCTCGCAGATCTGACAGCGCTTCTGGCCGCTAGCGTACCTTCCAGAGCCGACCGGCTTTTGGGCCTTGTGACGTATGCATATACCTTTGCAAGTCATCTATTGTTCACACCCTTCTGGTGAATTTTGTATAAGAAGATTAGTAATAATCCATGATGATTAATATCGACCGTTATAAAAGTAAAGAAAAGGCAGGAGGGCTTAGTTGACGTTGATGCTCTTGGCAGAGATGGCCTCGTTCATTGTGATGTACTCTTCGAGCTTCATCTTGATGTCGTCCGGCTCGGTATCATCCATGCCAGAAAATCCAGCTTTGAAGGATATCTTGCTTCCAGACACGTTCACGTTCGCCACTTCCATGTCGGCATAAATGTTCGCCAGTTCGCTTACCCATTCCTTGGCTTCGTTCGCATCTACGCCCGTCGTTTCTATGCTAACGTTGAGCATTTTAGTCATTCAAAACACCTACCAAAAAATCTGGCCCGGCATTAATAAAGTTGACGTGGCTAGACCGCGCGCATCGGTTAGAGAATTTAAACAGTCCGCATCTGGCGAATATAAAGGGGATTACTTTTGCTCAAAGCCCCAGTACTTGACGAGCTCCTTCTCAAACGAGTTGAACTGGTCGTCGTTGAGGGTCTCTCCGCAGTTCTTGTGGGTAGGCACCACCCTCATGCCAAAAAGCTTGAACTCGACTTCGTAGAAAGTGACCTTGGGGCAGTTGCACATCGCTACCTGTCATCCGGGCGTTCCACTTATTTGTTTATCGTCGTCCAAATCGGGTAAGTCAGGTTGAGGGTTTTAAGAAAGCCGTTTTAGTATATCATTAGAAGAACAGATTATGCTAGAATGTGATTCCATCGACTGCAGACTTGAAGGAAGCAAAATTGAAACGTTTATCAGGACGTTTTTTCAATCTTCTTTAATGGACACCAAGTTCTTCGCACCTTCGGCGACAGCTTTTGTGCTGGTATTCGGCATCCTAGCCGTCTCCTCTGGCGCTGTGAGCGCCTATGCACAGTCAAACACCTGGTACGTGGGTGAAGGAACGCTTCAAGACACATTCGTGACTTATAGGATCGAGGATATACTTACCAATGATAGTGTACCGTACGAGATCACGATCTATTTCCAAGAACAAGATGACAGAGGTGCCTGGATTGCACCCGCCTTTGTTGTCACTCAAGGCAAAGTCTTAGAGGGAACTCTCCGCCTCGCAGATAACAACCTCACACCTTTGGGAGGTGGCGAAATACCGTCCGAAATGGTGCCTTTTATCAGCGGATATCAGAATAGCTTGACCTTCCTAGAAGCCTATGCTTCAAAATCAGATCCCAAGCCTCTTAGTGGAAATCCGTGGGGCAACGTCGCAGGAACTGGCGCGGCAGTAATAGGACCCGTCGGTACCGAGACTGTTACAGTCCAAGGTGGGACTTTTGATACAACCATCATTAGTTATAGCAGGGGAAGCACGGTCAATAAAATTTGGGTGGCGGACAATTTCCCGTATCCTGTGAAGGCGCTGGTATATGCAGATGTAACCGAGCCACCGCCCCCTGTCAGGTACAAGTATGAACTCTTGGAACAAGGAGAGGGGCAGCCAGAGACACCACAGGGCAGTGGAGAAATTCCGGTACCGCCCATAAGAAAGAGTACTGTTACCGCGCAGCATCAGATAGAGATCGATTGGCGGCCAGTTGAAATCATGCCTAGAGAAGAAACAGTGTTTACCATATCGTTCTATGACAATAGAGCATTTCCAGAAGAAAACGTCGGCTATGATTTCACGGTAAAAGACTCTGACGGGAATATCATCATGGAACAGAAGAACAAGCTCGCCAGACTGGGAATAGCAGAACATAACATCATCTTTGGAGATGGAGGAGGCAAGACTATTGAGGTGGTGGTCAATTCTGTTAACGGAGTGACCAGTCCCGGCGACTTCAGGGAGATCGCGGAATTCGATATCGTGGTTGTCCCCGAGTTCCCCGTGAGCGCGCTGGTAATCGCAGGCGCCGTTATAGGCTTTGTTGCCCTCATGACGAGGTTTTACGGCACAAGCTTTGGGAGCCTGTTTGGCGGGAGAAACGCCCTCTAGCCACCCATTCCCTTTTTCCCGTTTTCTTATGCAACGAGATCCGCCGGCGCGTGGGTCCCCCACGGCCGTATGACAGCAAAATTTAAAAAGGCATGCCCTGATTGTATAGCAAATGACTCTACCAAAGGGATACGGAAGTGGCGGACGTAAGGGCGGCAGTAGCGGTGGAGGCGGCGAGAGCCGCGACGACATTGAGCGCATGATCGGCCGCAGAGTCGAAAACATGAAGAACGTATACATTCTCGGCTTTGCCCTGTGCTGGGCTGCGACTGCTGGCGGGATTTATGTTGGCGTCAGTGTATACCCGTGGGCGTACCCGTTGCCGAGTGGTCTTTATGCACTCTCTGTCCTGACTGTTATCGAGGCCCTAGGATTCTTCTGGATCTGGAAGATCGTAAACGAAAAGCCAGTAAGGGCTTAGAATCATTTTTTCTTCTCTTCTTTTCTTTTCACCACAAACTTTGCAGTCATGCTGCTGCAGCGATTCAGGCTCCATGACCGAGGAGGATTGCGGATTTCGCACCGCCATTTTGCGGGCAACAAATTTTATATACAAGCACTCTGTCTAGGTCTTTAATGGTCTGGCTAAGACGTACAACGCACTACTTGTTCATAGTAGTCGTTGCTGTCAACAGCACGCTGCTAACCATCAACGCAGGAGACTACATCTTCTACACGGACTGGATGTGGACATCCTTCGTGGTATTCTCGGTCTCGCAGTCGACGATGCTTGCTGTGGGTGCGATATACTACATGTTGTTCACAGGCGTTCCGGGCACGGCCACATACTACGCCACAATCATGACCATATACACATGGGTTGCAAAGGGCGCATGGTTTGCGCTTGGCTATCCATACGACTTCATCGTGGTGCCGGTGTGGATCCCGTCGGCAATGTTGTTGGACCTCACATACTGGGCGACAAGACGCAACAAGCACGCTGCTATAATCATTGGCGGCACGTTGGTTGGCCTATCCTTCCCGTTGTTCAACATGGTCAACCTGTTGCTCATCAGGGACCCGCTTGAGGTAGCCTTCAAGTATCCGAGACCGACGCTGCCAGCATACATGACGCCGATCGAGCCTCAGGTAGGTAAGTTTTACAACTCGCCTGTCGCTCTAGGATCTGGAGCTGCTGCAGTGCTAACGGTGCCCATCGCTGCGTTGGGTGCGAAGCTTAACACGTGGACATACAGATGGATGGCCGCGTGGAGCAAGTGGGATTAAAACCCCCTTTTCTTTCCTTTTTCTTATTTTATCAGACTCTAGTCCAAGCCATGTCGACAGGTTTATCTTCGACGATCGCGTAATCCTTACGCATGGCGGACCAGCTATTCATTTACGCGACAACAGCAGGCGTCATAATCTTTCTCGCCTGCCTGCTCTTTGGTACGAGGGCCAGAAGGCCTCACGGCCCCCAAGCGACGCAAGTCAGATCGGGCTAGCAGAGCCAGCATAGCCAGTCGGCAGGCTTGGCGCCAAGATGTAGCGGGAAGTTTCTACGGGATTATTATACCCTACCAAGTAACAGCCGGTGGGATTGCTACGCGCCTTAAAGACAGGGCAACTGCAGACTCCTCTGTCGTCATACATATTGAGACCACCAAAGCCAATGAACAAGTGATGAGCTTTAAAGTTACAGGTGGCGAGATAACGCTTGACGAGGATACTTACTCCGTAGTCAGCGGAAAGGCAAACCTTGCCGTCATTTCGGGTAGGCTTGGGATAACGGAGATGCTTGAAGACCCAAGCGGCAAGACTCGGCTCCTAAGGATAACTGCATGACTCAATGACCCGCTCCCCCATGGAGATGACCCGGCACCCATCTGCTTCAAGGTTGCCATGGCGTTGCGCTTCTGGAAGCTAGACATGAAAGACGAGATGGCATAGTCAGCGCCTGAATGTCGTTCTTATGAAATCACAGGTGGGGTCGGCCGGATTCGAACCAGCGACCTCCAGCGCCCAAGGCTGGCATCCTGCCAAGCTAGACAACGACCCCCTCAGATTGCGCGCGCTGGGCGCAATTTTAACCTAGTGTATGAACTGCAGCCGGCTCTTTTGCTTGTGCAGGCTGCCGACTAGGGGTATCTTGTGGCCACAAACTTTGCATTTGTTGTGCGCATCAAGGTTCCACGAGTCGACGTTAAAGCCGTACCGGCCAATGACAACATTTTTGCAGCCGGGGCAGTACGTGTCCTCCAGCGGGTGGCCGGGCACATTGCCCAGGTACGCATAGGTCAGGCCTTCCTTCTTTGCTATTTCATGGTGCTTTTCAAGCGTCTCGACCGGCGTCGACCCGAATTCCATCATCTTATAGTCAGGATGGAAGCGCAAAAAGTGAATTGGGGTATCAGGCCCAAGCTCGTCGTGCACGAATTTGCACAATTTTCTTGCCTGCTCCAGGTCGTCGCCCACCTGCGGCACGATAAGGTCGGTTATCTCGACATGGATCTTGGTCCTGCTCTTTATTTCGCGCAGCGTCGAAAATATCGGGTCCGCGCTTGGGATGCCAATGTAGCGCCTGACAAACTCGGTCTTGCCCGACCCCTTGAAGTCTACTGTGATGCAGTCCAAAAACTTGTTCATTTCGCTGACTGACTCAGGTGTGTCATAGCCGTTTGACACGAAAATGTTGAATATTCCACGCTTGTGCGCCTCAAGGCCGCAGTCGCGGGCAAACTCGATGAAGATGGAGGGCTCGTTGTATGTGTAGGCAATGCCCTGCGCGCCATATTTTGCGGCAGTCTGCGCAACTTGCTCCGGCGCCATCTCTGTCCCTTCCACTTTTCTGCGCTGTGAAATGTCATAGTTCTGGCAGTATTTGCAAAGCCAATTGCAGCCGGTCGTCGCGATGGAAAAAATCGAAGAACCCGGGTGGTAGTGCGTCACGGGCTTTTTTTCAATTGGGTCGACGTGGCCGGCAACGACCCGGCCGTAAACGAACAAGCGCAACCTGTTGTTAACTACGCCCCGAACGCCGCAGAGCCCTATCTTGCCCTCGGGTATCTCGCAGTACCGGGCGCACGCCGTGCAGCGCAACCTGCCGTTTGGCAATGCGACTGCAAGCTCTGCGTCCTTGCCGGGGATCTCTGCTTGCACTGGGGGATTATTGGCGGTTTGATCTTATAAACGGTCAGGCAAAGGCGCGCAATTCCACTTCGCCCGTTTTGCCCCTTATCCCTTCCGGCTCGGTGTACTCGTGCTTGCCCCAAGAAACGCGGATGTCTGCAGACAGTTTATGCGGGCCTGACGGCAGGTCCTTGCCTGATAGTTCAATCACTTTGTTCACGTCAAACAAGAGGGATTGCGCCTCCTCGACTGTCAGCGGATAGTTCGGCGTATCGTCCTTGACTATTGACACCCATATCCTGTACGGGATCTTGGGATTTCGAGTCCAGAAAAGCGCCGCCTTTCTGACGAACTTTAGCGGCGTTATCACCTTGCGGCCCGACTTTACATCCACTTCAATGGTCATGCGGAAGCCGTTGTCGTGCTTGTTGTAGGCCTTTTCCCAGTTTTTCTGGATAAAGGCGTCCCTTATCGCCCCCTCTATCTTGAAGCTGAGGTTGAGCGTCAGCGGCTGGTTCTTCCTGACCGTGTCCTGAGATTTTTCCAAAGTCGCGCCGCTGATGTAGGACGACAATTCCCTGATGGTATCATTTATATCCTCAATAAGTAGTTGTCTTTTCGCCGGCATGCTTGCAGAGATTACTGATTTCAAGGATACCGAACTCGAGCTCAAGATAACCGAGGAAGACATTTCAATCCTGCACATCGTGCAACATGAACTACTGAAGGAAAAGAGCGTCGACTTTGCAGGAGTGGTGCTCCAACACCCGCTCACCAAGGATTTCAAGATGCGTGTAGCCACAAAGAGAAAGAACCCTGTAGAAGTCTTACAGGACGCGTCCACGTCTGCCGTTGATTATTCAAAAGAACTACTAGGCACTATAAAAGCGGCACTGAAATAGCGAGGGTTTTGCCTTGAAGTTTTGCCCTGATTGCGGAGCGCGCCTGAGGCCCAAGCCCGGCGAGATTGTTGCATGCCCCAAGTGCGGCAAGAAGGTCAAGGGTGGAGACAGTGTAAGAAGGGAGGAGGTAGTGAAACAGGCTACAGGCAGCAACGCGTCGCTCAAGGTCATGGACGAGAACGAGAGTGAGGCCCTGCCGACGATAAGCATGGCGTGCCCGTCGTGTAATCACAGCGAGGCGGTGTGGTGGATGCTGCAAACGAGATCGGCCGACGAAGCCACGACGCAGTTTTTCAGGTGCACCAAGTGCAACCACACGTGGCGCAACTACTCCTAGAATGGGAGGGCTATCTGGTCGCTGAACAGGATTGCAGCTAAGCCTGCAAGCAGATAGACGAGAGATGGAATGACAGGCGTGA
The DNA here is from genome assembly GCF_036397675.1 of Nitrososphaera sp. Classification (GTDB taxonomy): domain Archaea; phylum Thermoproteota; class Nitrososphaeria; order Nitrososphaerales; family Nitrososphaeraceae; genus Nitrososphaera. Next base: position 70,926 of record NZ_DASWIL010000010.1, on the reverse strand, counting down.
CCTAGACGTCTTTTCTTGATTCATAGTCAGTGGTTTCCGCGTTCTTGAACCCAAAGTTAGATTTCCTTTCAGACAAGTAGAGGCCAACTAAAGCATGAACAGTGAATGCACTATGCGAAGCTCTTCTGCTTCTGGCAACTGTCAAAGATCACCAGAAACGGATTTTATGGTTAGTATGTAGGAAGGGCACACTTAATCGGGGCGGGTTTTATGTAGCAAGATTGTGCTTGCAAACACTATAGTTCACGCTAAGGTACCTAGAAATGTATGACAGCAAGGAACTGCTCCAACGAAACGTTCGCACAGGCGGTGGACAGAATATTCAAGGAGAACGAAAACATCGCCTACATGGCAGTTGTGGATGAGGAGATAAAGGTTATTGCGCACGATGGGTTCTTGGACCTCCACCCGTCCAAATTGGAAAAGCTTCACATACAGGCAGTTATGGTCGTCAAGATGTGCTCACTTTGGTCTGAGGATTTTGGCCGCTTGAATTTTGTCAGTGCGGCATTCGTTGACAAGTACGAGATACTTGCAGTACCACTCTCAAAGAGGCTGCAAGTAGTGGCAGTTCTTTCCCACACGACCGAGGAGAACCTTAGGTCACTCCGGGCCAGCATAATTACCCAGTTCAAGTCTCTCAGGTAGCCAGGTTTCCTGAACGGGACCTACATTCGGGAAAATAGAAGGCGCTACAAGGAACTCTAGCTTAACTACAGTAGCTATAATAGAATTAGCAACAAGCAATATAGCGCCACGCTCTAGTTGATTTGAAAACGATCTGACAACGCTGGGGAAATCTCGATGCCTGAGGCTGCCGGAAGCGTGCGCTGAACATTTCGAGAAACTACGCTCCTAATGTGGCCATAGCGGGCCATTATTGGGTCAGGTATGGCCCAATATCCCACCCATGGGAGGAGCGAAATCATTTCTGGAAAAAAAAGCCGGTATACGGTATCACCATCTTTATCTAAGCTACAACCCATTTTTCAGAAAGTAGGGCAAATCGCAAGTGAGGCTGTCTAGCGAGAGTGAGGGATTATTCCGACGGAGCGGAATGGCGGAGAACGGGGACCGTTGGTAGAAAAAAAACGCGACGACGTCCTGCAGGAGACGCCCGTATCCCTTGCGGAGAAGGAAATCGACGGAATATGCATGGCCTTCCGCGAGTCGCGGAACCGGCCCCTTCTGATAATGTACTACCCTGAGGACAGGGGCAGCGTGAGTGATGATGATGTGGAAGCGCTTTACAGTGAGTTCAGACGCCTGGGTTACAATAGGGACACAAAGAGGATCAAAGAGCTCGACGTGCTCATTCATGCGTCCGGAGGCACGCCCCATACAGGATACATGATGGCCCAGGTGCTTCGCAGGTTCGCCTCGTCTGTCAATTTTCTAGTGCCGTACCGCGCAGGAGGTGCCGGGACGCTGACCTGCCTGTGCGCAGACAGCATATCCATGGGCGCGTACGCCTACCTTTCCCCGGTAGAAGTATTGACCGAGCAGGACGGTGCCCTTGTCTCTGTCGACTATTTCACAGACTTTGCTATCCAGTGCTGGCTCAAAGCAGAGGCCGCGCTGAATAGGGAAAAAGTAGAGACAAAGTCAAGCGTCGAGACCGACCTCCTAACCGAGTTTGTCAAAAGCGTTGGGCCAGCTGGTGTCGCCAACTTCTACAGGCAGCGAACAGTCGCCGCAAAGTACGCATACAGACTACTTTTTGACTACATGTTTGCATCAGACCCACACAGAGAGGAAAAGGCAAGCCAGGTTTCGCAGAAATTAATGTTCAGCTACCCTGCGCGTGACTTTCACATGGACTACCACATCTGCATGGTTCTGGGGCTCAAGGCTGGCGAGATGTCGGAAGACAACTCTGACATGACCAGGAGGATAGTCAAGACAATGGACAAGTATACGCAGGCAGGCGTAATCTGCAAACTTACGCTTAAGGATCGCAGGGCCCCCTTCATGACGCTTTACGGGGAAACGTAGGTGCAAAAAGCGCGCATGATTTTTTCCTGATGTAAATATTACAAGTCGTTCTATGGATTTTATATAAAATCACCTATAGCTTTGTAATTCAGTGTGTGTCTATTTTTGTTACTACAGCTACTTGATATATCTGGCTAGCTACCCGTAGCTTCCAGATATGGAATCGATACAGAAGATGAGCAGAATAGATGCGGAGGCTCCAATAATGGATATTGAGAAGAATCTAGTCGCAGAACTGCAAAAGCTTGATCTCACGCTCAACGAGGCCAGGATTTTGGTCTATCTTATGACCCACGGCCACTCAAGCGCAAGCGACATCTCGCGGTACACCGGGATCCAACGTACGGAAACCTACAACTATATTTCCGGCCTGCTTTCCAAGGGCATCGTCTTTTCCACCTTTGACAGACCGCAAAAGTACTACTCCATGTCGCTTGAAGAGGTCGTCGACTGCCTGGTTCAGTCCAAGAGGAACGCCCTCGATGTGTTTGAAAACAAGAAAAAAGAATATACGGTGATGTTCGATGCCCTTGTTAGCAACAAGGTCATCAGGCAGGATGACAAGCAGCGCTACAATGTCGTAATGGGTGAAAATGCCATAAACGCCAAGATAAGCAGGATGCTTGCCGATGCCAAGGAAGACGCGCTCATTTTGCTTACCGACAGGAACATGGTCAACTTTTACCACTCAGGCGTAACGGATCAGCTTATAGAGCTCACAACAAGGGGCGTGCATGTCAAGCTCAGGACGCCCTGCAAGAACCCTGAAGAATACATGGCTGGAGACAAAAGCCAAATCCTCTGCAATACCACCGAGAAGGCGGTGCCGGCGAGTTTCGTGCTGGTGGACGGTAGAGAAATAATCGTGATACTCGAAGGGCAGCAGGTCAGAAAGTCCGAGATGTGTGGGTTTTACACCAACAACCTCTCCCTGGTCTCAGTGTTCAAGTTCCTCTTTGAGAACGTGATGTAGCCTCTCTAGACACGCTAACCAGTAGCCGGATTTTTGGAGAGCCTGACATCGCGAGCGCGGTTGAGTTGCCTTAGCGGGCGGTGCAATATAACCCATGGTCAGATGGGTTAACATGGTTAGGCCAACGCCATTCGTGGTTGCCAAGTCAGTCATCCCTAATTTTGGTCCGGCGGCTTTTGCTTGCTCTCGACCATGGAGGTTGGCTTTTGTATCCTGACAAACAGGGGTTGGCTTTTCCCCATTTCTTCCACATTTATCTCGAGGTTGCCTATCTCTAGCTTGTCACCCTTTCCTGGTATCCTATGCAGCTTATGCAAAACCCGCTCAAAGTCGAGTAGTCTTTGTCCTATGGCAGGTGAATATTCAGTGCTTCGTTGATGTTGTCGATTTCCACATCGCCCCTCGTCACGACAGTCTGCTTATCCACCTTTTTGATGTGTAGCGCTTCAGCGTCCATCTCGTATGCCATCTCGCCCACCAGCTCCTCGATGATGTCCTCAAGCGACCCGAGCCCCTTTTGCCCTCGTTAACTATGCGTCTCAGCTAACCCTTGCCTATCGAGATCCGGTCAGCCTCAAGGCCGCTGAAGATAGCCGAGCGTCACTAGGTGGCCAGAAACGGGAGGGCGATAAAGGGATCCAGCATCTAAAATGTTACCGAAATTATGTATTCACAATACTTAAAGATTCGCACCGGCAAAAGGATGCTGGCAACTAGTGGATCGACAGCAATAATTTCCAAATCTGCCGGGCGCAAGTCCAAAATTCAATCGTGGTTTGCAGCCTCGAAATTAGTAATGTTTAAAATCGGAACTGGCTTCCAAATAGCATATTTGGTGTTCTTAGCCCGGACCAAGTCCCCTGAAGAATGGAAAGCTGTTGCTTCTGCGATATCCACGCTTGTCGACGAGGCCACATTTGAGGCCACCGCGGAAGGAATATCCTTTCGCGGCATGGATCCATCGCACATCGCGCTCATCGACATCTACTGGCCCAACCACGCGTTTGAGCGCTACGAGTGCGACAGCGCGGTCAAGTTCGGCATCCGCGTCGACGAATTCTCCAAACTTGTCAAGCGCGCTGACAAAAAGGACGTGGTCGAAATTTCATTGAGCGACGACAGCATGCTGCACGTCAGGATGCAGAACGGCTACAAGCGCGAGTACAAGACGCGATTGATTGAAAGCTCTGCAAGTTCCACTCCACTACCAAAGCTGAATTTTAACTCCAAAGTCGTACTCTCCGCGGCGGCGTTTGACAGGGTGCTTTCCGACGTGCAGGTCGTCTCCGAGTTCGTGTCGCTTGACGCAAAATCTGGTAGGATAAGCTTTGCAGGCCGAGGCGACTCGGGCGAGGCAGACATCTCTCTGGAGGTGGGAAACGAGGGGCTTGAGGAGCTTGCAGTCAAGGAGAACAGCAAGGCCACCTACAGCCTCGACTACCTGAGCAAGATAACAAAGGCAGTTATTGCGATGGGCGGCTCGGTAACGGTAGAGTATTCAAGTAAGATGCCGCTCAGATTGGAATTCAGGATAGCAAACGTAGGGCGCATACATTTCTATTTGGCACCACGGGTCCAAGACTGATAGCACATGATGCTCGTGATGAAGTTTGGCGGGACGGCGGTGGACTCCCCGGACAAGGTGAAGCACGTCGCCACGCTTGTGAAATCGTACAAAGACAGAGGAGACGACATCGTGTGTGTTGTTTCTGCAGTAAGAGGTATGACTGACGGCCTTTTAGCAATAGCAGACAGTGTCAGGCGTGGCGACAGGGCGTCGATAGCGGATTTCGTGAAAAAGGCATTGAAGACCCACATTGTGATAGCGAGTGGCGCAATATCAAACAAGAAGCTGAAGCAAAAGGCCCTTGCGGAGGTCAAAAAGACGGTTGGTGAGCTGCAGGACGTGCTTGGAGGCATAGTGCTCTTGGGAGAGGTCACCCCAAAGTCGCTTGACTACCTGATGTCGTTTGGCGAGCGCCTGTCAGCGCCCATCTTGTCGTTTGCGCTCAGAGACATCGGGGTCGGCTCGGAATACCTGACGGGCAAGGACGCCGGAATTTTCACCGATTCCAATTTCGGCGAAGCGCGACCTCTGATGGATACCACAAAGCTGCGCGTGAGCCACACACTTGCGCCCATAACAAAGCGCGGCGCTGTGCCCGTGGTAACAGGTTTCATAGGCGCAGACCAGCACGGCAACACGACTACGATAGGGCGCGGAGGATCCGACTACACGGCGACCATAATCGCTGCAAGCATCAACGCCGGCGAGGTGTGCCTCTGGAGCGATGTGGATGGTCTGATGACTGCCGATCCCAAGATAGTCAAAGGCGCGAAGGTGCTCAAGGAAGTATCGTTTGCAGAAGCTATGGAGATGGCTCTGTTCGGGGCCAAGTACATGCACCCAAGGGCGCTTGAGCCGGTGATGGACACCAAGATCCCAATACGCATACGCAACACGTTCAATATCAAGCACCCGGGAACTGTCATAACGCAGGTGCCCAGCAAGGACTCGCAGCGCATAGTGAAATCGGTGAGTGTTATACGTCACACCGCGCTCATCGATGTGGGTGGGGGCGGCATGGTAGGCGCCCCGGGCACAGCAGCCAAGATCTTTGACGCGCTTGCAAAGAACAAGGTGAACATCATGATGATATCCCAGAGCCCGTCAGAGTCCAGCATCTCAATGGTCGTGCGGAAAAGCGACCTAGACAAAGCGACCACTACCTTGGAGCTGAGCCTGCTCGGGCGGGTAATAAAGAGGATAAACGTGAACGACGAAGTGGCAGTGATTGCGGTCGTCGGCTCGGGGATGCGCGGCATAAAAGGCGTCGCGGCCAAGGTATTTGGCGCAGTCGCAAAGCGTGACGTCAACGTTATAATGATAGCGCAGGGCTCGTCTGAGCTTAACCTGGCGTTTGTCGTGAGCGACAAGAACTGTGAAAGAGCGGTGAACGCCCTACACGACGAATTCGGGCTTGGGAAGAACAGTTAGCTGAAGAGCTACGTCGGCGCAGTCGACCAGACATGGCCGAATCTTACTTGGGATACAACAAAGCGAGGAATTGAGCAAGAATATGCACGAGGATTGAAACGGAAGTCCAAGGTGGAAAAGATGATCCGAACTCATGCAAAGCGGTCGATCATGACCCGAAGATCTGACAGAACCGACCCCGACCATATTTTTGTTCAAGGTTGTAATATGTAGTGGACTGGGTGGGATTTGAACCCACGACCACCTACGTGTCCTCTGCCTTACCGGCATGCAAGGCAGGTATTCTACCGGACTAAACTACCAGCCCACAGCAACTAGCCAAACCAATGATAATTTAAAGTTATTAGAAGAAGGGCTTGAGCGTATTAGTCGAGCCCTTGAAGCAAACCATCGGCCTTCATCTTTTCTGCGTGCGCCGAGATGTAGCGCCAGATGATATCCGCCCTCTCCGGCTGAAAGTCCCACGGGGCTATGAGGACAAGGTCGTTGTCGCGGATCCACATCCTGCGCTTTATCTTTCCGCGTATCCTGCAAGTGCGCACCTTGCCGTCGGTGCACTTTACAATGATGTTGTCGCCGCCGACGAGTTTTATCACTCTGCCCAAGAGCTCGCCTTCCTGCGGCTTTACCATCTCCTTCAGTGCTGATTCGGAAAGTACCTTTTTCTTGCCTATTTCTGGTCCCAAAGATCATGCGGAGCTATGGTGTTAAAAGTGTACCGGTGCTACAAATTAAATAACGCCCAAATAGTTGCATTGAATGGGCCGTTAGCTCAGCTTGGTGGAGCGTTCGACTGATAATCGAAAGGTCGAGGGTTCAAATCCCTTACGGCCCACTCTCATCCCTTTCTGACGATGGCCATGAAGAATAGGACTAGAATAGCTAAGGTAATGCCCATGAAAATAATATCATTGAATGGCGCGTCAAAACCTTCAACCGCGTCTCCTAGGTAATCAAAGAACATCTGCACCGCGAACAGACCAAACGCCACGGCAGCGTACACTATTCCTTTAAGCGCGGTCTTCCTGTAGGCCGAGATTGAAAGCCCTAGGAGAAGGACCGAAAACGCTGCGATGCCTATCTTGATTGCCTGCTCTATGGGTTCGTACGACTTGACTTCTGCCGTGGGTTCTTCCCCTATCTCATCAATCCCGCTCTCTACCTGCCGCATCAACCACGACAACAAGAGCCAGACGGGCATGAACAATGAGTCTGTCACGACTCTTTTTCCTCCCCGACAGAAAGCGAAAGAAACATCTCGGCCAGCCTGTTGCTCCATCTGTCCCAAAGCGACGGGTAATAGTTCTTCATCAACGACACGAGGTGCCGTGGGTCTTCACGCAGCTGGTACCTCTTGAATTTTCCTTCCCTGACCTCAGTGATCATACCAAATTCGGACAGCCGTCTGACGTGCCAGCTCGCGGACGCTGCCGATACGCCGATCCTGTTTGCAATGTCTGTCTGTGTGGGATTCTTCTGCTCAATTATGAACATCAGGATGTCCCTTGCAGTTTCGTGGCTCAGGACTTCAAGGAGGTTTTTTTCGTTGTCCTGGAAAATGCCGACAGGGAAATAGTATCTGAATAGCCCGTGCCTGTTCGACGTTATCTTGCCAGCTTTTTCCAAAAGGCCCAGGTGATATTGAGCCGTCCCCATGGACACCCTCAGCTCCTGCCTAATCCGGCGCAGGTGGCACCCAGGGCTCTCCTGAATGAATTGAAGCGCCCTCTTTGTATTTCCTTCAATGTCGTCATCCTTCAAAATCGACCGACCAATCGCTTGAGCTGGTGTTAAACCAGACGCTGGGAGGGGTAAAGACGGCCGCATCGCCGGTATCTCTTGGCACCACGTACCTAGTAGGCAGGGGTGATTGATATAATCTGTTGTGGTACAAGCGACTAATTGATTGGACCCTGCGCAGTCAGGCATAATAGCCCAGGTCAGTCGGTTGTATCATGTTGGTTATTATCATGCCGGCCCAGTACTAAAGCATGAACAACCAGAAAACGGCTTTCCTGGCAATAATGATCCTTACCGTTTTGTCAGGAGCTCTCACCGGACAGCTCGCGCTGGCAGACAGTGAAGTATTCACAGACGAATTTCTTGTCGAAGACTGATTTTTCATCCTCCGGCTCTAACAGGTTCTTCCTATTACGACCCGGCCATCAGCTTGTATTTAGCGGGCAAGGTGGGGATGGCGAAGAGCTCGGCCTTACGATAACCGTGCGAGATGGATTGTTATGCTCTCGGGCGAGAGCATGACTACCCTCACTCTATAGACGATTCATACGCGAAGTATAAATCCAGATAACGCTTACCCGCAATGTTGAGCTTTGAGCCGACTTCCATTCTGGCCTCGGTAGGGTTCGGCGGTGTAGCCGGCTTTCTCATAGGCTATGCCATAAAGAAGGTTATGAAGCTGATGCTCGTCCTAATCGGCCTGTTCTTTTCGGCGCTTGCGTACCTCTGGCATCAAGAGATAATAACAATACACTGGGACAGGTTTGTGGCAAGCTCTGAGGGTACACTTCAGGGGCTGCAGAACGCCACCGGCACGATACCTAGCGCGGCCGACCAGACCGTTTCCGCGCTCGCAAACATCGGCATCCCCCTCACCGGAAGCTTTGCAGCAGCGTTTGCGTTTGGCTTCATGAAGGGCTGACCGCGGCCATACTGACGCATGCGCCGGTCACTCGAATGTTTGGTCACGCAAGGGTTTCCAGCAAGCGCGCAGGAAGGCGAGCAGTTCCAAATAGACATAACAAGCAACTCCAACGTGAGCAACGTCGGGCTGCACCTGGAAGTAAAGAGGGTTTCATTAACGGTCGAAGGCTAGACAGGCACCACTGGCGCGGCGGAGTTAACCATACCAAAGGCAATGCTTAGCGGCGAGATGAAGGTCCTGATAGACGGTCAACTGGTGAATCCCGAGTCAAACGAAGTCAATAAAGCCAGAGACCAGCGCCGACGTCGTGGTTGAGATCAACTACCACCATGGCGAGCACGCCGTAGAAGTGACTGGAACAAACGTAGTCCCCTCCATTATTCTAGAAACACCCGATAGCGCTTAAATCCTGATGCGTACTAAAGATGGCGTTGCTTGAACAAATGCTGCTGCAGGGCGTCGCCGATGTTGCGCTCGTCGTGATTGCGCTTCTTGTAGGGCTTCTCATCCTGTGGATACTAGTGTCCATCCCTGTGTGGCTCGCGGCCAAGTTCTTGACGCTTGGGAAGGCCAGGTTCACCCGGGCCATGCTCGTGACGGCCGTCGGGCCGGCTATCTACGCCATCGTGTTCCTCATCTCAGGCTTTGTGCTCTCGGTCACTATTGGCGAGCAGTACTTTGTGGCGGCGGTGTCGTTCATTCTCGCATTCATCGCATGGATTGGCGTGTTCAAAATCGGTTTTGACACCGGGTGGCTCCGGGCCCTTGGCATAGCCATCCTTGCGACAGTCGTGTTCGTTGTGATAGGTGCGATAGTGACCGTGGCATTGCAGGCACTCGTCCCGAACGTGCCCCCGATAACACCGTTCCCGTCGTTCTAGCCCGCAATAGACACGTACTGGCTCTCGGCCCAGTCAATGACCGACGGCAGGTCCGTCACGACCAGGTCGGCTCCCTCCTCCGCGGCCTGCTGGAGCTCGGGCGTGGCGATGACTGCAAGGCGCAGCTCGCCCTTGAGCCTGCCCTTCATGGACCTCGTCGTTGACGCAAGCAGGCGCAGCGGTCCCTCGCCTGACGAGAGCACGCAGACGAGCAAGAGCCCGCGCCTGTTGCCCCAGACGCGCGAGAGGTAGCGCTGGAAATCGATATCGAAAAAGGGGTCCATGTCCTGCTCGATGCTGCCAACGTAGTTCGAGTCCCACCCGAGCACCCGAAACGCGACGGCGGCGCTTCTTGCAAGGTGGACCATGTCGTCGGTGCCGGCCACGCAAATGACATGGGCGTTCATCTTGGACTCTGCAGGATGGACGTTGAACTTGACAAGGTCGACTAGCTCGCCAAGCACCGCCGACAGGTGTATTCGCTCCGTCTTGCCGATCCTGCCCCTGCTGTACAGTTCGTTGACGGTGTTTGCGGCCGGCAGTATGACGTCAGTCAGTATTTTTACCTGGTCGACGTTTGAGTGGAGAACGTTCACCAGGAGCCGGCGCGCATGTTCTTCCTCGCCGGCAAGCGCAAAGTCGAGCAGCTTTTGCTGCACCTGGTTGTAGTTCACCGGAAACTCGATGTCTGCGACACCTGTTTCTAAAAACCACACATTGACTGTGCCAATCTTTTTCTTTTTTACAAGCCCTATTGCGTGCATCACGTCCAGGTACTTTGTTATCGTCATTCGGTTCAGGCCGGTCTTGGCTGCAAGTTCAATCCCGGAAAGCCCCGTCCCGGCGTTCTGCAGGGCGTCGACAATCTTGCGCTTGACCTCGTCAAGCGTATAGCGCCGGTACATCAATTCAGCTCCCCATCTGCACGATAAAACCCTTACCGGTGCTTTTTCTTGGGCATCTTTCTCGAGCCCGATATCAGGTCAGTGAGAGCGTTGAACGCCTTGCCAACCTGGTCCATCCTGACGAGCATTATTGTGTCCGTGTAACAACTGACGGTGTCCTCTATGTTGATGTGCCTGCGCGCAAGCTGGTTGTAAAACGCGATTGCACACCCCGGCGTCTTGATTATCTCCTCCGGGCTGTGCACGATTATTGCCGCCAGGTCATCCTCGACTTCCAGTATGTCGTGCTGACCAAACATCGCCTTGACGTCATCTAAAAGCGCGTCGTCGAAAATCAGCGTTATTGACATGATGCTCTCAGACATGCTGATGTAATTATCGACATTTTGCGTCAGCGATTTTGCGACCTTTTCAATGGTCTTCTTGCTCTTTGCCGCCGACAGCTTGGCAACGTCGGTCTTGACGGTCACGGTGCTGCCTGCCAAGATCGCGGCGATGGGCCTCTCCGGAACGTCATAGTCGCGCCTCGACCTCTTTAACGCAGTGATGATGCTCTCGACGCTGGTGTTCTTGCTAAGCATCTGGTCTATCTGCGGCTTGACTATCCTTGCAAGCGCGCTGATGTTGCAATAGTCGCGCTGGAGCGAGTCCTGGAAAGAGAGGTCGTTGTTTACCACTTCCTTGACCGCGTTTGTTATGGATTTATCGCTGACCGACATTGGCCAATATCACCTTGATTTAGGTCAATCTTGACCAAAAAATATAAATGTAGTGCTCGAAACGCAACGCATATTCAATGCCCAAGGTCGTCCTCGCGTATTCAGGCGGACTTGACACATCGGTGTGTGTACGCTACCTGCAAAAGCTCCACAAGATGGACGTTATCACGGCTACAGTTGATTGCGGCCAGGACGATGACTTTGCAGAAATCGAGCGCCGGTCAAAGACCATCGGCGCAGTCAAGCACGTCTACGTGGACGCAAGGGACGAGTTTGCCCGCGACTACGTCATACCAAGCATCAAGGCAAACGGTCTGTACCAGTGCAAGTATCCTCTGGCAACCGCGCTTGCAAGACCTCTCATTGCGGCAAAGACCGTCGAGGTGGCTGAAAAAGAGGGCGCGACTGCAATAGCGCACGGGTGCACCGGTAAAGGGAATGATCAGATTCGCTTTGACGTGACGATGCGTGCGCTCAACCCTGGCCTGAAGATAATAGCGCCAATCCGCGACATGAACCTCACACGCGATGCCGAGATAAAATATGCAAAGGAGCAGAACATACCAATAAGCACCGAGGCCAAGAAGTACAGCATCGACCTGAACCTCTGGGGCAGGGCCGTGGAAGGGGGCGACATCGAGGACCCCGACTTTGAGCCTCCGGAGGAGGCATTCCATTTCATAAACTTCAAGAACGACGAGGTCGGCTACCTTGAAATTGAATTTGGGGCAGGCGTGCCCATCGCGGCTGACGGCAAGCGCATGTCGATAATCGATCTAATTCAGTACGTAAACGACAAGGCAGGATCTCACGGCGTAGGCATTGTCGACCATATAGAGGACCGTGTGGTCGGGATAAAGTCCCGCGAGGTGTACGAGGCGCCGGCGGCCATTGTCATCATAGAGGCGCACAGGGATCTCGAGAAGATGGTTCTGACAAAGCATGAGTTGGCCTTCAAGAAACTTGTTGATGAGCAGTGGGCGTGGCTTGCGTACGCAGGCCTCTGGCAGGACCCGCTGCGTTTAGACTTGGATAGGTTTATAGACGCGACGCAAAACCGCGTTAGCGGAAAAGTGCGCCTGAAAATGCAAAGGGGTTCGCTTCGCGTGGTTGGACGCAAGTCGCGCTATTCCCTGTACAAGAACAGCCTGGCGACGTATGCGGCCGGGTCGACCTTTGACCAGAACCTGGCAAAGGGCTTTGTTGAGCTGTGGGGCCTGCAGTCGATAATCGCAAATTCGGTTGCAGACGCGGCCAGCAAGAAACAGCAACAAAAAGGAAGTAACAAAAAATGAAAAAAGAATGCCAAGAATGTGGAGCCGACATCAGTATCCCCGAAGACGCGGTAGTGGGAGAGATAGTCACCTGCCCTGACTGCGGCGGCGACTTTGAGATAGCAACCAAGGCCGCGGACAAGGTGGAGCTGAAGTCGGCAGAAACAGTGGGTGAAGACTGGGGACAGTAATGGTCGAGGTCTGCATAATCTTCGACAAGGTGCGCTTTGAGGAAAAGGCGCTCTACGACAAGGCCCTCGAAAAGGGTGTAAAGGCGCAGATGGTCGACGCCAAGGGCATCACAGTCAGCACGGAGAGCAAGAAAAGCGACTTTTCCTTGGGCGACGTGATAATGCAGCGGAGCGTCAGCCATTACCGGGGCCTCTATCTCACGGCCTGCCTCGAATTTCTTGATTTTCCAGTCATAAACAAGTTTTCAACGGCAGAGATATGCGGCAACAAGCTCGTCACGTCCCTTGCGCTTGCCAAGAACAACATACCGACTCCAAAGACGCAGCTCGCGTTTTCCGCGGAAACCGCGATGGAGGTGATACGCAAGACCGGGCTTCCGCTGGTGCTAAAGCCAATAGTAGGGTCTTGGGGCAGGGGCGTCTTTCCATTACGGGACGAAGAGACCGCAAGCATGATAGTTGAGATGAGAGAGGAAAACGACAGTCCACTTTCAAGGATCTATTACGTCCAGGAAATGGTGAACAGGCCGCCCCGCGACGTGCGCTGCATAGTGGTGGGCGAGCAGGTCGTTACTGCAATCTATCGCTATTCTGGAGAGGGCGAGTGGCGTACAAACGTGGCACGGGGAGGCAAGGCCGAGCTTGCGCCTGTTACAAAAGAGCTTGAAGATCTCGCGTTAAAGGCCGCAAGGGCCGTGGGCGGGGGCATAGTCGGCGTCGATCTGATGGAGGACAAGATCCGCGGGCTTATGGTGCACGAAGTGAACAACACCGTGGAATTCAGGGGCGCTGCGACCGTTTCTGTAAATGACATACCGGGCGCGATGATAGACTATGCAGCCGGCGTCGCAAAGCGTTGACCAATGTCGGTCATAATTGACCTCTATCGGGTCAAATATGTCCAAAAAATATAAATGGGCATTTCCAAGGCTTGATTCTCATCGAGCATGACAATGGAGGAAACTGCGTAATTGAAGGTTGGAGTAGTTGGTGCTTCAGGCTATGTCGGCGGCGAGCTCTTGAGGCTTCTTGTCACCCACCCAAAGGTGGAGATCAACATGGTGACGTCGAGGCAGAAGGCGGGCGAGTATGTGCACAGGGTGCACCCGAGCCTGAAAGGGTTCATCGACCTGACGTTCTCGCCGATGGACATGGAAAAGATGGTCAGCAACTGCGACATGGTGTTTACTTCTGTGCCGCACGGCAAGGCCAACAAGATAGTCAAGGACCTGTACGACAGGGGAGTCAAGATAATCGACCTTTCAGCTGATTTCCGCCTAAGGAACCCGAAGGACTATGTCAAGTGGTATGGATGGGAGCACCCCTTCCCGGACATGCTGTCAAAAAGTGTGTACGGCGTGCCCGAGTTCCACCGCGAGGAGATCAAGAAGGCGCAGCTCGTGTCGTGCCCTGGATGCATGGCGGTGACGTCGCTGCTTGCACTAAAGCCGCTGATAGAGAACAACCTCATCGACACGGAGCACGTCGTGGTTGACAGCAAGATAGGCTCATCAGGAGCCGGCGCCAAGGCCAACGCGGGTACGCACCACGCCATGCGCTACGGCGTCATCAGGCCGTACAAGCCGGCGAAGCACCGGCACACCGGCGAGATAGAGCAAGAACTCTCGATAATCGCCAAGAAGCAGATCAAGATAAGCATGAGCCCCCACGCAGTCAACATAGTCCGGGGCATCCTGACAACGAACCACACGTTTTTGAAGCGCAGTGTCGAGGAACTCGAGCTGTGGAAGATGTACCGCAACTCGTACAAAGGCGAGCCGTTTGTCAGGCTCATCCGCGACAAGAAGGGCCTATACAAGTTCCCCGACCCCAAGTTCGTCGTCGGCTCGAACTTTTGCGACGTGGGCTTTGACATCGACGAAGACAACCAGAGGATTGTAGCGCTATCGGCCTCGGACAACCTCATGAAGGGCGCCGCAGGCTCGGCAATACAGAACATGAACGTGATGTTTGGCTATGAGGAGACAGAGGGCCTCAGGTACACCCCGCTGACCCCGGTATGATAGTCATAAAGATAGGGGGAAGCGTGGTCGACGGGCTCCACCCGTCAACGCTTGTCGACATCAAGGCCATAGCGGAAAAAGAGCAACTCATCTTTGTGCACGGCGGCGGCAAGGAAGTAACGTCGACAGCGACCAAGCTCGGCAAGGAGCAGAAATTCATCGTGTCGCCGGGCGGAGTCAGGAGCAGGTACACGGACAAGGAGACTGCAGACATCTACACGATGGTCATGTCCGGCAAGATAAACAAGGCCATAGTAGGCATGCTCTTGCGCCAAGGGATAAAGGCGGTAGGCATCGCCGGCATCGACGGCGGCATACTGAAGGCGGAGCGCAAGAAAAAGCTAATGATAGTGAATGAGAAAGGCAGGAAGATGGTAATCGACGGTGGCTACACGGGCAAGATAAACGCCGTCGACCCTTCACTGGTGAACAACCTCGTATCAAGCGGCTACGTCCCGGTTATTTCGCCGATAGCCCTTTCAGAAGAATTCGACTTCCTCAATGTGGACGGCGACAGGGCCGCCGCGTACGTGGCAGGCGGCGTCAAGGCCGACAAGGTGATCTTCATCACAAACGTTAACGGCCTGATGCTAAATGAAAAATTGGTTACGGCAATGACGCTGGAACAGGCAAAAGATATGCTGCCAAAGATAGGCTTTGGCATGGAAAAGAAGGTGCTTGCCTGCACCGAGGCGCTTGAGATGGGAGTCAAGGAGGCGATAATAGCGTCCGGCCAGGTCGACAAGCCTGTATCCTCTGCCATCGCACACAGCAACTGCACGGTGATAACCCCGAAATGAATGGCGAGGACAACTATCTTGGCACGCTGTACCAGCGCTTCCCGGTAAACGTCGCAAGGGGCAAGGGCGCGCGTGTGTGGGACGTGCAGGGCAAGGAGTACATCGACTGCATGGGCGGGTACGGAGTCGCGCTCGTCGGGCACTGCAACGATAGGGTTGTCGCTGCCATCAAGAAGCAGGCCGAGACGCTCATCACCGCGCACATGTCAGTGTATAACGAGACGCGCCTTGAATTCATGAAGAAGATGGCTATGCAGGCGCCGCCGGGACTGACCAAGATGTTCTTCACAAACTCGGGGTCCGAGTCGGTGGAAGCTGCACTCAAGTTCGCCCGCAAATTCACGGGCAAGCCCGGCGTGATCGCGATGAACGGCGCCTACCACGGCAAGACCTTTGGCGCGCTTTCCGTAACATATAATGAAAAGTACAGGAAATCGTTCATGCCGCTTCTGGAGGGGGTCAAATTTGTGCCGTACAGCGACCCTTCCAAGCTGGAGGAGGCAGTCGATGCCAGCACGGGTGCTGTCATACTTGAGCCGATACAGGGCGAAACCGGCATCATAGTCCCGCCCGACGACCTCATACCGAAAATCCGCGAGATATGCGACCGCAAGAACCTGGTGCTGATATTTGACGAGATACAGTCAGGGCTTGGCAGGACGGGCAAGATGTGGGCGGGGCAAAACTGGAACACGACGCCGGACATAATGTGCCTTGCAAAGGGCATCGCAGGGGGCGTGCCCATGGGGCTAGTACTGACAAAGCCGGAGATAATGGACGCAATAAAGCTTGGCGAGCACTCGTCGACCTTTGGCGCAAGCCCGCTTGCCTGCGCCGCCGCGTCCGCAACGATGGACGCCCTGACTCAGGACGGCCTTGTCAATAATGCTGCAAAAATAGGCAGGTTCTTCAAGGAAAAGCTGGAAGGCCTCAAGGAGCGCCACAAGATAATCAGGGAGGTCCGGGGCCTTGGCATGATGCTCGGCGTCGAGCTCCGCTTTGAGGTAAAGGACATGCTTTTCGACGGAATCAGTCAAGGACTGCTGATGCTGTACTCTGGAAGGAACATCCTTCGCCTGCTTCCGCCACTTGTCATGGACGAAGCGACGGTTTCCCGCGCAGTTGAAATAATGGACGGTGTATTGACAAGGGAGGAACAGAGGAGAAATGTCAGCTAACATTGACGGGACCGACGAAAGGATAATCCGCATACTCCAGGAAGACTCCAGAAAGGCATTCGTGGACATTGCAAACGAGATAGGGCTGTCAGAGTCCGCTGTGAGGAGGCGCGTCAAAAACCTAGTCGGGTCTGGGATGATCAAGCGCTTCACCATAGAACTTGGCGCAAGCGACAAGACAAGCGCAATCACGCTCATCTCCGTCAGCTCATCGGCAGACACGTCCGCAGTTTCGTCAAGGCTCATGAAACTGCCCGGCATCGAAGTCGTCTACGAGATAACAGGCCAGTACGACATCGCTACCATCATAGCCGCGCCGGCCATAGTGGAGATAAACAAGTGCATCGACGACATACGCAAGATAGAGGGTGTGTCTGACACCAACACCGTGATAATTCTGAAGACGATGAAGTAGGCCTCACACATTTATTTTTCACCCAGTCTAGATACTAGCTTGTGAACTAAACCGTATTTCGGGTTCGCCTAGGGCTGGTTCCCGATCTTGCATAAAGCTTTGACATAATGCCAGCGGGTTGCAGAACGTCAGGAACCGTGAACAGACTAGGCGTGGGGCTGAAATGGTGTAACTCGTGCTAACCGTGGGTGGAGATACCGAATTTCGGGTCTATTTACACTCACTGTATAAGATATATATAGTTGGAGTAGACTGACGTAGGCTAATGAACAAGGCGATTATAGCTGGTATCGCCGCCGGTATTCTTGTAGTGGGACTTGTTTTCAGCCCTCTGTTCAATGGCTCCCCACTTACATCGGCGCAAGCTGATCACTCCGGCGTGACGAGACATGTCACCCTGATTGCAGACGAGATGGAAGTCCAAGTGGCTCCTGACAACGCTTTGCATCCGGGTGGAATCATGTACAACGCAATGGTCTTTAACGGCACTATTCCGGGTCCAGTAGTCGCCGCTAACGTGGGCGACGCGATAGAGTTCACCCTGACAAACGAGGGTGATGTTATACACAGCCTCGACTTCCACGCAGGCATAGGCGATGCACTCTCTGGCAATGTTGGGCCAGGCGAGAGCAAGACATGGACACTACAGGCAAACACAGCTGGCGCATTCTACTATCACTGCGGAGCTGACGGGCTCTTCGGCGTATGGGAGCACATTGCCAACGGCATGTACGGCGGCATTGTTGTGCATCCGCAAAGAGAAGCTCCAGCCAAGGAGTTCTATATGGTCTTTGGCGAGATCTACAACAGCGCTGACAAAGGTCTTTTCGAAGGCACTGAAGGTGAAACGGGGAGCTTTGACGTAGGCAAGCTGCTTTCCAACGACGCTGACCTCGTCATGACCAACGGCATGGCCCACAAGTATGTGCCGGCTATCGGACAGGCAACTCAGGTTCCGCTGAACCCAGATCTGCTGGCTGAAATGCAGAGAGGCGACCTGACCAACTTCTTCAAGGTCAAGCCAGGCGAGCTGACAAGGTGGTACATCGTCAACCCAGGTCCCAACGACTATATCGCGTTCCACTTCATCAATGGTATGATTGATGTGAGGGACGGCAACGTAAGGGGCAACTTCCTTGGAAGGCAGATGATTCAGGACGAGACTTGGACCATACCTCCGGGCTCTGCGAGCGTCATCGAAGCTACCTTCCCAGTGCCCGGTCTCTATGTGGGCGTTGACCACAACATGAACCACGTCCTGAGGGGCGCGGCATTTGCAGTCGTGGCAACCAACGATGCCACTGAAGACGACCATCCTCCGGGCACATGGGTCCCATCCAAGGCTTCCCTGAAATAAAGCGCAGCGATGATGATGGAAGGCTAAGCGCCTCCTCATCTTTTTCCTTTTTTATTTATTCTTTCAGAACATAGAGTAGATATTCATATACTTGCAGCTATGAATTAATGCGATGTCTCGACCACATGCCGACCCCAACACAGGCAGGTACAAGGAAAAATGCAACAGCATACTTGGCATTTCGCCCAGAATACGCTATGCTGGGATAATGAACAAGTTTGGCCGAACTTTAGCCGGAGCACTGCGCAAGGGCGTCGTCCCGCTGCTTAGGCCGGAGGAAGCCAAGAGCGAGTACTTCATCGAGGCCGCACGCAACCAGATGCGCAGGAGCTTTGAAAAGTCAATCGGCAAGACTGAATACACGCTCACCGAGAACGAGAAGGTCAAGATACTGACGCTGACTTACCCTGAAAACCTCTATTACATCACGATGGACAAGGAAACGCCGGCCGATGAAGTAACAAAAATAATCAGTTCGGCGAAAAAGCTGACGGGTGGCTAAGCTTTCAAAATTGAGAAACATCTCGCACTGTGACCACGTGCTCAAGACAACGAGGTTGCGAAAAAAGGCTACTTTGCAAAGGCCTTGAGCCGGCCCCTCATCTCGCGATCTTTAGAAATGGCCGGGTGGCTTGGGTCCGCCAGAACAACTTCATACCAGAGGTTCATGCCGTCCTTGTGCAGGTAGTACGAGCCCATAACCTCGAGGTTGGGAAATTTTTCTGATACCCTGCGCTCCGCTACCTTGCGCATGCTGATACCCTGCTTGATGTGAACGACACCAAGGTGCTTGGGCCTCCTGCCGGAAACCGGTCTCTGTTTCCTCATGCCGCCCCTGCCTACCCTGATGCGAACTACAACTATGCCCTGCTTGGCCTTATAGCCCAGCTTGCGGGCCCTGTCTATTCTGCTTGGCTTGTCAATCCTGTTGATTGTGGGCTCTTTTCTCCATGCGATGGCCTTTGACTTTAGTTCCTCGGCGTTTTCCTTCCACATCCGGATCCATGTCTGGGCCATGTAGCTGTGCATTATACCACTCTCCTGACGGGTAGCCCCTTATATTCTATATTACGCCCCGCAGAATCTGGATTATCTTCTCTGCAATCACGGTGGACGCAAGCTCCTGTGCTTCCCTGGTCTGCGCGCCGACATGGGGCGTGCACACCACGTTTGGCAGCCCCAGCAACTGCTTGCTTGTAGGCGGCTCGACCTCGAAAACGTCTAGCGCCGCGCCGGCAAGCCTGCCTGCCTTCAGCGCGTCGTAAAGCGCGTTTTCATCTATTATCTCGCCCCTCGACGTGTTTACAAGATAGGCCGTCGGCTTCATCTTTGCAAGGCGCTCGGCGTTGAACATGTGCTTTGTCTCCGGCGTCGTCGGCACGTGGCACGTTACAAAGTCCGCGCTCTCCAAAAGCGTGTTAAGGTCTGTAACTATCATGCCTGTTTCGCTGATGAACTCCTTGCTTATGGGGAACGGGTCGTATCCAATGAGGTTCATGTGGAGCGCCTTCGCCATTCTGCCTATGTGACGGCCTATGTTTCCGACGCCGACGATGCCCAGGTACTTGCCTGACAATTGGGAACCCATCATCTCTTTCTTTATCCAGTTGCCTTTCTTTGTCTCAGCGTCGGCCCTGGGTATGCTCCTTGCAAGGGATATCATGAGCCCGATTGCAAGCTCCGACACTGCAATGGACGCCGCCTCGGGCGCGTTTATCACCTTGATCTTTTTCGCTTCGGCAGCCTTTACGTCAACGTTGTCAAGGCCAACTCCTACGCGCGCTATTATCTTGGCGTTTGAAGCCTCGATTACGTCTTTTGTAACCTTGGTCCTGCTCCTCACAACAAGCACATCATAATCCTTCGCAGTTTTCACAAGCTCGTCTGCCTTTATCTCGGGCTTGTAGTCTACATTCAGCCCGGCACGCTTCATGCTATCAATGCCGGCCTGGTCGATGAAATCGCAGACGATAACCCTGCCGCTGACTTGCATGTGCGTTGAGCATGCCGGTGATAATATAATGCTATTGCGATAACGCTTAATGTCAGGGCGCTGCAACGGTGTGCGTGAGCAGTTTCGTGTTCCGCGCAAAAGATCAGGACCGGCGCTTGTACGCAAGGCGCGAGCTTTACGTGAGCATACGCAGGGAGTGGGAAAATGGATCGAGGCTGTTCTTTGCAAGCAAGACACACGTAGACTTGCTAATAGGCTCCGGCATAATTGAAAAAATAATTGAGGTTGACGTAATGGACGAACAAGAGCGCAGGCTTTGCCTGCAGAACAACTGGTACGGCAAGATTGTCTTTGAGCGCGTCGAGCGCTTTTCGCCGCCCCTGTCTGTGCAAGACACACCGCTCGCAGGTACCCGACCCGCGCTCTTGCACGGCCTTAACCTCCCTGAAGAGCAGGCGGCAGAAATCGACAGCCTCGTCTCTTCACGGATAATCTCGTGAGTCGATTAATTTATTACGGCCGCAACGCACCGGCAATTGCGATGTCTTTCAGGATTGACAGGGATTCGCTTGGTGAGGTAAAGGTTCCGGCAAACGCCTACTACGGGCCATTTGCGTTCCGGGCAAAAAAGATGTACAAGGTTACCGGCCAGAAGGCTCACGTCAACCTTGTCAGGGCCTTTGCCATGATAAAGCGCTCTGCCGCGCTTGCAAACAAAGAGCTTGGCGCGCTGGACGCAAAAAAGGCGGACGCGATCGTCAAAGCATGCGACGAGATCCTGAAAGGCAGGCTCATGGATCAGTTCGTCGTTGAAGCGATAAACTCGGGCGCCGGCACGGCGTTCAACATGAACACCAACGAAGTAATCGCAAACAGGGCGCTTGAAATCCTAGGCAAGAAAAAGGGCCAGTACGATATCTTGAGCCCAAACGACCACGCAAATATGTCCCAGTCGTCAAACGACACATTCCCGACCGCGATGCACGTAGCCATATTGACAAACATGGTCGAGACGGACGCGGCCATCACAACGCTTGTGAGGTCGCTTCGCAAGAAAGCCAGAGAATTCCAGAGCGCCATCAAGATAGGCAGGACTCACTTGATGGACGCGATACCTGTCACGCTTGGGGCCGAGTTTGAAGAGTACGCGTATTCGATAGAGCGGGCGCAAAAGAGGATGCGCGAGGCGATGGACGGCCTGCGCGAGGTGGGCCTTGGCGGCACAGCCGTCGGAACGGGCGCAAACACGCCAAGAGGATATCGCAAGCTCGCAATCAAGCGCCTGTCAGAAGTTTCAAAACTTGATCTCAGGCCTTCGCCAAACACGTTCTACTCGCTGCAGAGCAAACACGACGTCGCCAACTGCTCCTCTGCACTGCGCAACCTTGCAATAGAACTGACAAAGATGGCAAACGACCTGCGGCTCATGGCCTCCGGCCCCACCGCGGGCTTTGCAGAAGCGGTCTTACCGGCGGTGCACGCCGGTTCGTCGATAATGCCCGGCAAGGTCAACCCGTCGCTTGCAGAGTGCCTCAACATGGTCTGCTTTAACGTCATCGGCAACGATGTTTCGGTTGCGATGGCCGCGCAAGCGGGCCAGTTTGAGCTGAATGTCATGCTGCCGGGCATGTTAAAGTGCGTGCTCGACTCTACTGACATGCTCAAGAACTTTCTGCCAGTATTTTCCGCGCACATGATAGACGGCTTGAGGGCAAACAGGGAAAGGCTAAAGTCGTATATTGAAAAGAGCCCCGTGCTCGTGACACTGCTTAATCCGTACATAGGCTACCTGAAGGCGGCAGAGATCTATAAGGAGTCTTTGAAAACAAACAAGAGCATCCGCGAGCTTGTAATGAAAAAGAAGCTGATGACCAAGAAACAACTTGACAGGGCACTTTCAAAGGCCAGCATACTTGGGTCCTAGTTTCCCGGCTTTCCGATTTCTTGCAATTTCACGCACGGCAAATATCATCAGCAGGCCCTGTAGCACGTAGCCGCCAGTTATCAAAACGATCGCGTTGAACGGCTTTGAGAAAGTCGTCATTATCTCGACGTGTGGAGGCGCAAGCGAGTTGCCGACCATCACGATGGATGCAAGAGGCACGCACGCGTACAGCTGCTTTCTGTATCCTGCAAACGTCAGGATCGTCAGGACAATGAACGCGACTTCAACGGCAATGGCCCTGTCAAGGAACATGGGGTTGCCTGCGGGAATGGCAACTGCTCCAAGAACGCATATTGCCACAAGCACATACGCGACTGACCCTGCCTTCATCAGCGCAAAAATTCGTGTTTAGCAACTAAAGCGTTTCATGCGCTTAGTTTATACGCTCTGTCGTTTTTACAGTCGGCATGAGAGTTGCCCGGATAATAAAGACAAAGGAGCCATTAGAGCTGCAAGATATTGATATTCCCAATCCTGCCGGCGCGCAGGTCCTAGTCAAGGTTGAAAGCGCAGGAGTCTGCCATAGCGACCTGCACCTCTGGGAGGGCGGATACGCCGGCCCTCAGGGCGTCCTCATGAAGGTCGAGGACCGCGGAGTCAAATTCCCGCTGACACCGGGCCACGAGGTAGCAGGCACGATAGCTGAAATGGGCCCGGATGTCAAGGGCTTCTCCAAAGGCGAGAGGGTACTTGTTTACCCGTGGATAGGCGAGGGCTCGTGCCCGGCGTGCAGGGCTGGCGAGGAGAACCTCTGCGACGCCCCAAAGTCGCTAGGCGTCTATCAGGACGGAGGCTACGGCGAGTACGCGCTAGTGCCGAATCACAAATATTTGGTCAAGCTGGACGACTTTGACCCAAGCGCGGCGGCCTCGCTTGCCTGCTCGGGGCTCACAGCCTACACGGCTGTGAAAAAGGTGGCAGTCAAGGACGGCGAGACCTTGGTGATAATCGGCGCCGGCGGCCTCGGGCTCATGGCTGTGCAGATTGGAAAGGCAATAACAAAAGCAAGAATAGTCATAGTCGACATTGACGAAAAGAAACTTGCGGAGGCAAAGAGGCTTGGCGCAGACGTGATAGTGAACTCGGGCACCGGCGACCCCGTGCAAGGTGTGAAGGATCTCACCAAAGGCCTTGGCGCAGAAGCCGTCATCGATTTCGTGAACAACGGCAAAACCGCGCCAAACTCGTTTAACATGCTCAGGAAGCGCGGCAAGCTGGTGATGGTCGGGCTTTTCGGTGGCTCTATGGAAATCAACTTGCCGCTGATACCGCTCAGGGCGTTCACGATTACCGGTGCCTACACAGGCAAGTACTCAGACCTAGTCGACCTTGTGGAGATTGCAAAACAGGGCAAGCTCCAGTCAACCGTGTCCCGCAAGTTCAAGCTGGAAGATGCAAACAAGGCGCTCGAAGAGCTGAAGGCAGGAAAGATAATAGGCAGGGCAGTAATCAATCCCTGATTATTTTCCCCTGTACAGCCCCACGACAATAATTATATGCGCACAAGCCGCAAGATATCGCGGTGCAAAATAGTAACGCCATCGCAGATGAAGGCCTCCATCCCTTTGCCAAGCTTGCCATAGCGTACATGGGAATCATGGCAGGCCTTGGGTACTCGGCCTGACGTTTCACACCATTGCGTCAACCGGGGAGGCTCTAGGAAGCGTTCCGGTTCCTCCGGCAGCGTACTACCAGACAATATTGTATTATGTTACTCTGACAGGCTTTTCACTTGGCGCGCTCGCCTTTTTGGCAAAAGACATTCGCATGGGTGCGTACCTTGCGTTTGCAGCACTTGCAATCTCTATTCTTGCTCCGGTCGACAACCAAACCCCCAACGTCTCGTTTAACATAATCTACTGGTTCATGATCCCAAATGCCGTTGTCGGCATATTGCTTCTTAAAGCTGTCAAGACGCTCCGCTAGAGCACCGTAATCAGACTATTCCACCAATAGCCTGCTCTGTATGTCTTTGACGACGACTGACTTGATGTTGACAAACTCGCGTATGCCAAACTCTGACAGCTCGCGGCCTATGCCCGACTTTTTGACGCCGCCAAACGGCAGACGCGGGTCTGACCTGACCATCTCGTTCACCGACACGAGGCCTGACTCTATCTGCCTTGCCAGCTTGACCCCGCGCTCGATGTTGTTTGTCCAGATGCTTGCGCCAAGCCCGAACTCGGAATTGTTGGCCTCCCGTACCGCCTGCTCCTCGTTCTCGACCACGATTATTGGGGCTGCGGGCCCAAAGACCTCCTCCCTTACAATGTTCATGTCGTGGCTGACGTTTGAAACGATGGTGGGCTCGTAGAAAAACCCCTCGCGGTCAACCGGCCTGCCTCCTACCAGAACCTTGCCGCCCTTTGCCCTTGCGTCTTCCACCTGCTTGGCAAGGGCCTGCCTCTGGTTGTCCCGGACAAGCGGGCCGACGGTGGTCCTGGGATCGAACGGGTCGCCCACAACTTCGGCCTCGGTATTTTCCATGAATAGTTGCGTGAACTTTTCCGCGACGCTTCTCAGGACGATAAAGCGCTTTGCTGCAATGCAAGACTGGCCGTTGTTCAAAAGGCGCGACTGCGTGGCCATATGCGCGGTCTGGTTCAAGTCCGCGTCCTCGAGCACGATAAACGGGTCGCTTCCGCCAAGCTCCAGTACGAACTTTTTCAGGCCGACAGATGCCAGCTCTGCCACACGCCTGCCCGTGTTGAGGCTGCCGGTAACGGAAACCGCATCAATGTCCGCCTGCACCAAAGCCTCGCCCACGCGGTAGTCGCCTATTACTACTTGGAAAACGTTTTCCGGAAATCCCGCGTCCTGGAAAGCCTGCGACAGCTTTAGCGCGCTCCCGAGGCAGACGCTGGAGTGCTTCAGCACCCCGACGTTTCCGGCAGTGAGCGCAGGAACCGCAAATCTCATTACCTGCCAAAAAGGAAAGTTCCACGGCATTATAGACGCGACCACGCCAAGTGGCTCAAACGACACAAAGCTCTTGCGGAATTCTGTAGGGACTATCTGGTCGCGCAAAAACACTTCTGCGTGCTCGGCATAATAGTCGCAGACCCACGCGCACTTTTCAATCTCTGCAAGCGACTGACGCACAGGCTTCCCCATCTCCTCGGTGACCGTCCTGGCGTAGTCCTCGCGGTTTTTCCGCATAACCCTGCCGAGCCTGCGCATCAGGTCGGCCCGCTCGCCAAGGTCGACCTTTTTCCACGCGGCGTACTCTTCGCGCCCAAGCCTCACCTTACGGCTGATGTCTTCGCTGCTTTCAGCGTCGTAGCGTGCGATAATTTTACCTGTAGCGGGGTTAACGGTCTCTATTTGCATGAGAGCGATTGCGCGCCGCGCATTAATAAGTAGATTAGATGGGATGTATCCCGCCGGCAGGATTTGCTCCAAGACAGCTTTTGCCTGTCTTGTTTGAGCCTGCGACTCTTCGGTTACTGCTACCTGTGCGCCCGATATGCTGTTGCACGCGGTCAGCAAACTTGCCGACATCTACAGCCGAAAGCTCTACCAGGCTGAGCTACAGCGGGACAGTTCCGTTCACTGCTTGTATGATATATAATCTTCACTCAAGGTAGCGCGCCACGTCAAGCGCAAAGTAGGAGATTATCCTGTCCGCGCCCGCCCTCCTCATCGCGGCCATCGACATCACCTTCCACTCTTCCTCGTCCACGAGGCCGCGCCCTGCTGCCGCCTTTATCATGGCGTACTCGCCTGAAACGTTCTGGACGGCAACAGGCGTCCTGAAAGCCTCTTTGGCTCTTTTTACAAGGTCAAGGTAGGCAAGCGCGGGCTTGACCATCACCATGTCGGCGCCCTCCAGTATGTCCTGGGCCATCTCCCTCATAGCCTGCCTTGGGTTTGCATAGCCCAACTGGTACGAGGACTTGTCTATTGCACCCCCGCTCTGAAAAGCTGCCGAGCGAAACGGCGTGTAGAGCGACGAGGCGTGTTTGGCTGAATAAGACAGTATCCGCGCCGAAAACCTTCCGGCGTCAAGCACCCCCCTTATCGCGCGCACCTGGCCGTCCATCATCGCCGACGGGGCGACGACGTCCGCGCCGGCGCCGGCGTGGCTAACGGCGATTTCTACAAGCGCCTTGACAGTCGAGTCGTTGTCAACCCTGCCGTTTGCCAAAAGGCCGCAGTGCCCCGACAGGTTGTACTGGCAGAGGCAGACGTCCGTTATGACGCTTACAGACCTGCCAAATGCCGACTTGATCTCTTTTGCCGCTTGCTGGACGATGCCGTTACTGCCAAACGCGCCCGAGCCTTTTCCGTCGCGGCTTTTGGGTATGCCAAAAATGATTACTGACGAAATGCCTGCGTCTGCAACCTCCTGCACGCGGACAACCGTTTCCCTCGCAGGCGTTAGGGGCAAGCCTGGCATAGCCCCTGCGCTTGCCTGCTGCCTCTCGGACACGAATACTGGGCAGATCAGATGCTCCTTCTGCAGCCCTGCAGCCAACAGAGCGTCGTGATATTGCGCAAGCGCGGCCTGCAACAAGAATGGCATGGGTAGGGTCCTATGAATACCTTGTCAAATCCTGTTTTCCCTAACCTTGATAGAATAATCCTGCAAAAGAAATGACATGCGCGTGACAGTCGGCTAACGATTCCACGGGACATCATAGCAATAGACCTGTACCTCCAATGCATGGTTATGGACATGGGGCTTGCCGTTGCCTACAACGACGATGCGGTTGTGTACTTTAAGCCGGCCGAGAGTATGCAGGACATTGCCTCCTAGGTTCTCAGCGCGGTAAACTGGCACCTGCAGGTGAGTGAGCATATTGAGCGGCTGGGGGTCGGCCTCCTGCTGCACATCGCGCCAGCCCAGACCGCAAGGACGGTCATATCAAACACGATAGGGGCGGCCTCTGTCGCGATAGGGTACTCTCCACTGCCCTATTGCTGATACAGGGTTGCAGGCACCAACTCGGCGCTCTGGCACACTGCTGCGAGTTCCAAGTCGCTTGGCCTGCGGTGACGTGATCTACTTCGCGCACATTTTTATGACACCGCAAACTGTAACAAGGCAACAGGCAGGTGCAAAGGAGGTAGGCCCAGAAAATGGAAGTGCAAAAGAGTCAAGAATCGATTACAAACAGCGGCTTTACGTGGACGGATATGCAGAGGCCGGCCTACGAGGACCTTGTGGAGCTCGGGAAAAAGCACCCGTCGTTTAACAAGCTCAATTTTGAGGACTGCCTTTCAAAAATCCAGATACCGAAGATAGACCGCTACGAGGACCACCTCTTTATTGTCATGCACTTTCCCACGCCGGACAAGGAGCGCGGATTTGTCTTCTCACAGCTTTCGCTGTTCGTGGGCGCGGACTACCTCGTGACGGTCCACCAGGGCGAACTAAAGCCAATCGAGGAGCTGTTCAGCATTTGTGGGAGAGACGAGAGCTTGAGGCAGACCATGATGGGCAAGTCGTCGGGTTACCTGCTCCACAAGATAATAGATGCCCTCGTAGATGATCTTTTGCACCTCCTCATGAAGGTGGTGGGCAACATAGAGGACATCGAAGATTCTGTGTTTGACGAGCGGGTGTCGGTTTCAAGGCAGATAGCACTCCTGCGACGCGAGATAACGACGCTCCGGCGCATAGTGCTGCACGTAAAGCGGGCCGTTACAGAGCTGACAAAGGATGTCCAGCGATTCTCAAAGGAAGACCTGACGGCCCACTTTAAAGACGTGCAGGACCACGTCGAGAAGGTCAACGAGGCGCTGGAGGAGGCAAAGGAGACGGTTGAGATTTACAAGGACACCGATTTCGTGCTGAGCTCCGAAAAGACCAACAAGATTCTTGCAGTCTTGACCATAATATTCACACTCTCTATACCTGCCACCGTCATCGGGGCGTTCTACGGCATGAACGTCAACATTCCCGGCGGCATCGAAACGGGTTCTTGGATGCAGCTCGGGCCCTACACCACGTTCATCTTTGCGCTCATAATATCCCTGGCGCCGGCGGCCCTCATGTTCGTGTACTTTTACCGCATGGGTTGGCTTGAAAGGCCCAGATAATTATTATTTTATTCTGCTACAATAAATGTAATTTTACCACCTATTGACCCAGTACTGGAAATTTTCATGAGAAAAGGCAAATACTATATATAATAGCAGCATCTCAGAAAGAAAGGGTTGGCGGGAAAGGGGGACGACATCGGCGGATACGTTTGCACCCCGCACGGAAAGCAGACCGCGTCGCTCTTGGAAGCCTGGAAGAAAGACGGCAACATCATTGACATTTACTTTGCCACGGCGACTTTTTCCGAAGAAAGCGTGCCCTACTTTCCAAACAAGGCCAACAACTACGTCGTGGCGTCCTTCAAAGACATGAAGGGCGTTCTTTCTGACATCATCTTCCACGATGTGGATAGGCTTGCATTCATGTTCGGACTGAACAGCCCGCTCTTTGAGCGCGTTGGCGACAGGCTGAACTATGTCTCGCTGTATTTCACAAAATATTCAAGCGGCGACCCGGCGATAGGCGACCTCGCAAACGTGATTGCCCGCCGGGACAGGGTCAAGAAGGCCAGCCTTGCCGAGATGCAGCTCTTGTCCGCTGAGCAGCCCCGGTTCACGTTCCCGTACGCAAAGAATCTTGTAATCCTGGAGGTGGAAGGCTCCGAGACGCACCAGACGGACCAGAAGTACTGCGAGCGCACCAGGCGCGACGTGGCAAGGAAGGGCATAATGCTGAACAACCTTGTAAGTTTTTCAATCCTTGACAAGCTGAAGTGACTTTTCACAGTAGACTATTTAGACAGGACCTAAAAGCGATGGATGCGAAAATGCCGCATGCGCCATCAGGCAAACATACTGGAGCTCGTGTGGACCTACCGGGAAGAGAAGGACACGGACAAGAAGACCAAGCTTTACAACAAGATCCGCAAAAAGCTGTCATACCAGCCGGAGCTCAAGATGCCTTCCATGATCACTGACGATTTCGTCGATTCTGCGCTTGACAGGATATAATCATAACTGTTAAATATGCTGCCTTTTTTCAGAATCCTGAATTATATTGAGCAAGCCGATGGAACTTGGTGCCCTCAAGGTTGGTTCGTACATTATCATCGACAACGAGCCGTGCAGGATAGTCTCGTACGACCACAGCAAGCCGGGCAAGCACGGCTCTGCCAAGGCCAGGATAAACGCGGTCGGAGTCTTTGACGGCAACACGCACCCGTTCGTCGGGCCGGTTACCACTAGGGTGGACGTCCCGCTAATCGACAAGAGGAGTGGCCAGATAATATCCAAGAGCGGCAATGTCCTCCAGATTATGGATCTCGAGAGCTTTGAGGTGTTCGAGACATCGTCGGTGGAAGACGAGATAAGGGACAAGCTCCAGGACAACGTCCAGGGCCGCGAAGTTGAGTACTGGAAGGTAATGGACAGGATAAAAATAGTCCGCGTCAAGGGCTAGTCGCTAAGTTCATACTATACCGCACGGCATTACCGTCGGATGCTGATGACGTGAAGGAAGAGCCGTCTGATCTTGTGATGAAGATTATGAGTCCTGAGGCATCCGCTACATTCTCTTAGACCGCGGATTCACAATTGCGTCAAGGGCGTTGCCTATCAGCGCAAACGCTAGGCCCGTTATCGCTATCAGTAGGCCGGGTGGGACTATCCACCACCACAGGCCTCGAACAGCCGCGCCGGCGGAATTTGCGTCGTGCAGTATCTGGCCCCATGTGGGTATCGACGGGTCGCCAAGTCCCAGAAAAGAGAGCGCGGCCTCGCCTAGAATGGCAGAGGGCACGGCGATTGCTATGCTTGCAAACGTGAGTGGCAACAGTTGTGGGATTATGTGTCGGAATATGATGCGCACGTCGGACTGGCCCATCAATTTCGCGGCTTCAACATATTGCAGGTTCTTTATCTGAAGTGCAAGGCTCCTGCTTATCTTTGCCATACCCACCCACCCAAATATCACCAGGAATCCGGTGATGAGAAAGATGCTCCTACCAACCGTCACCGACAGGATTACCAGCAGCGGAAGTGTGGGGAGCGAATAGAAAATGTCGTTTACGCGCATGAGTCCCTCATCGGTCCTGCGGCCCTTATAGCCGGCCACGACTCCGTAAATCAGGCCTATGAGAATGGAGGCGATGGAGACCGTCAGGCCGATAAATAACGCCACCGGGGCGGCCCAAAGTATGCCGGTTGCAAGGTCGCGCCGGAGCTCGTCGGTGCCCAAGACGCCGTACACCTTGCCACCCAAGATGATGCCCGAGTCCTCAACCGAGTCGGCACCGTCAAAAAGGTAGAACGTCTCGCGGAAGACGTACGTGCCCTTCAGCGGTTTGCTTTCGTTTGCGTCTGAGAAGAGCATCACCTGGGGCCTCGACGGGTCCTGCGGGTAAGAAAACGTGCCGACATCGCCGCGCAGGGACTCGGCTACGGCCCTGTCGGTTGAGAACACCCTTGACGAGAATACGTTCTGGCCACCCTGAGCCGGCGGGAGCGACGCAAAGTAGATCCGAAACTCCTTGCCATCCGGCCTCATGACATCTGTCTGCAGGGCCGGCTGTGTTGAGCCGTAGCGCGCAGAATATAACAACATGAAATCCGCAGGGAACTGGTCATAGTCGAACTGCACTGTGTACGAGTGCGTCACGATCTTTATGCCGCCGTCGAAGGTCTCCGTCACCTGGGCGCTGCCCGAACGCATGACCAGGTGCTCGGGCGCCTTTGCGCCAACCAGGTTGGTCCAGGCCGGAGCGGCTGACTTGGGCAGGTCAATCCAAAAATTGGGGTTGTTCCATTGCCTGTACGACTCTAGCGGTATTGCGACTACTGAGTAAATGGTCATGAGTATGAGCCCAAGTAGTATCGCGGCACCGGCAATGCCGCTCTTTGAGTGCCGGAACTCGCGGATTATCTCTGACCTTGAAAGGACGCTTGTGGGCGCGCTCAGGACACCTTCACCCTCGGGTCAAAGTACGCGTAGATTATGTCGGTCAAAAAGATGGTGATGACGAATATGACAGTCGAAACGTACGTCAGTCCCACTATGACCGGTATGTCAAACATCCCTATGGCGTGGTAATACAGCTGTCCCATTCCGGGCCAGTCAAAGACAGCCTCCACCGTGATTGCGCCGCCAAACGAGCTTGCGAGGCTGAGCGCGACTACCGTCACGATCGGCGGGGCGGCATTTTTGAGAGCGTGAGAGTAGACGATCCTTTTTTCCGGTATGCCGGCCGCCCTTTTTGCCGCGATGTAGTCCTCGCCCAGTATCCCGACGACGAAATAGCGCACGATGTAGGCCCAGGCTCCAAACCCGACCAGTATTATTGTTATGAGTGGTAGAAGCATGTGGTACAGCAGGTCCAGCGCGTAAGCAGGGTCGTCCGGCGGCGTCAGTGGCGTAGCCCGGGCAGGAAAAATGTGGTAAGTAAACGCAAACGCAAAGATCATGAGCATGCCGACCCACCACGTGGGGAACGAGCCGGAAAAGACGGCAAACGCCGAGTTGAGCCTGTCCCACAGCGATCCTGCCCTATTTGCGACAAATGCCCCCAGGTACAGGCCGATGACGGTGATAACAAGCGTCGACGTGGTGAACAAGAGCACGGTCTTGGGTACCTTTTCCAAGATTATGTCCCGGACGTTGGAAGAGCCGCTCTCGCTGGTGAGAAAGTTGGACTTGCCAAGGTCGAGCACCATCACCTTCAGCACGGTGTTGAAGAAGCGCTTGGGCGAGTACCACGGCTCGTCAAGGCCAAGTGTCCGTACCTGCAGTTCCACCCGCTCGTCGATGAACCGTTGGCGTTGCTCCGCGTTGCTGAACTCCAGCTCGCGGAAGTTTATCTCCTCGACGACGTAGAACTTGACGCCGTCCAACAGTATTCTGTCCATAGTGGGGCCCAGGAGCGCTATCGTGAGCACGAGCGTGGCAAACAGCACCACTATGGTGTTTATGGAGCGGACCAGCACAAAGCGGTAGAATCCACTCAACTCGCTAGACCAAAGGCCGTGGCTTTCTTTTAATATTATCTGCAATTGCGGACGTGCTCAATAGCCCTGCCCACAAGCCTTCCTGCCCCCATTGCAGAGGCGCTGGCAGCTGCGAGCACAAAGAGTGAAGTGCCTGCGACAAGCGCCGGAACGCTTGCGGCAGCGATGCCTGCGAATATGACAACCCCGGCTCCGGCAAGGACTGCAAGCGCAATCCTGATTGCAAACGAAGAGTGTCTCTGGACAGGGCGCACAAGCCCCGCCGGCCAGAGATAAACCGCGCCAATTAGGGCGCTTGCGACCGCGCCGGCCGCGACCGCGCCGGCATCTCCTCCGCTTGCGGCAACATGCGCTCTTTCTGCCGCGCCAAGGATTGCAAAGAGCGGGTAGATGGCCACTTTTACAGTGGCCTGCATCCATGGCTGCTCCCGTTCATAGTCGGCAACCTGAGGACTGAACGAGTAATAGACTGTGTCGAAGGCGCTCATGAATGCCGAGCCTGAAGCAGTCGATAGGATGTAGTCCTCCCTGAAGCTGCGCAGATACTGCACTTGTGGCGTGAGTTCCGACCCAAACGCTGCCGTAGCTATCAGGCAGCCGGAAGGTGGGCTTTCCTGCTGCGAGTTGGATTGCGTGTCACTGGACTGCTGTGTAGATGTCGATGACCCGGAAGAAGCAAGTATCGTGCTAGTTGAGATGTCCGGGCTGAACGCAAAATCGCTGTTGGCAAATATCTTAAGCTGGTTGGGGCCGACTGAGAGCATCGAGGTGTCTGACGCTGGCACGCTTATCGCAAAGGTACCCCTCTGGCCGTCCGGCTGGGCCTCGCCCCTTGAAACCACGCGGCCATCCTTGTCTGATATGAAGTAGTCTACCGTCGCCTCGTTGCTCGGCTGGCCGTCGACTTGCACGCTTATCATGGCTTCCATGGGCTGTCCTATCGTGACGGTCCTTGGTATGTTTACATTCGTTATTTTGGCAAGCCTTGGCTCTTCGTAGAAGGACCAATGGCCCACCTCGAATGGGTACGACAGGTCGCGGAACGCCTTTATCGTTATGGTCCTGCCTGCAATATTGTAGCTGTCAAAGTAAAACGGGCCGTTGCCGATTACTGCGTGGTTGTGGTCGCCTATCCATTTGATGCTTGCATCATAGCGCGAAATAGCTTCGCTCTCGCTCACGATTCCCTGCAGCGGCACCGGGACAAACCTCTCATTCTTCATTTTTTGCAACTCGTCGCGTATCATTGTGGCATGCTCGGGTACCACCATATCGAGCCAGTCGACGTTCTTGACTGTGGCCTCGCCCCTTGAATATGCTATCTTGCCAGACGTGACGAGCCTTTCTGTTGCTGCAGTTATTTCCCACGGCTCTGTCGCCCACATGGCGGCAAAGTCCGCGATCTCGCTTGGGTCGTAGTGCCAATAGTCCACGTACGACTCGATGGTATTGTCGTGGACGAACCTTATGCCCTTCACGCGCTCCAGCACCGGGCCGGCAAGCGATGTGAACTCGGGGTCTACCGTCGCGTCGCTGGGTCCTAAGTTCGTGCCCCATTCAAACATGAAGTACTGGCCGTACATGATGTCTGCGGCGTTCATTCGCTGGCCGTGGTGCCAGTTAGAGAATAGAAGGTCAAATGTCACCACACTCGTGGCCCCGTTGGATGGGTGTTCCCACTTTTGCAATGCCGGGTCCCAAACTAGGGCTCCTTCTGAAACGGCGAGCCTACCCTCAGAACCTTCTGTCTCGATGTCGGTCCACTCTGTCCTTACGGGCACGATGTCGCCCGTGTACGGGTCGCGGAATGTGCCGCTGTCTACCACCAGAAAGTAGATGTCGCGGCTGTAAATGTCGTTCAGGCCGCCGACGCCGTTCCATGGTCCCTGATGGATCTGCTTGACTCCCACGTCAAGCGAGCTCCCCTGCGCCGGCCTTGCGTTTATGAGCGAGTACTTGCTTGTAATTCCCGCGCCAAAGTCGTTAACAAGGCCTTCCAGGCTGGCTCTGGCCGCGTGTGGGTCTGTCTTTTGGTTGACAAACACCCTGACAGATTCCTGGATGCCCATTGTGACCGCGCCGTTGACAAGCTCGTTGCGCTCCTCCTCAGACGTAAAGTCTGCAAACAGTACGCGCTGGGTTACGTCGTCGAGCGTCGAGTTCTGGTATTGCCAAAAGCTCGGGTTCTGGAACCCCGGCATCCTGCCGTACCACGGCGCGTACATCTGCGCCGGTATCACGGGGTTGTACTTTACGAACACGGACGTGCCAGCAAAGCCCTCGGTGTAGACGTCCCACTGGTGGTCCTGCGGGTCCGTGCCGTACACGACATTATTGGCCTTGCTTAGGTCGCCATAGTCTTTCTGCACGGAAAATCCTACGCTTTCAAGTTTTGCCGCGATGTCGTCTCCAATCAGCCTGCGCGGCGCGTCGTCGAGCCTCGCCAGGACCTCTATCTCTATCTGCTTGCCGCCGTACATCCACTTGCCGTTTTCCTTGGTGGCACCTGCTGCAGTGAGCGCGTCAGCTATCATGCTTTCTGCAAGCTGCGGGTTGTGACGGAACCCGAACGACTCGACGGTTTCAATGATGTTAAGGTATTCAGGCGAGTAGATGCCAAACGGCTCCACGAGGGGGCTGCCATACCCCTTGTGGAACTCGTTCACGACAAGGTCGCGGTCTACCAGATAGTTCATGGCAAACCTGACCTCCCTGAACTGGAACGGGTTGAGCCTGCTTTCGTCCTTGTACGGGGCAGGGTTCAACAATAATACGTTAGAGCCCGACATGCGGTCATAGATCTTTATCCTCGAGTCGCCCCTGGCGTCGGCCGCGGCTTCAAGAGGGATCTTGAAATAATAAGCATCAAGCGAGCCTGCCTTCACCTGCTCAAGCGCGATGTTCTCGTCCTCGTAGTGAATAAAGCGCACCTGGTCAACGTATGGGCCCTTAGCCGGCTGCGCAAACGCGGTCGCAAAACTGCAAACGAGCAATGCAGCAGTTACAATTGCCAGCGCAGTCGCCCTAAACACCACATGTGGGGCGTGGGATGCACTAATAAATTTTCAGGCCCTGCCGCGGTCGGGGTCGGGGATCGCCGCAATTAGCGCCTGCGTGTAGGGGTGCGCAGGCGACGAGAGCACGCGGTCAATAGGACCCATCTCAACTATCCTGCCGGCGTTCATGATAGCAAGGTCGTCGCCCACATACCGCGCGGTCGAAAGGTCGTGGGTGATGTAGATGTAGGCTATGTGGAACTTTTCACGCAGCTCGTGCATGAGTCCGAGTATCTCTCCCTTGACAGATACGTCAAGCATGGACACCGGCTCGTCGGCGACTATGAGCGCGGGTCTCATGACAAGCGCCCTTGCAAGGGCGACCCTCTGCCTCTGGCCACCAGAAAGCATGTGCGGCAGGCGAAGCGCTATCTCGCCTACAGGCTCTAGCCTGACCTCTTCAAGCGCCTTTAGGACCTTTTCCTCCCTTTCATGGCGAGAGCTTGTCTTGTCGTGTATTGCAAGGGGCTCCATCACTATATCGCGTATCTTCATGCGGGGGTTCAGCGAAGCGTATGGATCCTGGTAGACCATGTGCACCGACGTGCGGAAGTGCTTCAGCTGGCCTCCGGTGTAGCGCGTGATGTCGTTTCCGTCAAATATTATCGAGCCCGCGTCCGGGTCGATTGCCCTGAGCACGAGCCTTGCCACCGTGGTTTTCCCGGAGCCGGACTCGCCTGCAAGCACGAGCACCTTTCCTCGTTCAAGGGAAAAGCTAACACCGTCGACTGCCTTGACAAACTGCTGGCCCTTCGTGAACATTCGCCTGAAACCCTTCTTTAACACAAAGTATTTCACGAGTCCCCGTGCCTCCAGAAGAGCGCCCAAAACATATGCGCTTGGCCGCCTTTCAGATATAAACAGTTGCGGGCAGTTAATATTTGCCGGGGCCGTCGCTAGCATGTGAAGTTGGCGGCGCTTTTCTCGGGCGGCAAGGACAGCACCTATGCCATCTTTTTGGCGAAAAAGGCCGGCCACAAGATAGAGTGCCTCATTACCATGCGCCCTGCGGCAGACGACAGCCTTCTGTTCCATTACCCTAACAGCAGCATGACGGAATACCTTGCTGAGGCGATGCAGATCCCGCTTGTCAGCGTGCCTGCGCCGGGCAGGAGCAGGGAAGAGGAAGCAAGGGCCCTTGAAGAAGCGGTATCAAAGGCCAAGGCGCTGTACGACATAGAGGGCGTCGTCCACGGCGGGATTGCAAGCAACTTTCAAAAGCAGGCCTTTGAAGGTGTGTGTAAAAAACAGGGTCTGGAACCACTTGCGCCGCTCTGGGGTGTGGATGAGAAAAAATACATGGAAAGTCTTCTGGGCAACAACTTTGCCGTGCTGATAGTCGGTGTCTCTGCAATGGGGCTAGAAAAAGAGTGGCTTGGCAGGATCGTCGACAAAGAGTCGCTTGCACAGCTGGCGGCGCTTTCAAAAAAGCACGCCTTTAACCTCGCGTTTGAGGGAGGAGAGGCAGAGACTCTGGTCACGGACTGCCCGCTGTATTTCAAGAAACTGCACGTAAAGAATGCAAGGGCGGATTGGGACGGCCAGCGGGGAATATTTGAAATACTGGAAGTGGAGCTAGTAAGCAAGGATGTTTGACAACCTGCGTGACGGGCTCAGGAGCGCGCTGAAAAAGATTGTGGGCGCCTCGGACATCAACGAGGAGATCATAGACTCCTTGTGCAAGGACGTCCAGCGCGCGCTCTTGCAATCAGACGTCAACGTAAGGCTCGTGCTCACCATCACAAAGAACCTGAAAGAGCGCGCCATTAAGGAGCAGCCGCCAAAGGGGCTGTCAAGGAAGGACCACATAGTCACGATCCTGTACGGCGAACTGGCAAGTATGCTGGGATATTCCGGCGATGCGATAACTACCATTGACAAAAAGAGTGTCGATGACGACCCCGGCGCGACCCGGTTCTTCAAGCCGGGCAAGCAGAACGTCGTGCTCATGCTCGGCATCCAAGGCTCCGGAAAAACGACGGTGACTGCCAAGCTTGCCAGGTGGCTCACGAGGCACGGCTACCGCGTAGGCGTCGTAGGAGCCGACACCTGGCGCCCCGGCGCGCTGACGCAGCTGAAGATGAACTGCGCCAAGATAAACGTCGAGGTATATGGCGAAGAGGATAGCAAGAACGCCGTCGGCATCGCTAAGCATGGCCTTGAGCACTTCAAGCCGCAGAACCTTGACATCGTGATAATAGACACCGCCGGCAGGCACAAGGAAGAGGCCGGCCTGCTGCAGGAGATGAACGATATGTACAAGGTCGTGACCCCCGAGCTCGTCCTTCTAATAATTGACGGGACGATAGGCCAGCAGGCATTCGCGCAGGCGGAGGCCTTCCACAAGGCCGCGCCGGTAGGCGGCATCATCATAACAAAGCTGGACGGTACGGCAAAGGGAGGCGGCGCACTTGCAGCGTCTGCTGCGACCGGAGCCAAGGTAATGTTCATCGGCACCGGCGAGCGCATCGACGACCTAGAGCAGTTCTCGTCGACGCGCTTTGTAGGCCGGCTCCTTGGCATGGGAGACATTAAGGCGCTCCTCGAGATGGCAAAGGGCCTAGAGACGCAGGCCGATGAGAACCAGGCAAAGCGTGTGCTGTCCGGCAAGATGACCATCGAGGATTTCTATGCGCAGATGGAACAGGTGGGCAAGATGGGATTCCGCAACGTGATTGAAAACATGCCCGGGCTTTCCGGCATGGTGAAGGAAGACCAGCTGGACGCGATGCAGGAGCGGATGGAAAAGTGGCGCTTTATCATCCAGTCGATGACTGGAGAGGAAAAGAAGGACCCAGACATCATAAACGAGTCTAGGCGCAAGCGCATAGCCAGGGGCTCGGGGACGCCCGAGGGCGAGATAAGACATATGATACAGCAGTACAACAACTCCAAGGCCATGATGAAGCAGTCAAAGGGCCGGCAGATGCAGGGCCTCATGAGGAGGTTCGGCCTTGGTTGACGATCCTAAAAGCGCCCTTGTCCAGCTGAAAGAATACGAGCTTTGCAGATATTGCCTTGCACGGCAGGCCGGCTATGCTGGCAAGAGGCGCGTGGACAAATGTCACATCTGCCGCGGGCTTTTCGACAAACTGGACGAGATCGCAGAAAAGGCGCTTGCCGCCGCGGGGCAGTACCAGTTTGACACGTTCCTTGTGGGCGCGACCCTTCCAACGCAGCTTTTCGAGCGGGAAGACGCGCTCCGCGCAAGGCTCAAGATACGTGGCAAGGAAAGCATCAAGAGCCAGCTTACCCGCGAGCTTGGTCAGCGGCTTGCCAGGATGACTGGCAAGCGCGTCGATTTTTCTAGGCCAGACTTGACCGTGAACGTGGCGATAGACAGAGAAGGTAATGTCGACGCGGTGGCCCGGGCAAGGCCAATTGCGCTACAAGGCCGCTATACAAAAAAAATCCGAGGATTGCCGCAAAAGCGGGAACGCTGCCCGATGTGCGAGGGAAAGGGCTGCAGCCTGTGCGACAACACCGGCTTCTACGGGAACAACAGCGTCGAGGGCATTCTGGCAAAGCACATCGTCAAGGCGACTGGCGGGCAGTCTCCCAGATTCTCGTGGGTGGGGAGCGAAGACCAGAACAGCTTGGTGCTTGGCAGTGGCAGGCCATTTTACGTGAAAATATCAGACCCACGCGCAAGGATCCTCAAGAAGAAGCGGTTTTCGGAGGCCGGCGTCACGGCCACCATAACCGGCGCGCTTGACGACCTGCCTGACACCCAGGCTCGCTTTGCAGTCAGAACCAAAATAGCCTGCGCCTGTTCGAGGCCCGTTGCGCAAGACGACATTGCCAGGCTAAAGTCGCTTGCAGGCAAGGAAGCAAAATTTGCAAGCAGATCCAAAGTTGCTTCAAAAAAGATCCATTCGGCACAGGGGAAAGAGACAGGCGATAGTGAATTCACGCTGACCATCAAGGCTGACGGCGGCCTTCCGATAAAGCAGTTTGTAGGTGGCGAGGAATACATGGAGCCAAACGTCTCGGCGCTCTTTGGTGCAAAATGCGAGTGTGTGACCTTTGACATCTTATCTGTAGAAATTCAAGGTTCTGCATAGGCTGACCTGCATGCATATCGGTCCTGCCATTCTATCTCAATGAACTAGAATTGGTCACCAAAAGGTTTCTAGTTTCTTTTGGGTTGACAAGACAATGTCGTTGAAACGCAGGTATGTCCTGCTAATCGCTGCTGTAGCTATTTCAACAGCGATAGCAATCAGGACATTTCTGGCCAGCAGCAAACCTTGCGAGCGCGATCCCATGCTCGTCATAGTGATGCTGTACGATGGCTGAGAACGCGGGGTCGCTTCGGGGTTACAGATGGGAAGGAACCTCTCTTACTCCTAACACCGGTTTCGATCCCCCATCAGATACACTTCATCTAACAAGCGGTTCAAGCGTGGAATTCGCTGCCCGCCTTGGTGAACAGCCAAGCCACCATCTCATTACAATAGAAAATGCAACAGATCCAGCAAATGATGAGATAGTGATTGAAGATGTCAGATTACACAATAACACATTTGTTGTTGACTTGGACACAGGCAAGTATGTTGTATCACTCACAGGTGTTTGGGTGAAAATGACCTATCCGGTCAAGACTTGGATATGGTAACATATGTCTAAATAATTAACGTAACAAGTAATTGGGTGCCTGAATTCGGCCTTGCAAAGATTGCTTTCTCTGGGATTCTTGGGAGTCCCTCTGTCGTGTACGCTTCAGTAACGTTTTTTTCCGACACCCCCATTTCGATGCAAGATGAGCTTTGACCCGCTCTACAAGGTCCACGAGTCGCTGACCGCCGGTCAGGTCCCGCAAAGGATGTACGACCTTGTGGTGGAAAGGTTCCCGCTCGTCGCGGAGGGGATAAAGCGCGTGGAACAGGCATCGGGCCTGAATTACCCCTACTATTACGTCGAGCCCTCTATGGTTGTTTCGACGTCAGCAGTCGAGTTCACGCAGTTTGGTATATTTTTTGCCCGCACGATACCGGTTATTGGCGACGACAACCTGCTGCGCGTCGTTGTTCAATTAACAGCACCGCTCGTGGCGTTTGGCCTCAAGGGTACTATACACGCAATCCTGGCGCACGAGTTCATGCACTACCTGGAGCTAGTGAGCAGGATAGTCAAGATGAACGTGGTGTCCGACGAGCTGTCCGGCACGCTTTTTGAGGGCAAGTATGCTGACGCCGGCAGGCTTCTAGAGGAGCGCGCGGTGTTCAAGTCCGACCCCACCCTGATAAGGCACATCACCAGCCACTTCCCAGAGGGTTTCCGCGACCTGAAGCTCGAGGACAAGGCGATAAAGCTGTGGATGAACAAGGGGCTTCCGATGACAAAGATCCCAATAGACTCTAACGTCATCAAGATACCGGTGGAGGCGATGGCCCGCCTGCAGGTGGAGCAGGTGGTCAAGGACAAGATAGCCCGGTATGAGAGCGTTAAACTGCGCAAAAGAAAGAGATCTCCAGGCTATGTCTAGCCTTTCTGACAGGGAAAGGGAAGTTCTGCAAAAGTGCATAACAAAGGCCGCAAAAGGCCGCAAGGTCGTTGCGGCCTGCGTCTACGGATCCAAGGTGGCCGGCTATGCAAGGCCTGACAGCGACGTCGACCTCTTGGTTGTGCTCGAGAACTATCCGTACAAGGTGAAGTACGCCTACATGGAGGAGTCAGGGGTGCAGGTTTCAGCTCTTATCGTCGACAGGCAGGCGCTGGAGCGCGACGCAAAGGGCGCGTACCTCGGCGAGTTCGTGGCCGGTCGCCTGTTGCACGTCTACGAGCCGGTGGAAAACGCCAAGTTTTTGCAGGGCGTCGAAATGGCCTACAAGCGCCGGGTGGTGCTTGAAGAGCTGCAAGGGCTTGTCAGGTCAACAGGGCTCATTGCACCCGACGTGTCATTCCCGCTAGAGTACGTCGCGTTTTCAAAAATAAGACGCAGGATGTCGCTTTACCCCAACGCGGCGTACAGCTATTACAGGACTTATGCGGGAGGCGGCAGAAACCTTGACCTTGCGATGCGGGGTTACCAAAAAGCACTTGATGACATCGTGCGGCAGGACCCGGAATTGCTTGTAGCAGAAGGCAACGTGCTCCGCCTGTCAGAAAGGCGGCTGGAGTTCACAAGGGGCGAGCCCTCACTCCTGCTTGCCAAGAGGCTGCACGAGTTTAGCTCTTACTTTATCCACTCGTACGCGGGGCGCAATATGTACCACCTTGCAGTCATAGAGGCTCAGTCAAAGATACGGCGCCACCTGCGCCAGCCCATCGAATTGCCGCTGTTCATGTCCTGCCCCGCATGCGCCTACTGGAAGCTGCCCGAAGGGCTGATGATAGCAGACAGCCGTAAGCAGGACTGGCTTGAAGAAGTGGTAAAGAAAAACGGCGTGGGCAACTATTCCGTGTCAAAGCGCAGGCTCGGAAACCAGAACAGCAGGACGGTGCTGTACTCGCTCAACAACGACCTACTCCTTGCGGTCAAAAAGTTGGCCAAGACCAAGGCAGTCAAGTGGGCGGCGCTTGGAGTCTGGACGGCCTACTTGAAAAAGTTCCAGATCGACCCGCTCCTCAGACTCGGCACGGAATATAGGGCGTTGCGCCACCTGCGCACCCTCGGCCTCAAGACACCTGCGATAGAGGCGGTGGTGCTTGACTCCAGGCTGCTTGTCACCAGGTTTGTAGAAGGCCAGAGCCTTGCACACGTAATGAGAGCGGCGCTGAAAGGGCAGGAAAGCGCTACGATATGCGAGGTGGGCCGGCAGATGGCGCAGGTCCACAAAACCGGCGCGTGCTTTGGCAACATCAAGCCCAAGAATGTCATAGCCAGCGACGGCCTCTGGTTCACCGACCTCGAGCAGTTTGTTTTTGAAAAAGGCGATCCTGCGTGGGACGTCATCCAGTTCCTGTGCTGGGGCCTAAAGGGCACCGGCAACGCGGAAGGGGCGGCCAAAATAACAAGGGAATTCCTAAAAGGCTACGCCAACGCTTTAGTTGCGAAAAAGCTGAGGACGTCGAAGCGCTATATACAGACATTCTATCCTTTGCTTGCGCCGCAGGT
The DNA here is from genome assembly GCF_036397675.1 of Nitrososphaera sp. Taxonomy (GTDB): domain Archaea; phylum Thermoproteota; class Nitrososphaeria; order Nitrososphaerales; family Nitrososphaeraceae; genus Nitrososphaera. The sequence goes on along the minus strand of NZ_DASWIL010000010.1, from coordinate 28,549 downwards.
TGTCCAAGCGATAAGAAAAGAAATGGCCTGACTACTTTTTGGCCTTCTTTGGCTGCTCTTTGCGGGCAAACTCGGTGTAGCCGCACTTGCCGCATGTGAACCTGTCCTTGTGCTCGGCCATGAAGACGCCCTTGCCGCACTTCAGGCACTCGCGCTTGTTCCTCGTGACCTTGTCCTTGTCCACCTTGTAGAACTTGTATACCTGGACCTCGCCCTTGGCCGGCGCCTTCTTGTCGGCCATTACTTCTTGCCTCCCTTGTCAGCCGTCGCCGCCTGCTTGGCCTTTAGTTTCACGGCCTTTTCCTCATCGAGCAGCTTCTTCCTGTCCGCCTTTGGCATCTTGCGCAGGAGCCTGTAACGCGGAAGCTGCTTCTTGGCAGCCTCCTCGCTTTCATACACGTAGAACGTTGCGTGCACGTCGACCATGCCGGTCTCGCACAGCAGGTTTATCGGGATAACGTTATTCTTGTCAACTCCAAGCTGGGCCGCCAGCTGCTCGGCAGCCTCAGTCTTTCTCAGCTTACCGGCCGCGCCCTTGAAAACCGTCTTTACCTCCCTCCTGCCAAGGAGTGTATTCCTGTGGTCTTCCAGCATTACCAGTTCCTGCGACAAAGCGAACTGTATCGACCCATGAAACCCATTTAAGTATTTGCTTGCAGTTTTGCAACAGAAAACGCTCGCGTGTTTCACAGCACACAGGAATTTCAGCAAGTTATATGGCGAAAATGCTCCTGCCGCGCACACCTCTCCTCCCAAAATATTTATGTAGATATTTCAGCAAGTTATCAAAAAATAAAGAGTTTTTAGGAAAACAAGCAAGATCGTAACATTCGATTTATTTCATGTTATTTTCATAGAATCCTTGGTGCTTCAAAAATAACCTTATCTACGTGCATTTGAACATTTGAGCATGACAGAAGTGATACACCCATGAATTACCAAGAAACCTATTCAAAGATAATGGCTCTCGATGCCAAAGTACGCATGGTCACCATATGCGATAGTGGCGGCAAGATAATGTATTCGGACCACCGGCCAGGGGTGGTGAACATGCTCAGCCCAGAGGAGAGCAAAAGGTCGCTCGAAATGGCGGTCAACGCTTGGAAGACCAGAAGCGAGCTTGCGCCAAAGATTGGGCGGGGAAGATACGTGATTGCGGCGTACGAAAAGATAAACAGGATAACGATGCCGCTTGGAGCAAACCATTTGGTGTACGTAACCACAGAAGTGCAAGCAGACACCGCAAGGATAATCGAGGAAATAGGCAAGCTAGCCGCAGCCATGTAAATCAGGAAAATCAAATATACCCTAGCTTGCATCGTAATTGCGTAAATGAAGACACCTTTCCAGAACTTTTGCGACAAGGCAGTCTCGCTAGACCCTGCCGTACGCTTTGTGGGCATTGCAGACGGGGAAGGCAACCTAGTAGCCACCTCCGAGAGGAAGGGCCTTAAGCCCATCATGACCCCCGAAGAGCGCGCCCAGTACGCCATAACCGCCGCCACGCGCCAGTATACCCGCCTGCGCTGGGAGTACCTGCTCGGCAAGATATGCTACGCCTGCTCTTTCTATGCAAAACTGATCAGGGCGACCATACCAATATCTCACGAAAACGGCCGCCTCGTCTACGTCGTGCTGATGTCCTTTGACGTCAAGTCGGGCGACAAGGTACACGGGATTATCATGAAAAAGGTGTTGCCGTTGGTCAAGCGGAGCAAGGCCGGCTTTATGAAGCGCGCCTAGGAATGCTTATCTAACGTAAAGGTCGATCCTGTTCCATGCCTTTTGAGAGCCTCGGCGAGTACGTGGAAGCGCTGGAGAGGGCCGGTGAGCTTCGGCGCGTCAAGGCAAAAGTGAGCGCCGACCTCGAAGTCGCCGAGATAATGCGCCGGTTGATGTATAAGGGCGACCAGCCGGCTGTGCTCTTTGAAAACGTGGAAGGATCTGGCATGCAGATTCTTGGAAATGCATTTGGCACGATGAAGCGCCTGCAGATGGCGCTTGAAATCGAAGATTTCACAGACATCGGAACACGCATAACTGAACTTACGCGGATGAGGATGCCGTCAGGCATGCTCAACAAGCTAAAGATGTTGCCAAAGCTGTCTGAGATTGGGGAGTACGGCCCAAAGTACGTCGACGGCGGACCCGTTACGGAAGTCATAGAAACAGACAGAGCTTCGCTCAACTTAATGCCGGTGCTGAAATCGTTTGCAGGAGACGCCGGCAGGTTCATCACGTTTGGGATGACCGTGACGAAGCACCCCGAGACCGAGATACGCAACCTAGGCGTGTACCGTATCCAGATTATTGACGATAAACACGCGATAATGCACTGGCAGACGCACAAGCGCGGGGCCCAGCACTTCAAGATGCTCAAGGAGCACAACAAAAAGATAGAGGTCGCAATCGTCATCGGCGCAGACCCGGCAACGGTCTTTTCGGCAGTCGCGCCCGTGCCGGAGGGAATGGACAAGTACCTGTTTTCCGGCATCACCCGGAAAAAGGGTGTGAAACTTGTCAAGTGCAAGACTGTTGACCTGGAGGTGCCTGCAAACGCCGAAATCGTTCTTGAAGGCCACGTCGACCCGGACGACATGCGCATGGAAGGGCCCTTTGGGGACCACACCGGCTACTACACACCACCAGAGCCCTTCCCCACGTTCACGCTTACAGGGATAATGAGGCGCAAGCAACCTATCTACCTGACCACCGTCGTAGGCAAGCCGGTGCTTGAGGACGCGTACATCGGCAAGGTAATCGAACGGTCATTTCTGCCATTGATCCAGATGTTCCACCCTGAGATCGCCGACTTTTCTATGCCCGGCGCGGGGTGGTTCCAAGGGCTTGCCATCATCTCCATCAAAAAGTCATATCCCGGCCAGGCCAAGAAGGTAATGATGGGCCTGTGGGGAATGGGGCAGCTTGCGCTGACGAAAATGTTCGTCGTAGTCGACAGCGATGTGAACGTGCACGACATGGACGACGTGATATGGGCGGTGACAACCCGCGCGGATCCTGCGCGAGACACAGTCATAGTCGACAACGCGCCCACCGACACGCTTGACCCCGCGTCGCCGCTTGTCAACTTGGGCTCAAAGATGGGCATCGACGCCACGCAAAAGACTAGGGAAGAGGGCTACTTGCGCGAGATACAACGGCTGGCGGTGGCAGACGATGAGACAAAGGCCCTTGTCGATAGGAGATGGAAAGAATACTTTAGTGGTACCTGATCGTTCGGTAGTTGTTGTCCCGCTCGGCGACCCTGTAGCCTGCTTGTTCGACAGCAGCGATTATCCTGTCTGATGTCAGTTCGGTAGAGCGCGCTCCCGTCGCGCTCACGACTTCTTCGCCTATCAGCGTGCCGCCAAAGTCATCGGCGCCGTGGTTCAACGCAAGCTGCGCCATTCCGATGCCGTTGGTGAGCCATGACGACTGCAAATGATCAATCAGGCCGTTGAACATTATCCTTGAAATCGCTATCATCTTTAACAATTGCAAACCGCCCGACGGATATTTGATCAGGCCTTCTGCCTGCATCTCCGTCTTGTCCGGCTCAAAACTCCACGGAATGAAGCACAAGAACCCGCCGGTCTTTTCCTGCAAGTTCATTATCTTCAGTATGTGCCTCGCGCGCTCTTCCTCCGTCTCGACGGTGCCGTACATCATGGTCGCCACCGACTTTAATCCAACTGTGTGGGCCTCCTCCATTATGCGGAGCCACTCGTCGCTCTTTATCTTCAGGGGGCTTATCTCCTCCTTGACCCTGTCCTCGAGAATCTCGGCGCCGGCTCCCGCAAATGTGTCCATGCCGGCAGCCTTGAGCCTCGACAACACCTCGCGAGCGCTGCTCTTTTCCACCCTGGCTATCATATCGACCTCGGAAGGCGACAGACCGTGGATGGCCACCTCCGGGGTTTTCTGCTTTATCGCCCTGAAAGCGTCCTCGTAGTATTCTATCTTCAGGTTGGGGTTGTGACCTCCCTGGAAGAGCACCTGCGTTATTCCGAACATCTGTTTTGAAGTCGCGACGCGCTTCACTATCTCCTCCTTTGGCAGCGTGTACGACCCCTCGTGGCCCGGCGGCCTGTAAAAGGCGCAAAATTTGCAGTATGTCACGCAGACGTTCGTGTAATTGAGGATGATGTTATTGATGAATGTGACCGTGTCGCCGAACAGCCGCTGGCGCAGGAGGCTTGCAGCAAGACCCATGGAGTACGCGTCGTCAGATTTCACCAGCCGGATGCAGTCGTTGAGGCCGAGCCTCTTGCCGGCAAGTGCGCTGTCCAGGACATCTGATATGTCAGACTGTTTCATGAACTTCTGGAGCAGCCTGTTCTGCAAGCAAGGTTCGTGGGATTCTAATGATATTTAATCATTCTTGACGCTATCCCCTAACGTGACTTGGCCCTGGCAGAACCTAAATTTATAACATCCATAGGAGGTAGTAACACCGTTGCAGTCAGTAGATGCAGCCGGCAGTGCGGGCGGGACGGCCGCGCTTGAAAAGGCGCTGGCAGGGGAGGAACTGAGCTACGACGACGGCGTCCAGCTCATAAAGGAGGAGAACCTTTTCCTGCTTGGTGCGGCGGCCGACAGGTTAAGGCGCGACCTGTGCGGCAATACTGTTACTTTTGTAGCCTCTTACTACCTGAATTACACCAACGTGTGTGCAGCTAGCTGCCCACTGTGCGCGTTTTACCGCAAGGGGAGCGAGGACGGCGCGTACACCCTTTCCACCGAGCAGGTGGTCTCGAGGGCAAAGATAGCGATAGAGCAGATGGGCGCAACCGAGCTACACATCGTAGGTGGCTTTCACCCAAAGCTCGGGTTTGACTATTACGAAGACATGATGAAGGCAGTCAAGACTGCCTATCCAACAGTAACGATAAAGGCGTTCACGCCGGCAGAGATTTTCTTCATCGCTAGGCTGACGCACAACTCTGTCAAGGAAGTCCTGACGCGCTTGAAAGAGGCCGGTCTTGATGCGCTGCCGGGAGGTGGAGCCGAGATATTCCACCCCGAAACGAGGAAGCAATTAGTCATAGGCAAGTGCTCAGGCGACGAGTGGCTCGACACTGCAAGACAGGCGCACGAGCTTGGCATCAGAAGCAACTGCACGATGCTCTTTGGGCACGTAGAAAAGCCGGAGCATGTCGTAGATCACGTCATCAAGATTCGCGAGCTCCACAAAAAGACTGGCGGCTTTACCACATTCATCCCGCTAAAGTTCAGCCTTGAAAACACCGAGCTGGAGCAGAAAGGCCTGATAACTGCGGAGAGCCCGTCGACTTATGATCTTCGCGTGTTAGCGGTGTCCCGGCTCCTGCTGGGCAACGTGCTCAAGAACGTGTCGGTGTACTGGGTGGCGCTGGGGAAAAAAATAGCGCAGGTCGCGCTCTCATATGGCGGTAACGATATGGTCGGGACCGCGTACTCTGAGGAGATATTCAAGGCGGCAGGCAAGGCGTCCGGCACGTCATTGCAGGAACTTGCAAGTTTGGTCCGGGAGATAAAGCGCGAGCCGGCCCAGCGTGACACGTTTTTCAACACAATACGCCGGTTTTAGAGTCCCTTTAGAGCTTGTATTTGCTTGCAAATTCGCGGAGGGCACCTTTGAAGGCCTCCATCGGTGGGTTTACCAGACCGGCACCAATCATGCCTATCCCGGGTTCCTTGTGAGCTATAGCCGTGTCTATTATTGGCAGTATACCAGTCTTTACCACCTTGCGGATGTCAATGCCCGTCCCGGTCCCTTGGAAGTCAAATATCGGAATAAGGAAGGTGTCATTGAGAGTCATAGTGATCTCGCGCATTTGCTTAGTGTATTTGAGGGCGTCTTCCGCCGTTCCGCCAACAAGTGACAGTATTGCCGGCGAGTCTGCAAGCGCAAATCCTCCGACGCCTGTCGTCTCTGTTATGGCGCTGTCTCCCATATCCGGGTTAGCATCCTTTTCACCAAATCCCGGGAAGTACATACCGCGCACCATTCCTGACGGCCCTGTGAACCACTTGTTACCAAGACCGCTCACCTTTATCCCAAAGTCGGTGCCGTTGCGGGCCATGACCGTTACAAGGGTGCTGTACTCCGTGTTGCTCGCCGCGTTCATGGTCGCCTTGCACGCGGCCATCGCCAAGCACAAGAAAAAGATCTCGTTTGAGGCAAGATAGTCTATGACTTTGAGCACCTGATCCCTGTCGGAAGTTTCTATGACGTGCGACATGATTGTCATCGCAAAAAGCGCCGTGCCTGCCACCGGGCGGTTGTGCAGCTCATCGCCCATATACAGAGCCCTGGCCATGATGGATTTCAGATCTATTCCCTTTCCACCCTCGCGCTTTATCTTCCCAAGCGCCTTGCCTATCGCCGGCGCAAGGACGGTGGACCAGAATTCAAGCGATTCTATTGCCTGCCGATCGTAACCGCCGAATTGAACCTTGTTTTCCACTATCCTGCCGTAATTGGTATTGCCGTGCTTGTCGTTCTTGACGACAAAAACTGGCATTGACGGAGATATTACGCCTGCCATCGGTCCGACGGCGTCGTGATCGTGATTGGGAGAAAGGTCGACCCCGCCGTCTTCCACCATCTTGACTGCCTCATCCCAGCTGTTGACCCACTTTTCAAAGATCATGGTGGCGACGACTGCACCCTTCATGGGTCCGCACATCCTCTTCCAGTCCACCGGCGGGCCTGCATGAAAAATCGATCTCTTTTTCATGCCCGGCAGAACTTCGATAGCGGGCTTGACGTCCACCAAGAACGGCCTTGAAGAAAGCACCTTCTGTATTGCGACCTTGTTTGCGGATTCAATTTTGCTCTTTATGTCTTCTGCCATTGCCTAACCAATGAATATCGCACCTTGAAATTATGATTTAAGTTTAATTGCGGCAGGATCTCCAAATTAGTATATATCACAAAAGAGCAGGATTCTGATTGCAAGCCGCATATCTCCTGCATTATGGGAAAAAGTGGGTTCCTGACAACCCTTCGACCGCTTCAACTAGCCTTTCAAGACTGGCAATCACAGACTCTCTTCCGCCATTCTTGACGAACTCTAGGCAGGCCTTCACCTTTGGCCCCATGCTGCCTTCTTCAAGCTGCGAAACGTTGACAACGTCGGGCTGGCTGATCCTGATCTCTTTCACCAGCCTCTGCGTGGGCTTTCTGTAATCCAGGTACAGACCTTCGACGTCCGTCAGGATCACGAACTTGTCCGCACCGATCTGCCTTGCCAATTTTTCGCCCGCCAGATCCTTGTCTATCACGGCGTCAACCCCGCTCCTGTAGCCACTCGCAGCTTCGATCACCGGGATACCCCCGCCGCCGCAGGCAACCACCACGAAACCTCCGTCAACCAAAGTGCGTATTGCCTGGTGTTCGAGTATGACAACTGGCTTTGGAGAAGGAACAACTCTCCTGTACTTGCTGTTCCCCTGGTACTTGTAGGTGATTTTTCCTTCGCCTGTAATAAATTTGTCAATCTCGTCTCCACCTACGTATCCGACGACATTCGTCCTACTCATCATTGCCGCAAGCGCACCCAAAAGGAATGTGCCTTCCTGCTGCATCGGGAATATCGACGCAACGTTGCTTGATGAGACGAGTCCGGTAAATACTACGTACTTGGTGTTGGGATAGTCCTTGCCCACCTTGACTGCAGGGTCTCCCCACTGGAACCCGTGCGCGATTATCAGGTCGTAGCCGTCTTCTGCGTGTCGGCGGAGTGTAGACTCGATGTCGGCGACAGGCACGTTGTCGACGTACGCTAGGCGGTGTCCGTACCTGGCTTCAAGCCGTTTGGCGGCGTTCAGGGCGGTGGTACCCCAGCCGCCATCGCTGAAGAGCGCGTCCGTGAGAAGGGCTATCCGTAGTTGCTTTCCGGCCCGAGCGATGGATGGCGCGGGCTTGGCAGCGTCGTCGGTAGTCACTTCATACTTTTCAGGAACCATTATCTCCTTGTTTATCACACGCCGCGTCAATTCGGCCAGTTTCTTTTTCACGTCTTGTGGCACCCTTTCCTCGAGCCCGTGGAACGGCGCCAGATAAACTATGCCGTCACCAGGGGCACCCTTGCCTGCCTCAATGCCCGGCTTGAATATCTTGCCTTCAAACCTGTCTTCCATAACCATCCGAATGGCCTGATCAAACGCCTTTTCTATGTCGACGACGAAAGAGGTTAGCACCGTCTCCGGAGCAAGCTGGTTCTGGTCGCCCACCGCACCAAACGCGTAAATCCCCTTCTCTTTTGCAGCCTGTATCACTCCGTGGCCAGAAGTGTCAGCAGTGTGAAGAAGGAAATCACTACCGCCGTCGATCTGCGCCAACGCAGCTTCCCTTCCCTTTTCCGGACTGTCCCAGTCACCAAGGTACGTCGAAAGAACCTTTATGCTTGGATTGATGAACGTGGCCCCCTGGCTGTATCCTTCAAAGATGTTAAGCAGGTTTGGATATTGATGCCTCTCTAAATATGGGCCAACTGGCTTGACGGGGTTCTTGAAAGCCGGGTCTGCCTGGTCAACCACGACTCTTGTGACTAGGGAAACCACCGAATTCTTCATTCCCCTCGCATCAAGCTCGTTCTGCAGACCCTGCACTACCATGTAGCCTATCATCCCCTGTGTTTCAGCGTTGCACGCATGTAGGGGAAACGGTGGGACGATGTTCTTGGCCGCCTCATGCCTAAGGACCGTTGCCCCCACCTGGGGTCCGTTTCCGTGGGTGAGAACCACCCTGTATCCTTTCTGCAGCAGGTCCGCTATTCCCTTCGCAGCTACCTTGACGTTGGCAAATTGTTCCGCAAATGTCCCTTTGTCGTCACGTTTCAAAAGCGCGTTTCCGCCAAGCGCAATGACAACCGTCTGTTCTGGTCCCAAGGAAAACCTTCCACCAGAAAATTATATAAACATAGTTCAGTCTGCCATCCAACAAATCTAGATATGCTAGAATTTGAAAGTTATGATAATCAGGCAGGTCAGTGGCGGACCTGCAGGTCTGAGATATGGTCAAGAGTTCGCGTCCCGCACACTCTGTCTGCTATCGTGTACAGGGCTACTGTAGCGCCTGTGGCAAAATCGATGCCCGAGGTATGGCCCCGCTTGCCGATAAGCCCAATGCATATGATGTAATCATCTACGCTGCCTCTAGCCACAGAATTGATCATCAATTGCGCCTGATCGTCGATCAGACCTCTTGCGCTGTACTCCATGAGTTTAAAACTAGTCCAGGTGGTCAGCCGCGAAAATTCTTTGCCGGGGATTATGTGTGGGCCCAATTTCAGCGAATTACTCAACCAGTTGGACACGGCCAGATACCCTGCTATAAAGTCGTCACCGGCAGGCGTAAACCCCGGACCCCTGCCGCAAAGTCCCATAAGCGCCTCTGCCAGTAGGTCTTGCTCATTACTTGTGTTGCCTGATGCTAGCCGGTCAAGAAACATGGGAAGTAGACCCATCGTAGTGACATCGGGATTTAGCAGACAGCCAGCTCTCTCTTTTCCAGCCCCGCCTGCAAGGACCGAAAATATTCTGTCGCTCGAAGCTGCAAAGGTGTGCAGGGACTCTGCCGCTGGTTCTTGCAGCGAATTTTGGAAAACATCAGGTTCGTCGATGGAGATAGCGATGCTGCCTACCTGCAGCACAATCCTCGGTTTTGCTCCGGTATGATCCACCTTCGCCACCGCATCTTGGCTTTCACGCACAAGGTATGCAAAGCCTGCTTGACGCAACGGCCCTTCGCTCAAATTCAAATTCGCTGGGGACCTCATGCTGCCCAGCGTAATTACCAGCAGTTCGTCCTCCACCGTGCGGATATTGATTGTTTTGTCAAAGACATTTATCGCCCGGCCGATCTTTCCGCGGCTTTGGGCCAACGCGCTATGAACGCCGCCTATGCAATAACAATCAAGCAGCCCGGCACTGGACAGGGTTTCGGCTTCCATCAATGGCTCACAGCATCTTGTCCAGTATGTCTTCAGTCTCCTTGTCAAGCTTGGGGGCAGGCTTCCAGTTCACGTGCATTGCCTTAACGTTTTGCTCCACCAAGGCGTTATAAAAGATGTCCAAACCCAAGTTGATGACCTTCAGCTCGGAATCCAACAGCTTTCTTGCGCTGCCGCTGTCTGTCATTCGATCGCCTCTCCTGCGGTCAGGTACTGCGCATAGATCCCGTCGATGTCCACCTTGCCCCGCCGGGCTACCGCGGCGGAGGCCACAGCCGCCAGGGCGTTTGTGGGTAGGACCACACAGCCAACGCCCTTCAGCTTGTCTATGCTCTGGCTGTAACCTTGGAGATCGTCGGAAGTGCCACAAACATGCGCCACCACGCAAAGATGTCTTCCTGCTTTTCCCGCCATACGTTTTGCATCATCTATCTCGTTAATGACTGCTCCAACGGGATCCGGGTGGGAGCCGTATCCAAGCACAAAGTCCATCAGGAGCACTGCTACGCTTGGGTCGCTTGCTTCTTCTGCTATCCTGAACTTCCTTACTGTCGGGTCGATCATGGGATGGGGTCTGCCCTCTGTAAATTCCTCCTCGCCAAGGTCCACTATTGAGGTATCTTGGCTCTTGAAAGAATCATCAAGCTGCTTTATGTTTAGGATTGGGGAGTTGGAATAGATGGGCTCGTCTGCCAATATAGAGCCGAGTATGACCTCTGCTTCGTATGTAAAGGTGCCGCCGGTGTAGAGCGCCCTGACGCGCTTTTGACCCGGGCCCAGTCTTCGCCACTCATCTTCGAGGCTGGGCATCAGGTCCTTTGGAGGGACGTACGTTGCGGCTATTGCCATCTCGAACTGCCTCCTTCCGAGCTGCTTTGCGATCGCAAGCACCGCCGACGCAAGGGTGTTGACCTGGACTATTCTGCCACCGTTTTTCTGGTCGCCTCCGGCGCCGCCAATGAATGCCAAGACGTACTTTTTTCCTGCACTTCTGGTTAGGTAGCTGACAATCTTTTCCTGGACAGAAGGCGAGGGTGGCTTTGAAACTATGCCTATTATGCCCACGTCTGGATTGCTCTCAAGCATCTTGATGCACTGCATCATCATTATCCCACCGATCTTGTCTTTGGGATCGTTTCCTCCCACCCCGAGTCCGTGCTTCACGCCAATGCCGCAGTGGTCAAGCAGCGTTGCGACTTCCTGCAGGCCTGTCCCAGCAGCAGCGACTATTCCTACAGGGCCTGTCCTCACGGCATTTGAGAATCCAATCCCCTTTCCATTCATGATGGATGTCCCGGCGCCGGGCCCCAAGATCAGCACGCCCATCTCCGCAGCCAACGTCTTGATCTCAAGCTCATCTTCCACCGGAACGTGGTCGCTGAATATCTGCTGATTTATACCAAGATCGATAAGCTTCAACGAGACCTCCCTGACATGGTCGCCGGGGATCGAGAGGAGCGCCAAGTTGGCATCAGGCATGGAGCGAAGCGCTGACTCCAGGTCGTCTACCTTTGACTCGTCCTGCTTTGAAGCACCTGCGGGAGACTCTAGCAATCTGTCTGCCTCCGCAACCGCCAAGTCTACGGACTTCTGGTCCCGGGCCCTTATGGCTATTATGATGTCTGATTCCTGCGCCTCTCCGACCGACGAAGGCCGGAAGCCCAGACGGATGAGGATCTCCTTGTTTGTTGGGGTGGCCATGATAATGGAGGCTTCCAGAATCTCCCTGCTGACGCGCCTGATGCTGTCAGAAATCTTTAACAGCTGAAGGGAATCCCGGTAAAAGTTCTGCCTTATAGTTATGTGGAATATATCCTGTCCTGACAAACAACCTATGCGCCAAGTTCAAGCAGCAGTCATGAATATTTAACTATAAATCAAAAAATTTGGCCGTCATGGCATAAATAATTTTCTTTAGAATCCATGATACAAGCAGCGACCCAAAATATCAAATATCTACAAGCCAGCCCAAGTTTTCATGCAACTTTTACACAATTTGCGCTCTATCTGGCTCGTGCAGTAGACCTAAAGCGCAAGTTCTCCTTATCAACACCGCGACAATGTATGCATTATTTGGAACTTTATGATATATGGCAAATATTTTCATGGAATGTACCAAAGTATAATATGCGCTTGCTAACCTTTTTGTTATTACATCTTTAAGAAACATATTCGGTTTGCAGGGGAAGAAAGCGAATCAAAGCAGCCTTGTTCCTAATGGTGAGCAAGATGGTAAGAACCCTGAGACAACGGGTCTTTCTTCCATACGTCCCGGCGAGCCCGTCGTGCAGATGAAGGGAATTACCATCAGATTCGGGGAAGTGGTTGCTAACAGCGATGTGAATTTCGAGCTGCGCAAGGGCGAGATCCATGCGCTTCTGGGCGAGAACGGGGCCGGCAAGACCACACTGACGAGCATCCTCTACGGGCTGTACCAGCCCCAAGCGGGCGAGATTTACGTGAGAGGAAAGAAAACCACCATCAAGTCGCCAAACGACTCGATGGAGCTTAGCATCGCGATGGTTCACCAGCATTTTCTGCTAACCCTTCCGCATTCTGTCACGGAAAATATCATCGTGGGTTTGAAATCTCAGGGATTCTTCCTTAACCTTGCTAGTGCCGAAAAGAAGATCCAACAGCTGTCGGAGAAGTATGGCCTAAAGATAGACCCGAAAGCCGTAGTGGGTGACATGGCGGTCGGGGAGCAGCAACGCGTGGAAATAGTCAAGGCGCTTTACCGGGATGCGGAGATATTGATTCTTGACGAGCCCACATCCATGCTTACCCCGCAGGAAGAAAAAGCGCTATTTGCTATGCTCGAGTCGATGGTAAGGCAGGGTCTTTCCATCATCTTCATCACACACAAGCTACACGAAGTTATGGAAGTAAGCAATAGGGTTACGGTGCTTCGAGGTGGCAAGGTGGTCGGTACTGTAAACACCAGCGAAACCAACGAAACAGAGCTAGCAAAGATGATGGTAGGACGGCCAGTGATAGAAGACATACAATTAAAGTCGACTGCCCAGAACGACATCGTGCTTCAACTAAAAAACATCTCAGCGCTCAACAATTCTAATATTCTGTTCCTTAAGGACCTGTCTTTGGAACTCCGAAAGGGACAGATCCTCGGCATAGCCGGCGTCGACGGAAACGGTCAGGCAGAGCTGGCTGAGGTGATAGCCGGCCTGCGGAAAGTCCAGAGCGGTGAAATCATGATGGATGGCCGGTCGACAACCAAGCTTTCACCCAGAAAGATCAGGGAATGGGGTCTGGCATACGTACCACAGGATAGGCTCAACACTGGGCTTGTACTAGAGTACTCCATCTCCGAGAACCTGGTGCTGGACAGGTGGTATACCGCTGGATACTCGGGTAAGGTATTTCTGAAGCAAGAAGAAATGAAAAAGTTTGCTGAAAAGGTGGTAGTCGATTTTGAGGTAAAAACGCCAGGGATTAACGTTCCTATCAGCTCCATGTCTGGAGGAAACTTGCAGAAGGTGCTGATGGCCAGAGAGCTTGCAAGAAACCCAAAGGTTCTGGTGGTGCACAACCCTACGAGGGGTCTTGACATAGGGGCAGCCGAATACATCCACAAACAATTGGTCAAGCAACGCGAAAATGGCGTCGGCGTCCTGATGTTATCGCTTGACCTTGACGAAATTCTAACTGTCTGCGATCGTATTGCCGTGATCTATGAAGGCAAGATCATGGGCGTAGTGGACAGAGAGGATGCGGATGTGGATCGTATCGGCCTTTTAATGGGGGGCAAAAGTGTAGCCTTGGAGGGAACGAAATGACAGTTCCAGATGCAATCTCTGATACACGGGGCAACTCACGGGCAAGGATTTCCGAAGCACTGACCAGATTTAGAGATGTCAAGTTTTTTGTTCCGTTTGCATCAGGAAGCTTGGCGTTTGTCGTGGGAGCCATACTACTCGGCTCCGCTGGTATTGACGTGGGTGATGCTTACGCCACAATGTTCAGGGGAGCCTTCGGAAGCGTCTTTGGATTTGGGGACGTGATGTTAAAGACGATTTCGCTTCTCCTCGCCGGGCTGGCTGTTTCGGTGGCGTTCAGATGCAGACAGTGGAACATCGGAGCGGAGGGACAGCTTTACATGGGCGCGCTAGGCGGCACGCTTGTAGGTATCTCCTTGCTCGGGGCAGTACCCGGCATCGCAATCCTTGCAGCAATAGTTGTTAGCTTTATCTTTGGCGCGCTTTTTGCCCTAGTGCCTGCAGTACTTAAGGTAAAATTTGGTGTGAATGAGGTTATTTCGACCGTCCTGTTAAACTTTGTCGCATTGCTTTTCATATCCTTCTTGCTGCATGGGCCCATAAAAGCACCAGGATTTAACCCGTATTCTCCCGAGATATCTGAGGAATCGCAGATGCCGATCATCTTTCCCGGGACGCGCCTCCATGGAGGAATATTCATAGCAGTTCTTGCGACCGTCGGGGTCTACTACCTGTGGAAGACAAAGATAGGCTTTGAGATCAGAACCGTTGGAGCCAACATAGATGCAGCTCGCTATGCTGGAATGAACATTACAAAGAGCGTTTTTGTCACACTTGGAATTAGCGGCGGGCTGGCAGGAATCGCAGGTGGATTGTTGGTTATAGGTGTGCAGCACCTCTTGATAGAGGGTATCTCGCCTGGATATGGTTTTGTGGCTGTCATTATAGCACTTTTGGGGAGGCAGCATCCAATAGGCGTAGCCATTGTAGCATTTTTCTTCGCCGCTCTAATGACCGGTTCTGAAACCATGAACAGAAGCCTGGGCGTACCAGCTGCGTTTGCCATGACGCTCCAGGCGCTAATCCTTGTGTTCGTACTCGTTGGAGGGTTGTTCGCTGTTTGGCTGAGCAGAAGAAACAGGGGAGGTGCACGCTGAAAGATGGCGGGTGAAACTGAGGCAGTCATTTTAGGCATAATCGTTTCAGGCATACGGTTTAGCGTACCCATCCTTTTTGCAGGGCTGGGCGAAAAAATCGCAGAGCGTTCCGGAATCCTTAACCTAGGAATCGAGGGAATGATGCTCATGGGTGCTTTCGCGGGATTCATGGGCACGTTTATCACCGGAAATTATGTTGTAGGGATTGTGATGGCGATGGCAGCCTCAGCCGCGCTTGCCGCCCTCAAAGGTTTCATGAGCATTACCATCCGGACCAACCAGCTAGCCGCCGGTCTTGCCATTTGGTTGCTGGGTACGGGACTTGCCGCGTTGCTCTACAGACTTGCTTTTGGTGTGCAAACCATAGCGCCCAGTGTTGAACTCATGCCAAAGATAACTATAGCCGGACTCTCGGATCTCCCAGTTATCGGTCCAATATTGTTCAACCATGACCCGCTTGTCTACATAGCCTTCCTGCTAGTGCCCGTGACCCATTATTTCATATTCAAAACCAGCCTTGGCCTGAAGATACGGACAGTCGGGGAGAATCCAAAGCAGGCGGATGCTCTTGGCGTTAACATTTACAAGATACGATATCTTGCGGTCATCTTGGGTGGGGCTTTGGCTGGGGTCGGAGGAGCATATTTTTCACTTGTACAGACAGGATACTTTCTAGAAAATGTTACTGGAGGAGTAGGCTGGGTTGCGCTAGCCCTGGTGATCTTTGGCAGGTGGAAGGCATACTGGATAACTGCCGGAGCCTTCATATTTGGAATGGTAGACGCATTCCAGCTTGGACTCCAAGCCACGGGGACAGACGTACCATACCAGTTCCTGCTGATGCTTCCGTACCTGATTCCAATAGCTATCCTCGCCGGCATGCACAAAAGAAGGGGGGCACCGGCCGCCCTTGCCATTCCCTACAAGCGTGGAGAGAGGTAGCGGCAGCGGCTACAGCTACAAACTTGTACAAGATTTATAAACATACGAATCCAATCATAAAAGAAATTAGCCACTTAGAGAAATTATGTCTATCTACCCTTTACAACTTTATGATATATGTCATTTATTCTGATAAGATATACTAAAGTATAATACCTCCACGTATGACTTTTTTTTATGGTAACCAACACCAGAACTAGAATAGGTTCAACATCAGCACTTACTGTATTTGCAGCCGCGGTCCTCGTTTCCGCATTCGTCTTCGTTGCTCCATATCAGGCAGCTAACGCCCAGAGCGAAACGAAACTAAGAATAGCCCTTGTCACGGACGCGCTTTTCAGTGACGGTGGTTGGGGTGCAGCGGCATATACAGCCGCCCAGAAACTGAAAGACCAAGGACATGAGGTGACTGCCGGAGAAAGCATTGCTATTGAGGCTATTGAGTCCACGTTAAGGCAGTACTCGGAAGACGGCTACGACCTGATAATCGCGCACGGGTTCCAGTGGGGAGACCCTGCAGTCAAGGTGGGCAAGGACTATCCCAACACCAAGTACGTTGTATTTACAGGACTCGTTTCATCAAGCAACGTGGCGTCGATATTCCCGATGCAGCAGGAAGGAACATTCCTTTTGGGTGCGCTTGCGGCAATGATGAGCGAGACAGACGCCATAGGTTATGTGGGTGGAGACTCGTATCCCAACGTGATAAACATATTTGAAGGATACGAGCTGGGGGCCAAATTAGTCAATCCAGACATCAGAGTAATAGGGACATACCTAGGCGCATGGGACGACCCCTCGAAGGGCAGGGAAGCGGGGTTGGCGCAAATAAACAGCGGCGCTGACTTTTTGTTCCATGTGGCTGACACTTCCGGCCATGGCGTGATACAGGCTGCAGAAGACAGGGGGATTTACGCGTTTGGTGCGGTGGGCGATCAGAACGGGCTCGCTGAGGACACAGTGTTGACATCGTTTGTGCTTGACATAGACAAGGCCTTCGCGCAGGCGACTGAGATGGTTGTAGAAGACAGGTTTGAAGGCAAGATATTCAAGCCGGGCATTGAATCAGGGAAAGGAGCCTCTGGCGACGGCATCGTCTACCTAGCACCATTCCACAGTCTGGACAGCAGCGTTCCGGCAGATGTGAAAGCGCGGCTACAAGAGCTGACACAGGATGTACTTGAGAAAAGGATAATCGTTCCAGAGATAACCGAGGATGCCGATGACAGCATTGTGGGTGCCCAATTTGGCGGCGACAGCTATGGCGTAATAGGCAGGTCTGAGACCGCCCGTGTGACAGCGGTGACCATAAACCCCAACGAGTCGGTGACAGTAGAATTTGACGCGGCCGGAGAGGTGGAACTGACGCTGCCAAAGAGCATGATCGATGGCATATCCATGGTTAAGGCCGGAGCTAGCGAAGTGCCGTTTGAGACTGTAAGCTCCACGGAAACCGGGACGACCATCAAGCTCACGGTACCTTCAGGCGAAGATTCTGTGGAGATCATAGGCACAACCGTTGTACCTGAATTCGGGATTATAGCGGCGCTGGTGCTTGCGGCTTCGATTGCGGCAATGATCGGGTTTGCCCGCTTCAGGGGCAACTCGATAAGACTTGGAAGGTTCTAGCTAACCTTCCTCCCTTTCTTTTCTTTTCTTTTTTCATACTAAAACCTCGCGACACTTGGCTGCCTGTACTAGGGGTCATCATGGTAATTCTGGACAAACAGCGTATTCAATCAATTAAAGGTCCAAGAAACATGACCACGTAGGGAATCCTAAATGCCTGTGCTTCGGTGCAATTAATTTCAAATTCCTTCTTCTATGATATATGAAGGACTGCGGTGCCGAGGTAAAATAGACTTATAGGTTTGAAAAACATGTGCCTCTATAATTGGAAAAGCTCGGCGAAGAGGGTAGCTCTTCTGAAAAACTGATGGAAACAGGCGAAGCAACCAGAGTGCCTTTGGTCTCGATAGCAGTTCCTTCGCTGAAGCTTTACGAAGACCTGAAGGACGCCAAGGCCGCTCTCGACTCATTTGGGGTTGAAAGCGAAGTGTGCATAGTGGCCGCGCATTGGGCCCCGAAAAAGACGCTCAGGTTCATAGCCGAGATCGACTCCAAAGGGGTTGAGGTAATAATCGCCGCAGCCGACGGATCCGCACACCTGCCTGGAATGATAGCCTCGCTCACCACCATGCCGGTCATAGGCGTCCCGCTGCGGGGTACCTCGCTTGACGGGCTTGATTCTCTGCTTTCCATAGTCCAGATGCCACTCGGTGTGCCCGTGGGTACCATGGCGATAAATTCTGCCTACAACGCCGGTGTGTATGCCTGCCAGATCCTGAGCCTAAAGTATCCACATCTCCGGGACAAGCTTAAGCAGCACAAGGAGTTGATGGAAGAAAAGGTCGAAACCGAGGATGCAAACCATAAAAGAAGCTCCAGACCCGCAAAGGGAGGGTTCTAGCCTGACAGGAAGAGAGAACTTACCTGAGGGATCCGACGCGGACTTCACCTCAGCTGCAAGGGAAGAGGTCCTGAAAAGGGTAGAGCAGGACTACGAGGAGTTCAAAAAGACCAAGACCTTCAAGTTCCCGACCTGGCTCTACGGTCCGCCGAGGGGCAGGTTGTTCAAGGTGGAGGTGGAGGACTGCCCTCGCCTTGGCGACAGGGCGTGGGTCGAGTTTGATTCCGCGCGCACGGCGTTCGTCAGCGTCGACATGCAAATAGACTTTTGCGGCCCCAAGGGCTACGTCGATGTCATGGGCTATGATCTTGGCCTGATGTCTACGCCGATAAAGCCCATACATTATGTCCTTCACAATATTCGTAAAAAGACCGATATCAAAGTGATACACACGAGGGAGGGTCACCTTCCCGACCTGTCAGACGCTCCGTACAACAAGATCCTGAGGAGCAAGATAATAGGAAATGGCGTAGGAATAGGCGACACGCCTAAAGGAGGCCTTGGCAAGCTACTCATGCGCGGGGAGAAAAACTGGGACATCATTGACGACCTCTATCCAGTGCCGGGCGAGTACGTGATAGACAAGGCCGGCAAGGGGGCGTTTGGGCAGAGCAACATGCCACTTCTCCTGAAGAACCTTGGCATAACACATCTGGTGATATCAGGTCTCACCACTGATGTCTGCGTCCACACGATAATGCGCGAGGCCAATGACCATGGATACTGGTGCCTGCTCGTAAAAGACTGTACAGGCGCGACCGACTTTGGAAACTACCAGGCGGCTATAAATCAGATAAAAATGCAGGGCGGCGTGTTCGGCTGGGTGTCGGACTCGAAAAAGTTTGTCGAAGGGGTAAGGACGGCGTTCCCGGACACCAGCTAATGCATTTGTAAACTACGCAATAGCTGATCATGGCTATATATCACCGGAATCAGTGAATAGAGGTTGGTTCTGCTGGAGAAGGGCGCAGCGCACAAAAAGACCGTGATCGGCCTTGCCCTTGTCGCCGTCATCTCCGCCATGGTCATGACGGTGCCCGACGCCGTGGGCCTTGCCCTGCCTCTGGCGCTAAAGCTCACCTCGCTAGTCCTACTCTCGGTGTACGTGGTGCTCTCGTTTGAAATAGTCCACAGGACTGCAATTGCGCTCGCAGGCGCCACTGCAGTAATCATAATCATCATATCGACCGGCCTTATCGAGCCGGGGGCCAGCTTTGAGTTTGTCACGGAAGCCATCGACTTCAATACCATCGGCCTCCTGCTCGGCATGATGATAATCGTGGCCATAATGGCCGAGACGGGCATATTCCAGTACCTCGCCATCAAGATGAGTAAGTCGTCAAAGGGCAACATGTGGAAGCTGCTCGTCATGATGAGCGTCTTTACGGCCATCACGTCGATGTTCATCGACAACGTAACCACAGTGCTCCTGATGGTGCCGATCACGATCTCGATATTCAAGATTTTCAGGCTGTCACCTGTTCCGTTCATACTGGCGCAGGTGCTTGCGTCCAACGTGGGGGGCACGGCCACGCTCATAGGCGACCCGCCTAACATCCTCATAAGTTCTGCGGCCGACATCGACTTTAACGCGTTCATATTCCACTTGGGGCCAACGATAGGCATCTCGCTTGTAGCGTCTATGTTCATGCTAAAGTTCCTGTTCAGGAAGGAACTGGCGCAAAAACCCGAGAACCTAGACGAGCTGATGGCCAAAGACGAAAAGTCGCTGATAACAGACAAGAGTGCCATGAAAAAGTCGCTCATAGTCATTACAGGCGTGATAGCGCTCTTTGTAGTCCACGGAAGCCTCCACATAGAGCCGTCGTTGATAGCCCTCGCCGGCGCGGGAGTGCTCTTGGTGGCGACGCGGGCCAAGCCGGAGAAGGTGTTTCACGACGTGGACTGGACCACTCTCGTCTTCTTTGCCGGGCTCTTTGTCATAATCAGCGCCGCCGAGCGCACGGGGATGATAGACCTCCTTGCAAACACTGCCCTCGGCATAACGGGCGGGAATCCGGTCCTGACGTTCTTTCTGATAATATGGATGTCCGCGGTTGCCAGCGCGTTCGTTGACAACATACCGTTTACCGCAACCATGATCCCGCTGGTATTCCTCTTGAACGGCAATGAGAGTATAACCGCCGAGTTTGGCGGCTTTGAAATAAGCCCGCTGTGGTGGGCCCTTGCGCTCGGGGCGGGCCTCGGGGGGAACGGCACGCTGATAGGCTCGAGCGCGGGAATCATTGCAGCGGGGCTTTCTGAAAAAGGGGGCCACCCTGTATCCTTCAACCGCTTCATGCGCGTGGGCTTTCCGTTCATGATAATGAGCGTGGCCGTTGGAAGCCTGGTGCTGTTTCTGGACCTGATATTCCGTGTCGGGTAGCGAAACTTTACGTAATACGCGGCAGGTAATAATACAGCAGGGCTGATCTGCGTGAAGGTTGCAAGGATAGTAAAAGACGGCCGGGAAACCTACGCCCTAGTCGGCCCTGAAGGTGGCGTGGCCCCGCACAACGAAATAGAAAAGCAGGCCGGCACAAAGCTCCCAGCCGCCCTTGAGGACTTTGTGTTTGGCGGCTATGCGCAGAAAATAGCCGGGAAAATCGACTACCGCCACAAGCCGGGCGAGTTCCGGTTCTTGCCGCCGATAAAGCGGACTTTCAAAATCCTCTGCCTTTCCTTCAACTATACAGACCAGGCAAGCTGGATACGATTTGGTAAGAGCCCTCCAAAGGATCCGGTCGTTTCCATGAAGCCCCGTACGAGCCTCTGCGGCGCGCACGACGACATCGTCTGCCCGAAATTTGTCACACAGCTTGACTATGAGGGCGAGCTTGCATTGGTGATAGGCAAGAAGTGCAGGAAAGTATCGGAGCCTGATGCATCCGGCTACGTGGCCGGATATTTTGTGATAAACGACGTCTCTGCACGAGACATCCAGTTCATAGACAAGCAGTACGCCCGTGCAAAGGGCTTTGACACATTCGGACCCTGCGGCCCGTGGCTCACGACGCCCGATGAGGTCCCTGATCCGTGCGACTTGCGCCTGACTACTAGGGTGAACGGCGAGGTGCGCCAGGACTCGTCTACAAGAAACCTTGTTTTAAAGACAGACAGGATAATCTACAGCCTGAGCAATGTGATGACCCTTGAGCCCGGTGACATCATATCCACCGGAACACCAAGTGGCACTGCGCTTTCGCTGTCGTCGCATGAAAAATACCTCCAAGATGGCGACGTTGTGGAAGTGGAGATAGAAAAGCTGGGCAGGATAAGAAACCGCGTGGTCTTTACAGATTAGGGGCCGCCAACAAGATCGAGCCCAAGCTTGAGCTCAAGGCCCTTCCTAAACCCCTTTTTTAGCGTAATCAGCACCGAGTTGTACTTGGCCAGGCTAGGCAAAAGCCCCCTTTCGACCTATATGGGAAAGCCGTAGCTGTTATCCTTTACCACGAAAAGCTCGTTTGGTTCCTTGTCTGCCAGTTTCACCTTTGGTTCGAACCTGAGCCTCCTTGTAGTGTAGCTCATTATTAATCCGGATACGTCGCGGTACAACACGAGGTTTGGCCTCTTCAACTTCTTTTCGCTGATGTAGAGTATGACCTCCCGCGAAACAACGATGCTGGCCATAAAGTATGGGATGGCGTCACGAGTGTATAAGGAATTCTGGTCACGCGCGCTGCTCTAGGCTTGTTCTGTAAGTCGCAAGGATTGTCCTTATCAGCTCGGGCGCCTGCACCTCGTGCACCTTTATCGACTCTATCACGCACCGGAGGCCCTCTTTGGTCGGGATGGTGATGCTGCCAAAGTCGCCGCCGGGTGTAAATTCTATGCCGCTCTCAGGGCAGAGCTCCCTTGCGCGCTCTGCAACCTTTTTGAGCCAGCCTGATATTGCCGCCGGCGCAAGATTGCCGGCGAGGCTTTCCATGTAGTCGCTTATCTGCTCGGGCCTTTCGTCGGGCAACAAAACTGGTGCGTGCGCCGAGTATAAAAAAATGGCAGCCATGTTCTTCAGGGGAGGAGGCGTGAACGAAATGGCAATAGCAGTGGAGACCGCGGAAGGAGCATACATCGGACCTGCTGCGGCGATACTTGCGTTGGAGACAAAAGTGAAGGCAGAGAAGGAGTGGAGCTATACTATTTCGACTTTTGCGCCTGAGTCTATCAACTTTTTTTCTTTTGCCATCGAAAACATCTTTTCAATTGCTTTTTTGCCGGCAGAACCCATGTCGCGCGTTAACTCATTCACGTACATTTTCACGAATTCTGTTATAGTTTCCTTGGGCTGGCCCCGCGCGTACTGCATCGCGTATTCTACCGCGGCGTCCATGTTTTCAAAGCCGGCCTCTATCGATTTCACAAAAAGGTCGCTGAACTCCTTTAACTGATCCGTCGTCATGGTGCGCTTGCTTGCGACGTTGATGCCAAGCGGGACCGGGAGCCCGCCTGTCTGTGAATGCCACCAAGGACCCAATTCCAGCACTCCGTCAAACATGCTCCTGTCGTAGGTTATCTGGGCCTCGTGTATGACAACGCCTGCATCCGCTTTTCCCGACAGGACTGCATCTGGTATAGTCTCAAACGGCATCTCTATTTCCGTAAAGTTGCCGACGGCAAGCTTTAGCAGAAGGTTGGCAGAAGTCATCTTTCCCGGGATGGCTATCTTGGCGCCCTTCAGCTTGTCGGCGTTAATGCCGCTGCCTTTTCTTGCAATGACGACGGGGCCATAGTTCAGCCCAAAGCTCCCTCCCCCCCGCAATATGATGTAGTCGGTAAGGTAGGCGTACGCATGCGCCGAGACTGCAATAACGTCAAGCTCGTGCGCCAGCGCACGCCTGTTCAGGGTCTCGATGTCCTGAATTACGTGTTTTATCCTGAATTTGTCAGAAGAGACCCTGCCCGAGGCAAAACCGTAAAACATGAAGGCGTCATCGGCGTCCGGCGTGTGGCCAAGCGTGATCTCCATCTCAAACAGAGCCCTCGCCGGGCACTATTAAATGGTGCCCGGTGGAAAATATAGGCAACGTTTATAGTCCCCAATCAAATTTTTTCTAAAAGAGAGATGCCCAAGTTCAAGTCTACCCAAGAAATAGTCAAAATCATTGGTAACAAGGAGCAGATACGCAATTTCGGCGTTATTGCCCACGTCGACCATGGCAAGACAACCATGTCAGACAGCCTCCTTGCCGCTTCGGGCATCATCGCCCCCTCTGTAGCAGGCCAGGCCCTTGCGCTTGACTCTATGAAGCTTGAGCAGAGCAGGCAGATGACCATCAGGGGCGCAAACGTGACGCTACTTTACGAAAGCGAGGGCAAGGACTATGTCATCAACATGATAGACACTCCGGGCCACATCGACTTTACCGGCAGGGTAACGCGCGCGCTGCGCGCAATCGACGGCGTGGTAGTCGTTTCGGACTCTGTGGAAGGCATCATGACACAGACCGAGACTGTTACGAGGCAGGCACTTGAAGAGCGCGTCAGGCCCGTGCTTTACATTAACAAGATAGACAGGCTCGTCAAAGAGCTGAGGCTCGACGCGCCGGCCATGCAAAAGTGGCTCTCAAACATCATCGCAGATTTCAACAGGCTCATCGACTTGTATGCAGAGCCGGAGTACAAGGAGAAGTGGAAGGTCAGCATCCAGAGCAATACCGTGGCATTCGGATCTGCAAAGGACAGGTGGGGGTTCAACTTCAAGATGGCGCAGAAAAAGGGTGTCAGCTTCAAGGACGTTTACGAGGCTTATACTTTCGAAGGCGAGGAGAAGATAAAGGCGCTTGCCGAAAAGTCGCCGCTCCACGACGCCGTGCTTGGCATGGTGGTTGAGCACCACCCGCCGCCCCACGTGGCGCAGAAATACCGTATACCGAAAATCTGGCCCGGCGACCTCAACTCAGAGATAGGGCAGGCACTTCTCAACTGCGACGAGAAGGGCCCGGCAATGATGATGGTCACCACAATCAACGTCGACCCTCAGGCAGGCAGGGTAGCGACAGGTCGCTTGTATTCAGGCACGATAAAGGACGGCGACGAAGTGTATCTCATTGACGCCAAGAGGCCCGGCAAGGTGCAATCAGTCAACATCTACATGGGCAACACACGTGAACTAGTCAGCGTGCTGCCTGCAGGAAACATTCCTGCGCTCCTTGGCCTGGACTATGCAGTATCCGGCGAGTCGATATCGACCGTCAAGGGCTCGACCGCGTTTGAGTCTATCAAGTATGTATCTGAGCCGGTCGTCACGATTGCAGTAGAGCCAAAGCACCCCAAGGACCTACCCAAGCTTGTCGAAGGACTACGCAGGATAACCGTCGAGGACCCCAACCTCATAGTCAAGATTAATGAAGAAACTGGTGAGACCTTGATGGCTGGAATGGGCGTCTTACACCTCGAGATTGCTACATCACTCCTGCAGGAAATGGGCCTTGACATCGTGACGACGCAGCCGCTTATCAACTACCGCGAGACCATCCGCGCAAAGGCCGGACCCATAATGAGCAAGTCGCCAAACAAGCACAACAAGATATTCTTGCGCGTCGAACCTTTGCCGGACGACATAGTCGACCTGATAAGAACAGGCAAGCTTAAGGAGGACATGGACAAGAAGGAGATGGCCAGGATCCTCAGAGAGAAGGGCTGGGGAACCGACGAGTCGAGGAGCGTCCAGGCAATAGACGCCTCGGGAAATATGTTCGTCGACGAGACCAAGGGCGTCCAGTTCATACAGGAGTCGATGGACTCCATCCGCACCGGCTTTGACGACGTGATAAAGAACGGTCCGATTGCAAAGGAGCAGGTGCGTGGAGTAAAGTTCGTGCTGCACCACTTTGTGCCCCACGAGGATCCGGCCCACAGGGGCCTTGCGCAGCTGATGCCGGCTACAAGGCGGGCGATGCTCGGCGCGATCCTCATCGCGGATCCGGTCTTACTTGAGCCAATACTGGGCATCGAGGTCAAGTGCCCCCAGGAGCAGATAGGGACGGTGGCCGGCATCCTGTCGAGCAAGCGCGGCAAGCTCTTGAACGTAGAGCAGAAGGGCATCATCGCCATCATCCAGGGCGAAGTTCCGGCGTCAGAGACCTTTGACCTCTCGGAGGCCATGAGGGGCGGGACCGCTGGCAAGGCCTTGTGGACCACGTATTTCAAGTCGTGGTTGCCCGTGCCAAACTCTATATTCAGGACCCTGGTCGCAGACGTGAGGAAGAGGAAGGGCTTGAATCCCGAGCCGTCAAGCCCTGACGAGTTCATAGACAAGGAGTAAAATACAATCCCCCCCCCCTCTTACGCATGAGTTTGTACGCATTATCTACATCATAACGTCAGAGGGGATTTGTTGGAGACTCCTCATATAGTTCCGCAATAATTCACGTCGTAGTGGGAAAAAGAAAGCGGTTCAATCAGACTGTTATCCTACAGTTACTTTGGAGCAAAATGCGAAGCATGCAAGAAAAGAATCCCTGAAGTAAATCTGACCCTACACCACCAGGATGGAATGCTGCGTCTGTCTGTTAAGTTGCAATTCCTGCACCCTATAAATGCCAAACCTGCCATCTTTTCTTCTTTTTTGACAAACCACAAACTTTGACTAACGGCAAGTGGTATTCATAGGCGTTCAATATTTTTCAGTTTTCACATTTAATATTGATGCCTTAACAGGGTGTTTAAGTTCCGTTGATAAACACATGAACAAGCTCTAATCAAGCTGCACAAGGGTGACAATGATAGAGGGTATTGTAGGCTCACCATCAGGTTCAATTGCCTCAATTCCCAAACCTTCACCCATTGATTCTACCGCCATCATTATGTTCAAGGTATCGCCTCTATTAAGGGGTAGCACGGAATTCAGTGGTACGACGGTTTTTTCCTGCGGATCCATTACGACTGCCCTTATGTTAGAATTTTGTACGTCTACGTTGTTCAACCTTACCCAAAAATCAATCCATCTTGGTATAGTACCCCTAACCTTACCAATCTGTGGACACGCGATAATGAGATAAATTCCCGACTGTTTGATTACGATGTCTCCCTTTTCAAAGTCTATCGTGTGCACTCCCCCTGCAAGGTCTTCTTGCGAGTCCAGTTCAATCTCGTGTGCAGTCAGCGAATCCAGTCTCTGCGTCTTGTTCGATGAAAATTGACCGAATGCCTTTCTATAATCACGATTTGTGCCAGGCTGATTGGCGGTGTTCCCACGGAGACCCATTCTTACTGTTGCACTTCCTTAACTTCACCTAATTCTGAAGGGATCAAAGGGCTTTCATAGGGTTCTTCGTTCTCGCTGAATAAATGGTTGACTGGAGAATAAGTTTGAAGAAGTTGTATTAGATATCTTACCTTCAAAATGCAAACATTATACTTCGGATACATCATTGTACCGTCCTCTTTTTGCTGCACTTCTATCCCAATTATATAGTTACAAACTCCCCAGATTCGACTAACTACATTAGGTTCCAAAACATCGTTGCTTGCAGTCAGAATAGTTCTCACGTTCTGCAAAATACGTCCTAGCTTTCCTTCCTGTGCTTTGAGCTGTGAGAGAATAGTTGATTGAATCCATTTTTGATCGCTTTTTTCTTTCAGCATTCTGGCAGCGTTATAATGGGTTATCGATCCTCTTATCGTACTCATAGCAAAAAGTGTAAGGTTCAACGTGCTTTTCAAATGCTCGATTGCGTAGTCCTTGCGTCGATCATTCAGGGCTTGTTGTGATTCTAGTATTTTGTCTATTTTCATCTGATTCCTATGCTCCAGCCGGTAAAAAATGAAGGCTAGAACGCCGCCTATTCCGCCGGCTATTAGCACGTCTCCGACCAATAGATGAGCTGTAGGTGATAGATCACAGCTTTGATTCCAATCGAAGCGTTCGCATGTAGAATCGCGTTCTTCGACACCAGCAGCGAAATGGATAGTGGAGGTGCCAGCCAGGAACGCCAAGAAAAAAAGAACGCCAGTAAATTTGGTTCCTTGGAAATGACTGATAGAAGGTTTCAAATTGCTAACTTCACTCCATGTTACGGCAGAAGTAGAAGCTTAAGCTTAAAGATTAACCTTTCCGAAAAGACTTTTGTACGTGTAGGTATTTTCCCATATCAGTATTTTCACACGAGTTTCATAGCCATAGTAGGATAGATTTCAGTCCTACTCCCAAAAATGCGATATGTTCATTCGATGTATAGGTAAGCGTACCGAAAAAGAAATCAAGATGACTTCGTGCCAGCCGTATTACGGCAAAGTTCCACCTTACACTCCGTTCTTTGTGAAATGATTCAACGACAAAGGCATGGAATCATTGCAGACTTTATCCTCAATCGAGTTTAACGCTCCTAGCCAGAATCGCTTCCTATCAGCATTGACATTGACTAGCCTTGTTATTGGTCTGATTTCGCCAATATCCTTTATCCTATTCTGTAATATGGACGACCGAATTCTTGTGTTACGTAGAACTTTCAATTTGTAATACAATCGGTCATTTCTCTCAACCGTCTCAAGGTGTTCGATGTCCTTTCCTTTCAGCTTACCAAATCCCCTCTGCTTCCACTTACCATTAAAACGATAGATCCCATTTTGCAGGTAATAGACATCGTCTCCTTCTTTTTCAAAGTTAAAGTTACCAAGCTTTTCAGATTTTAGATAAACAAGGAGTAAAAAACACTGTGCCCCCTTTCTGAGCACAAAAACACACCAAAAACGTTGACCAACATACTTGCTACGCAAAAGATGAAAGAATTAAATGCGTAGACAATAGAGGAAGATCCCAATGAAGTATATGATCAGCTGGTTTGAACGTCCGCAAGGTTCGCCTGCCGAGTACGAGAATGCGCAGAAGCGGATACTTGAGGTGTTTACTAAATGGAAGGCGCCTGCAAATTTCAAGATTGAGTTGTTCGTAGTGCGAGTGGGCGAGTGGGGTGGACATATGTTGGTGGACTGCGATGATCCGGTGGCCGTTCACAAGGCATGCTCAACCTTCCCTGCTTTCGAATTCCAAGCGCGACCCGTGATTCCCGTCGAGGAAGCTGTCCGGGTTGAACTTGAAGCTATTGCTTGGCGCGATGGACTGGAACGCAACTGATATCAGAGAGGATCACATCGAGTTCTGTTGCGTACTCGGTTGTTCCATTAGGCTGTTGCAGCGCGGTGGTTTGGAATGACTAGGTTGTAATTTCATTAGCGGTATCATTCGGCTCTGGCGGGTCTTTTCGATATGCCACCTTGAGCCATATCGGCGTGATTATGGTAGTGAGGGCAACCATGATGATAACTGTTGTATATATGTCGTTGGTAAGCACGCCCGAA
>NZ_DASWIL010000009.1:0-69053 GCF_036397675.1 Nitrososphaera sp. | reverse complement strand
AGAATTTGGACTGGCTCTGGCGAGCGTGGCACTCGGAGCGGCTGCGATGGGGGCTTCGCTATTTGCACGCAAAACTGTTGCTAGAGATTCCAGCGACGCAAAACAGATGAGGGGGCGCCTGCTGCAGAAGGCAGCATAGCCTTTGCGCCCGAGCTGTTCCACAGCGGCTTCTCGTCTTTACTCTTCGGCCGATACGTGACCCTAAC
This sequence comes from Nitrososphaera sp., assembly GCF_036397675.1. Classification (GTDB taxonomy): domain Archaea; phylum Thermoproteota; class Nitrososphaeria; order Nitrososphaerales; family Nitrososphaeraceae; genus Nitrososphaera. The sequence continues at coordinate 68,847 of NZ_DASWIL010000009.1, read as the reverse complement.
CTGCTGTCGACTTATTGGATCCGAAGATGCGCACTTGGCAAGAATTACCGACATGATATCACCGACAGTCAATCAAGCTGCTCTGGCACCACTAAAACAAGTCCAAAAGATACTGAACGATGGGAACCCCGATAACGACTCGGCCGTATGTGGTAAGCTAGATGACTTTATCGCAAATGTAAATGCCAAGTTAAGTTCGGGCAAACTGACTCCAGAACAAGCAGCCGGGTTCATTAGCGATGCTAACGCAATAAGACAAGCTACAGGCTGCTAGGGCCCATTCCCTCTTCCTTTTTTTGCTATTTGAACTTAGGAGCTACTTACTGACACCCTTTGCTCATATTTCAGATACCAGTCATAACCAGCGACCAACGACAGTACATAGTATGAGAATTCTAGAAAGCCAATGACTAATTGTCCTTACCGGTCCTCGGGCCGAGTAGTACGTTCCGAACATGCCTAGCACACGTAATCACTACTTTTGCTAATCGGCTCCTTAGGGCCCGATAATCTGTATGAAAAGCTACCTGATAATGCGCGCAATTTGAATCCACCCATGTTTTTCATCCTTATACCATGTCGTTCTGGGAATCTTACCCAATGTATCGCGGTAATACAAACTGTAATACGCATGGTCTTACCGGGTTTTACCGCGGTTTTACCATGTAATATGGAAAGACCAAGTATCTAGGCGCCTTCGCGCCATAGCTGACAGGGCATTTTGCCACTCTTTTTCAGATTACGTAGAAGTGATAGAGAGTAAGGGAGGAAAAAAAGAGTCGGATATTCCTATGGCAACTATGGCGCGAGATTACGGACTCATAACGTGGCTTGCGCAATATGCAGTAATTGTCAACTCAGTCCTATTTTTTGTATTGTCTTCAAGAGGGAATGCAGTTGGGTAATTTGGACTTCTGAACAGGTATTGTGATACATTACTTTTAGTAACTTGTTTATTTCTGCAAGGTCTTTAAATGTGAAAATGTCCTCGATTACTTTCGCAAGCAGAATAGGCTCGAACGGTTTTTCAAGGATCGATACCACTTGACCGATCTCTTGAACAGAAGCCTTCAATGTCTCTCTTGCACAGGCAGTTATGAAAATTATCCTTTGGTTCGGTCTTAGCTCGATTATTACCCCTGCTGCCTTCACACCATCCATTTTAGGCATCCGATGGTCCATTACGACCACATCAAATGGATCAGCATCGGGCCCTACCCTTGCCAACTCTTGTTTGAAAACATCGACGCATTCTCTTCCGTTATACGTACTCGTAACTGTATGTCCTCTGGATTCCAACGCGACTCGATATAGCTTAATTATTAATATGTCGTCGTCAGCGATGAGAACATTCATTCGTTTAATACCCAACATTTCTGGATATACACATCAATGTGTGGCATCTCCTTACATAGATTGGACCTTCCACAATATTTTTTAAGGTTCTAAAATGGACTGCATTGCATACGACACAGAACATTCGTCGTATTGGTTGCATCATTTTCTCTAGTGTTTTTTTGCTTTTAAATGACGCCGGAACTAACGTAGGAACAAATGGTTTCCCTCAGACAACAGACGCGCCCGAGTACCGAACAAAGAGTGGCCACGTGCCTCCAATTTCACTTCTGTTTCACATCAGAACTTTTTGCTTCAGATAGGGGTTGTAAGACGCCATTCTTAAGGCGTAATACCCCCCACCTACTCATCCGTTTTCAACGAGCTTGATGAGCTCCTTCGGTTCAAATGGTTTTTGCAAGATCTCTACGCGGTAACGCTCACTGACAGAGTCCTTGGATTTACCGATGTGAGCGGCCGCAAACGCCAGCCGCTGCCTCTTGTTCATGGCAAATATTTCCTTTGCAGCTTCGACGCCATCCATCCTGGGCATCCTACAATCCAAAATGACGATGTCAAACGGTTCGTGCCGAGAGGGTTCTTTGTCGAGCTTGTTCACCGCGTCCCTGTACGTCCTGACGCATGCTTCACCATCACGGGTAATCACCACAGTGTGACCCTTGAGTTCAAGCGCGATACGGCACATTTTAGCCATGTCGCCGTTATCCTCCGCAACCAGCACTTTTGACTTCATATCAAAAGGTGCTTTGTAAATGTATAAGGTTTGATGGGTGTCAGATTAGATTACATGCACAAAGAGCTGAGATCGTCGTGGCTACTGATATTTTCAAAGCTCGTCTGCGGCTTTGCATCATAAGGATCGCCGAGTTCTATTTCTGCGTTCGTAGGTATCTTCTTAATCTCTTGACGAGAAGTTTGGCCACGTCTTCGCCAAAATATCAATTGTCCATTCCTTCAAATCCATCGGTGGTGCTGGAAAGCTTAATCAACGGACAGGTCTAGACACTCCGATCCTTTATCTTTTCACGAACTCGCCTTATTGGATGGATTCAACATTTCTCAGACACTGGTAACTGATGGTGTTCTAGCTACCCAGCTCCGCTAACTTGAATGGGAGTCCGAATGTGGGGTCCTAATTTCTTGTATCATTCGCTCAAGCGCCGCCGAAGATGTTCTATATCCCCACTCTCCTCCTTCCGAATAGAAAATCCCGCAATCAAAGCAGTAGAGGAAGTTTCCCCGGTTGGTCATTACAAGGACGTTATTGTTCGTACGGTCGCGTGGGCAAGGGTAACTCTCTAGATCTACCGGCCATAAACCAAAGACGTTAGTCATGTCCCCATCCATGGAGATAAAATATGGCGGAATTTCTGTGTGAGAGCTCACTACCTATTGCTCCCTCCTCATTGTCTAGAAAAATAAGAATGGGCGGTACTAGATAAACATCAATGCGTAAGTGGACGTTCCAACAAGCTTGAAAATTAGCCCTGTGAGAGCCGCTAACTCAAGATTGTTAGTTTGCTGCGACTGGTCTTGAGAAAGAGCATGATTGCAAGTCCTACGTAAAGAAGCAATCCAAAAAGCGCAAGCTGTGTCTGCGGGGGGAACCCCTAGTGCTCGAGGCAAAAGACTCCGAAAAGTCCGAATCTTCCAAGGGCAGAAGTGAAATGTCTAGTGCTAGACATCCGACAATTGACGATTGAACTAGTTCACTCGTCACCTGGGAGCTCGAAAGAGGAGGCGCGGGCGTTCTTATCGAGGTGTACGACCACGTCCTAAAATTATGGCCGAATTATTACTCCATTCTTGTCAAAATAAGCCCTTTTATTATGCGGCGCAAAACAAATCTCTCGCTTGAAGATAGGCGTCGTCTCTCACATCGTGCTTGACACAATAAAGAGCGGAGGCGGCGCCGTAGAAAGCGTGGGCGGACCTGCCTGCTATTGCGGAATAACTGCAAGGCGGTTTGGGTTTGACGTGGAACTTGCGACAAAGGTCGGCAGCGATTTTCCAGACAGCGCACGAAATATCCTGCGCGACAACAACATCACGCTGCAAGAGCGCAACGTTACAGATGGCGGAACCACCCGGTTTACGCTTGAAACTGACAGCGAGCCGCGGCGACTGATACTTCAGTCAAGATGCAATCCTATTTCAGAACAGGACATCGCAGACATGAAAGTTGATTGCTGGCTTGCAAGCCCAGTCATCGACGAAATACCTCCGGCTGCGCTTGAAGCGATAAAGAAAAACCGTGGCAAAAAGAACTTTGTGATGCTCGACCCACAGGGCTACATGAGAAACGTGGGCCATGCCGGTCAGATTACGCTAAAAGACGCTCTTGACCTCGACCTTGCAGGGGTCACCGCGGTCAAGGCAGACAGGCAGGAACTGACGGCGCTCACGGGTGGCCTTGAGGGCGTAGACGGCATGAAGGCATTGCAGGCAAAGGGGGTAGAGTTTGTCGTTGCTACCGAACATAGAATCATCCAGATGTTGCACAAAGACATGCACTACTGGATAAAACTGCGCGACATCGATACGCCGGACGCCACGGGCGCGGGCGATATAATTGCGGCCGCATTTACATGTGCATTGATAAAAGAGAAGGATCCGCTGTGGGCGCTGTGCTTTGGCGCCGGCGCGCTCCGCGCGGCGCTTGAAACGGGCGAAACCGGCCTTGCCAAGATACCAACAATGTCCAAGATAGAGTCAAGCGCCTCGTACTTTTACAACACGGTCGGCTTCAAGGACGTCTGACCTAGCTTTAAATCAGGCGTTGCGCCTACACAGGCGTTCAATGAGGGTAGCGCTTTGGGGCGTTGACTCGAGGGATGGCGGCCTTTTGTCCAAGATGAAAAAGACACTTGAAGCGCTTGGCGTCCGGTCGCAGATAATGAACGACGACTACAAGGCGGCGTCCGAAGTCGACATGGTGCTGGTAGCTGGTGGCGACAGGGGAATACTCAACTACTTCCACAAGGTAGAAGCTGCTTCTGCGCCGGTGCTAGGGATATACGAGACCGATTCGACCGGCTTTCTTGCGCAGCTTGAAGTGCGCGACCTTGAACCGGCGACACGCAGGCTCAAGAGGGGCGAGTACGAGGTCGACGAAGTCATGCGGCTTAAAGTCAGGGTGGACGGCAAGGAGGTAGAGCCGGCGCTCAACGATGTCGCAGTCTTCCCGGGCAAGAGTGCAACTTTGATGGAACATGTCTTGAAGATAGATGGCAAGGACATCTGGCATGACCAGAGCGACGGCGTCATCATTTCTACGCCGACGGGCTCAACTGCATATACCATGTCTGCAGGGGGCCCGATGGTGCTGCAGAAATCGCAGGTATTCCTGGTAGTTTCCGTGAACTCGCTTGACAACACCAGAAGGCCGCTTGTAGTCCCGAGCGGCGCGAGGATAGAGATAGCCGACATCACCAGCCGTTATCACTGCGAAGTCGTGCTTGACGGCGGCAGGCGCGTCAGGATAAAGAACTTGCTTGAATGCCTTAAACACGAGTACCCTGCAAGGCTCGTCAGGATGGCCGGCGACCCGGCCGCGTCGCTCATGGCAAAAAAGGTCCAGCTGGCAGAGGACATGTTGAAAATGCCACCAAGCGCAAAACTTATACTAAAGACGCTAGAATACGAGGGCGCGCTTAGCCAGAAAGAGCTTGCGTCAAGGACCATGCTGCCAGAACGCACCGTCAGGCTGTCGCTTTCGCACCTCATTGACGGCGGATACGTCAAGAAAAAGACTTCGCTGCGAGACGCCCGGCAGAGAATTTACGAGCTCAAGATCTAGCGGCCGCTTTTACGAATCCTTCAAAGGCTTGCTCGGGCTTACCAGGCCTGCTTGAAAATTCTGCGTGGTACTGCACGGCAAAGTAGAACGGGTGCTTTGGTATCTCTAGTATCTCCATGCGCTTGCCCGAGTCAGAGTGTGCAGAAAGCACGAGCCCCCCCTTTTTCACCGCGCCTAGGTAGTTCTGGTTAAACTCGTAGCGATGCCTGTGTCTCCTCCTTATCGAATTTGCGCCATACAGTTTGTGTGCAATGGTTCCCTGCTCGACTGCGATGTCGTGGCCTCCAAGGCGCATCGTGCCCCCCATGTCGTGCACGCTTCTTTGCTCCGGCATAAAGTCCACGACGGGGTGTTTGGTGTGCGCGTCAAGCTCGGTCGAGTTTGCGCCGGAAAGGCCGCAAACATGTCTTGCAAACGCGACTATGGCGAGCTGGAACCCAAAGCAGATGCCAAGGTACGGTATCTCGTTTTCGCGCGCAAAGCTTGCCGCCGCGATTATCCCCTCACTCCCGCGCTTGCCAAAGCCACCCGGCGCAAGTATGCCGTCATAATCGCCAAGCGACGCTACCTTTCTCTGCGCGCCATCCTCGAACTTTTCCGAGTCTATCCAGTCGATCTCGACTTTTTTGCCGATCTTGGCGCCTGCATGAGAGAGCGCGTGGTAAACGCTGACATAACTATCTGGCAGCGTCACGTATTTTCCGACGACTGCTATCCCGACATCACCCTTGTAGTTTGAAAATGAGCTTGCTATTCTTTTCCAGTCTCCCCATCGTGGCTTGCTCCTTTTTAGCGTTAGGCTTTTTGCCACGACCTTGAGCATCTTCTGGCTTTCAAGGACTTCAGGAACTTTGTAGATGGATGGTGCATCGTGGCACGAAATGACGTTCTCCTGGTCGACGCTTGCAAAGAGCGAGATCTTACGTCTTGCGTCCGTGGTAAGCGGCGTTTTGCACCTAACCGCCAAAATGTCTGGCTGGATGCCTATCCTGCGAAGTTCCTGCACGCTGTGCTGCGTCGGCTTGGTCTTTTGCTCGCCCACGACGTCAAGGACGGGCGCAAGCGTGACGTGTATGAAAAGTGTGTTTGACCTGCCCACCTCAAGGGCCATCTGCCGGAACGCCTCGAGGAACGGCAGGCTTTCGATGTCGCCCACGGTCCCGCCGCACTCCACAACCATGATGTCCAGCTTCTCCTTTTCTGTGGTCTTTTTCAAGTTCTCCTTTATGGCGTCAGTAACGTGAGGGATTATCTGGACGCATTGGCCAAGGTACTTGCCTTCCCGCTCTGCTTCTATCACGTCCAGGTATATCCTGCCTGTAGTGATGTTGTGGTCCTTGGTCATGGAAGTGTCGATAAAGCGCTCGTAGTTGCCGATGTCCATGTCGCATTCGCCGCCGTCGTCAGTCACGAACACCTCGCCGTGCGCCACAGGGTTCATTGTGCCGGCGTCATAGTTGACGTACGGATCGATTTTAACACAGGACACGTTATATCCAGCAAGCTGCAAGAGTTTGGCAGTCGAGGATGTTGTCACGCCCTTGCCCAAGCCCGACATGACGCCTCCGGTCACGAAAATGAACTTGGGCCTCGACTGCACATTAGACTTTTGAAGCGCGCCTTTTTATTCCTTTTCGCGCTATCTTAATAAGAACAAGATGAGAAGTACCCGCGTTTTCTGACAAATGAGTGAGGATAGGCAGCGCGGCAAGTCGGCAATTGACGCCGCGCACGCCGACGCGTCGAGGGAGGACGAGGCCAAGATAGGGGCCAAGATCTCTGAAATCTACAGCGTCGACAGCGAGGAAGCAGCAGAGATCCACGCAAACTACCACGCCAAGAGGATCTTTGGCGGGCTTGAGAGGCGCGCCCGGGAAAACGGCATGACAAGCGAGGCGCTTGCTGAAAAGACGCAGCACCTAGGCATACACGAAGCGGCGTACCAGGTTGCAACCGGCCAATTGGCAGAGGCGGCGGCAGTCGACATCCTGTTCCGGAACCTCTACATTATTGAAAGCCGGGGCGACGACAACGACAGGTACGTCAACTTTTACGGCTGACCCGTGTAGCCGACGTCTCTGAAAAACTGCACGAGCCTTGCCACGTACTCGTTTTCAAGGTCAAGGCCATACAGCATGTTTGCGTACTTTGTTTCCCTGACCCAGCCTATCTCCACTAGGTCGTCTAGGTTGCTCTTGATATCGTCGCGCTTCAAACCCGTCTTTTTGTGCAGGAGATATATCGTCGCCATCTTGTTTTCCTCGGCAAGCGCCTTGAGTATCTTTATTTTGCCAATGCTCCCAAGGCCCGACTCTATCGCTCCCTTTCGGCTCATTGCTTTATCCTGCCAATCAGCACCGGCTCAAGTTCAGCAAGCGACGCGCCGTGCAGGCCAATCTCCTTTAGCGAGCGCATTTCGACCAGCCGGCGGGCCTTCAGGTCGTCGAGGTAGTCCTCGACTTCTATCTTCTTGATTCCCAGTTGCTCCGCAAGTTCCACCGCGTGCAGGCGCACGTCCTTTAATTCAACATACTGCTTCTTCTTGCTCTTGAGCGCCCTGACGACTGCGACAAGGCTGATGACGTGGTTCTTTGACAGCTGCTCGATTTCTTCTGTCGTTATTGTTGGGTTGGTCTGGCCGTGTACCTTGCGCACGTGCTCTAGAGTCACGCGGTTTTCGCCCTGCGACTCTGCCAAGTTGCCTGCATACAGGAGTAAATCAAGCGCGTAGCGCACGTCGCCGTTCACCTCTACAGAAGTCGTTATCTTGGCCACCTTGTCGATGACATCGGAGCCTATGGCCTTTGGGTTGAACGCCTGCTCACACCTGCTTGCAAGTATGTCGCTTGCCTGCTCCAACGTATACTGAGAAAATTCCATAGGCAGCCTGCCAAACGTGCTCAGTTCTGCAGGATCGAGCTTTGAGTAAAAGTCTGTGCTCCTTGCGATGAACACCACTCCCTTGACGTTGCACGGCTTTTCGGGCTCGAACTCGTTGAGCCTGGTCAGGTCGTAGACGAGGCTCGAGTCCTTGCTCGTTTTTATCAGGTAATCTATCTCATCCATGACGATGAGCGCGTACTGGTTGTTGTCACGCAGGTACCTTAGCAAATAGCGCAGCATCTCTTCAGCACTCAGGCCTTGCGACGGCAGGTCCGGCGCTAGACGCTCGAGCAAAAAGCGGTAGATGGCAAACTTGTTTCCGCCCTGCAACTTCAGGTTGATGTACGCCGTCTTTAGCTTGTGCCGGTTCTTGGCAAACTTTTCTTCAAGCATCTTTGTGGAGCGGATGACAGTCGTCGTCTTGCCGATGCCTGCGACCCCTATCACCTGCAGGATTGTCAATGGAAACCTGTCAGGGTTTCCTGCAGCGCCGGAAAACACGTGCTGCATCTGCTTCACTTGCTCCTCCCTGTGCGGCAGCTCCTCCGGGACGAACCGTGGCGACAGCTTGGATCTATCCAGAAATACCGTGCTCTCGGGCATCGCTACTATTTGGCGGTCACGTCGGTATATATCGATATAGAATTAATAGCCGCAATCACGTGCACAGTTTTGCATGAGCAGGTTTGCCAAGGCCGGGAACACCGTAGAGCAACTGGTCGAAAATTCCTTCAAGGCGATAGACGAGGGCGTCTATGACCTGGAGAGAGAGCTGTCACACGATGCCATCAGCCTGAAAAAGGCGATACTTGCCTGCCCGCACGCTCCCCTAATAACTGAGGTCAAGTTCTCGTCGCCTTCGCGCGGACAGATCCGCACCTTTGACACGCCAGCAGAAATCGCGCTTGCGATGGAAGAGTCAGGGGCCACGGGACTGTCGGTCCTGACCCAGCCGTACATGTTTGACGGCTCCGTCCATAACCTGCTTGCAATAAGAAAGGCAGTAGCAATACCGCTCCTCATGAAGGACATAGTTGTAAGCGACGTCCAAGTCGACGCGGCCAAAAAGGCCGGTGCCGACTGCGTGCTTCTCATAAAGGTGGTGTTTGACCGCAACCTTGCAGAAGTTGACATGGACCGGCTTTATAACCGCGCGACGAAAAAGGGGCTGCAGGTGTTGGTGGAAGCGCACAGCGGCCATGAATATGCCGACTGTCTAAAAGCGCGGTACGAGCTTGTAGGTATCAACAATCGCAACCTGTCAGACCTTGCAGTCGACATTACAAACACCGAGCGACTGATAAAGAAACACGGCAAAGGCGCAAGCGTCATAATAAGCGAGAGCGGCATTTCAAAACCCACAGACATTCAGTACTTGAAGAAGGCCGGTGCCGACGCGTTCTTGGTTGGGACGAGCATCATGGAGACCGGCGACATTGGCGCCAAGGTGGCGGAACTCTACAACGCCCTGTGAATATTAATAACCCTTGGGCGATACCGGACTTGCTAATGCTTGGCAGTTATCCCGTTCAGGGCAAGTTCGGCAGGTACGGCGGCAAGTACATACCAGAAACGCTCGCGGCGGCCGTAAGCGAGCTTGAGGCGGCGTATGAAAAGTTTAAGAACGATCCCGAGTTCCAGCAGGAACTGCATTACTACCTGACCAAGTACGCCGGCAGGCCCACGCCATTGTATTTTGCAAAGAACCTCACAGAGCACGCAGGTGGGGCGAAGATACTCTTAAAGCGCGAAGACCTGCTGCACGGCGGGGCGCACAAGACAAACAATACGCTTGGGCAGGCGCTGCTTGCAAAAAGGATGGGCAAGAAGAGGGTAATAGCGGAGACGGGCGCGGGCCAGCATGGGGTCGGAACCGCAATCGCGTGCGCGATGCTCGGGCTCCCTACAGAAGTCTACATGGGCTCAAAGGACGTCGAGCGCCAAAAGCTGAATGTATTTAGGATGGAGCTGCTCGGCGCCAAGGTCCATTCGGTCGATTCGGGGAGCAAAACCCTCAAGGACGCCATAAACGAAGCGATCAGAGACTGGATTTCAAACGTCCATGACACTTACTACCTTATAGGCTCGGTCGTCGGGCCGCACCCCTACCCGATGATGGTCCGCGACTTTCAGAGCGTTATTGGAAGGGAGGTGCGCCAGCAGATGCAGCAGGACTACGGCCGGCTTCCTTCCGCAATCGTCGCATGCGTGGGCGGCGGCAGCAACGCGATGGGCTCCTTTTACCCGTTCGTAGACAACTCTGATGTCAAGCTGTACGGTGTAGAGGCGGGCGGCGAGGGGCTGAAATCCGGCAAGCACTCGGCAACGCTTTGCGCCGGCACCGAAGGCGTACTACACGGGATGTTCACGTACCTTTTGCAGGATAAGCGCGGCCAGGTGGTTGACACGCACAGCATCGCTGCAGGCCTTGACTACCCCGGAGTGGGCCCCGAGCACTCGATGCTAAAAGACGCGGGCAGGGCCACTTATGCGGCGTGCACCGACGACGAGGCGGTGGACGCGTTCATGACGCTCTCTAGACTTGAGGGGATAATACCGGCGCTCGAGTCGGCACACGCAGTAGCGCATACAACAAAGATCGCAAAAGAGATGGACAAGGACGAAATTATCGTGGTAACATTGTCTGGAAGGGGCGACAAGGACGTCACCGTGGTCCATGATTATCTTAACAAGCAGGGCCCCAAAAATGCAAGGAAATAGGATAGGCGCGCGTTTTTCCGCCCTTGCGGCCAAGGGCGAGCGGGCGCTTGCCTGCTACGTTGTTACAGGCTACCCTGGTTTGAAGGCGACTGAAAAGGCGGTGGACGCGCTTGTCGCAGGAGGCGCGGATATCATCGAGCTTGGGATACCGTTTTCAGACCCGATTGCCGACGGACCCACGATACAGCAGGCGTCGCACACGGCACTTGAGAGGGGCGCAACGCCGGACAAGGCGCTTGCAATAGCAAAAAGCATCCGCAAGAAGCATCCGGACCTTCCGCTGCTAGTCATGACCTACGCAAACATCCTTGTCCACGCGGGGGTCGGCAAGTTCATGGACAAGGCCAAGGCGGCCGGCATCGACGGCTTCATCCTGCCCGACATGCCGGTGGAAGAGGCAGGCGAGTACATTAAAAGCGCTAGGGAAAGGAACCTTGCGACGGTGTTCCTAGCCTCTCCGAATACCTCGGAGCGGAGGCTGGAAGAAATAGCGGAAAACTCGTCCGGTTTCATGTACCTCGTTTCAGTCTACGGCATCACTGGCACCCGCAAACATTTTGAAAACTATACGGTTGAAGCGGTCAAGCGGGCCAAGCGGGCCGCTTCAGGCAGGATACCTGTGGGCGTGGGCTTTGGCATCAGCAAGCCCGAGCACGCAAGGTTCATGGCGAGCGCCGGAGCTGACGCGGTGATTGTAGGAAGCGCCATAGTCGACAGGATGTCCGGCCCAAAAGGCATGATGACTGCAGATCTAAAGTCATTTGCGTCCTCGCTGAAAAGGGCCTTGCGTTCTAGGGCATAACCAGGCCGGACTCGTCCTTTGCGAAAAGTATGTTGTTGAGCGTGACCTGGAAGCGCTTACCGTCATGCTCTACAATGACTTCGATGTTGTCAAGCGACTCGGAAGGATCATTGCCTTCCAGTTGCTTTATCGCGACGTGTATGGCCTCGTGCGATACGAGCGCCCCGATGAAAGGCTCGATGTACTCGAAACTGTTGGTGCCTGACTTTGCGTCCTGCGCGGACTGGATTATCAGCATGGTCTCTTTTTCGTAGGTGAAATATGCCGGCGACCCATCTATGGCGCAGGCAAGGGCAAAGTTGTTGATTGCCATCGCGCTAGTCCTTTTCGCTGTAAAGCAGTTTCAGCTCCTCAAAACTGAGCTTGGAGCCGGATTCAAGTTTCTTCCTCGCGTTTTCCTTGACCTTGAAAAGCGCGTCGCTTGAGAGGTTGTAGCCGTACTCCTCGCGCTGCTTTTTCCTCATGGCAGACATCTCGTCAAGGCGCGCGTTTATCGCTTCAAAGCGCTTCGCGATGTTGCCGTATGTGGACAAGAGTTTCTCGCGCTCGGCCATAAGCGCGCGCTTGCTATCGTAGAGTTCGTCAAGCGCGCCGTTTTCTTGTGCAATCTTGGCGCGCAGGGCGTCACATTCTTCATTGAGCACCTTGACGGAGTCGCCTATTCTAGCGGACTCCTCTGCAAGCGTTAGATACTGCTCGCGTATCGTGCGGGTGGCCTTGACGGCTTCTATTTTCATCGAGGCGTCTTTTATCCTTGAAAGGATCTCGCCCTTCTCGCGCTCTCCGCTGAACTTCTTGCCGTCGATGAATGCCTGGTTCTTGGCGATGACTGCGTGCAGCCCCTCCTCGCTTTCTTTTGGCAGGCGCGCCTCCATAACGCTCAAGAAGTTCTTTGACTTTGACATCTTTTCGCTGACTGCAAGCAGGCTCGCGTTGTGTCCGTCAATTTCTGAACGGGCCTGCCTAAGCCTTTCAGCCGCAGAATCACACGCCAACTTGTGCTCCTTTATTCCGCTCGTAATGGCATGCAGCTGGCTCCTGTCGATGTCGACTATCTTGTCCGTAGATTCTTTCAGCTCGGACGCGTGCTTGCGCTTTAGCGCGACAAGCTCTTCCCATCCCATCGATCCTAGTTCTGAGCCTTCTGACAAACTGCCGGAAATACCGTCCGGCTTGTTATAAAAATATACCAGTGAGAGAGCTGCACGAACATATTCGTGCTTATCTGAAAAGCGCCAGTTGACTCGCATGCCTGATACGAAAACCAGATGTACAGGATTGCTTTTCCTTCGTCACGTACGCCGATTTCTGGACATATCCGAGCAGTACGGTTTGGCGGATTCCACCAGCAACATGCGGCGGGACAAGCTTTCAGGCCATTTTTTCATCAAGATCGACCCTCCTTACCTTGGCGGATGTAGATTATTTCATTTGGGCGGCATTTTTTAGCCAACTTTACACCTTTTTTCAGGCCAAAAGCTTGAAAATCGGCCTTTTTGGAGCTATTCTTATATCCAAGCGTGCTTGACCCAAGCACGTTGGCAACACAAGGATACTGTGTGAAGTGCAAAGCACCTAGAGAGATGGCGGGAGAAAAGCAGGTAATCATGAAGAACGGACGTAACGCGACCACCGGAACTTGCACGGTCTGCGGGACCAAGATGTTCAAGATCGGTGGCGGCGGAGGCGGCAAGATCAAAGCCAAAGCAAAGCCCAAAGCAAAGCCCAAGAAGGCCGCGAAGAAGGTAAAAGGAAAGAAGAAAAAGTAAGCTAACCTAGGATTGTCCGGGAGAACAAGACTCCCGGACGTTTTTTCTATGTTTTTGTAGTACCCCCCTCCCCCCACGATGCGCTAGGCGTTAAATACTCGCAGCGATTGCTTATCAGCAGAAATGACTGAATCCAAGAACGCCACAGAGCTGGAAATAGAGGACCTCGAAGGTGTGGGTCCTACGACTGCGCGCAAGATGAGGGAAGCCGGCATAAGCTCCGTCATGGAGCTGGCAACGACCGTCGCGGACGAGCTTGCGGCCGACCTTGGCGGGTCGAAAGATGCTGCGACCAACTTTATCATGGCCGCGCAAAAACTGCTCCGCGAATCAGGCGTCTTGGACAACGAGTTCACCACCGCAGACGTGGAGCTGGAAAAGAGAAAGTCGCTTTTGCGTTGCACCACCGGCGCCAAGGTGCTCGACGAGCTCTTGCTTGGCGGCATCGAGACTCAGGCAATAACCGAGTTTTACGGCGAGTTTGGCTCCGGTAAGTCCCAGATATGCCATACGCTGTGCGTGACCGCGCAGCAACCGCCGGATCAAGCAGGTCTTGGCGGCGGCGTCATATTCATAGACACAGAGGGCACGTTCAGGCCTGAGAGGGTTGACCAGATATCAAGGGCAAGGGGCCTCGACTCTGAAGAAACCCTCAAACGCATCGCCATATGCAAGGCCTACAACTCGAGCCACTTGGAGCTGATAATCAAGTCAATGGGTAAATACATCGACGACTTCAAGGCCAAGATGATAATAATCGACAGCATCATCTCACTGCACAGGGCAGAGTTTGCCGGCCGCGGGACGCTTGCAGACAGACAGCAGCGCCTAAACGGCATCATGCACAAGCTTGTGAGAATCGCCGAGATATACAACGTAGCAGTAATCGTCACAAACCAGGTCCAGTCCACACCAGACACGTTCTTTGGCGATCCGACCAAGCCGGCAGGCGGCCACGTCATAGGTCACGCCTCTACATATAGGATATACCTGAGAAAGGCGGGCAACGACCGCGTCGCCAAGATGATAGACTCGCCGTACCACCCCTACTCGGACGCCAGGTTCACCGTAAACGAGCGGGGCATAGACGACATAGAGGAGTCGGCAAAGAAGAAAAAGTCAGAAGACTAGAGGAATGTTTTTTCTGCCTGCGCCAGTTTTTCCAAGTCGCCGCAGCTCTTGATAAGCTGCGCCAACTTTTCTTTCGCCCTTCCGTCCTTTATGGCCTGCCGTGCCAATGCCACACCATCCTTGAGGTCTGGCGCAACCTTGCCTACTGCAAGCGCGGCGGCCGCGTTGATGACTGCCATGTCCTCTTTTTCCCTGGGCGCCTCGCCGTAAATGACTTGAAGCGTGCTTTTTATCGAGTCGTCGCGGCTGTTCACCACCAGCTGTTCGACCCTTGCGGGCTGCATGCCAAGTACCTTCGGGTTCAGGCGCAGGCGCTTTACCTTGTTTCCTGTCACCCAGATTATGTCGTTTTCGCACGTATTTGATAGCTCGTCAAAGCCATCTGCGGCGTGCGCGATTATTGCTTCATTGACGGAGCCAGCGCACACCTTGGCAAGCGTCTCCATAAGCGAAGGCTCAAACACCCCGATGACCTGGCCCCCGATGTTGGTGCAGGGGTTGCTCAGGGGCCCCACCAAGTTGAAAACAGTCCTTATGCCGATTGCCTTTCTTGCCGCCGCGACGTTTTTCATGGCAGGGTGAAAAGCAGGCGCAAAGAGGAACCCGATGCCCGTGCTTTCGATGCATTTCTGAACCTTCTCTGGTGACGCGCTGAGGTCAAGGCCGACGTACTCTAGAAAGTCCGCGCTCCCGCACAGGCCAGACACGGACCTGTTGCCGTGCTTGGCCACATTTGCACCCCCGGCTGCAGCGATTACAGCAGCGGCGGTGCTGACGTTAAACGTTCTGATAGAGTCGCCGCCGGTCCCGCATGTGTCAACGAGCGGACCTGATACTTGCGGCGTTATCCTAGTTGCACGGCTTCTTACCGACTGAAGTATTGACTTTATTTCTGCCAGAGTCTCGCCCTTCATGGCAAGTGCAACCAGAAACGCCCCGACTGCCGCTTCGGGGGCCTTTCCGCCCAGAATGGCGTCAAGCGCATTTGCCATTTCTGTTTCTGACAGGTCGGACCTTGCGACCAGCCTGCGTATGACGGCACGCAGGTCTGGCGGCGAGTCGATCATTTTTTCACCAGCGACATAAAGTTGGCAAGGATCTTGCGCCCCTCGCCTGTAAGTATGGATTCAGGGTGGAACTGAACGCCTTCTATCGGGTATTCCTTGTGCCTGACACCCATTATCTCGCCGTCGTCGGTTGCGGTCGCAGTCACTTCGAGGCAGTCGGGGATTGTGTCCTTGTCTGCGACAAGAGAGTGGTAGCGCGTCGCCCGAAACGGATTGCTCACGTCCGCAAACAGCCTGTCTTTGCCGGCCTTGTATTCAATCACGCTGGTCTTGCCGTGCCTGACCTTGCCCGCGTTTACCACCTTGCCTCCGAAGGCATGGACGATGCCCTGGTGCCCAAGGCAGACTCCAAGTATCGGAATCTTGGGACCCAGCTTCTGTATGACGTCGGTGCACACGCCAAAGTACTTGCGATCTGCAGGGTGTCCCGGCCCGGGCGATATCACGATGCCGTCGGGCTTCATCTTTCTTATCTGCTCAAGCGTTACCTTGTCGTTTCTGACAACTACCGGCTCGATGTCCATCTCGCCCAATAGCTGGGCTATGTTGTATACAAATGAGTCATAGTTGTCGATCACGAGGATCTTTTTCTTTTTCGCCAAAACCCTTACCTTCGGTGGAGAGTCAGCTACGTGCCGGCTGTTGCCAAAAGCGACCGCCTCTTTGCATGTCCCCAAAATCAAAAGCGCGTTGTTTGTATTTAAAGCTAGTGCGCTCTGACGATCTGCACAATTCCTCTGGTTCCGGATTTACGAAGATATATAACACATGGGCTATGATGTCTGCTCGACCTCAAAGGAGCTATTGGCTTTGGTCCGGGTTTTCATAAATGGCTACGGGAGCATAGGCCGGCGCCTTGCGTCAGCGCTGTCCGTCGACAAGGAGATTCAGTTCGTAGGAGTTGCAAAATACACTGCAGACGAGAAGGTAAAGGAGGCGCTGGAGAACAGGTACGGCGTCTACGTACCTGAAGACATGCTTGCCGCGTTCAAGCAGAAGGGATACGACATCATGGGCACGGTCAGAGACGCCGTGAAGGCGTGTGACCTGGTGGTGGACGCCGCCAAAGAAGGCGGGGGCTTTGTAAATAAGAAGGCGCTCTACGAGCCCATGAACAAGCCTGCCATATTTCAGGGCGGAGAGGACAGGCGCGGCGAGCGGGCGGTGGCAGACATGATACACAACTCGCGCGTCAATTATTCAAAGGCGGCAGGCAGGACCTACGTGATACAGGGCAGCTGCAACGTTTCGGGCATGGGCAGGATAATGCAGCCGCTCATTGAAAAGTTTGGACACAGGATAAAGCGTTACGACGTATCGCTCATTCGCAGGTGGGCGGACCTAGAGGACACAAAACCGGTCAAGGATTCCATCGAGTGGGACCCGCACCCGCACCACCAAGACGATGTTAAGGACTTTATCCCTGACGCCAACCTGTATGTGGACGCGTTCAAGGTGCCTTCTCGGATGATGCACCTGCACCACATGACGGTACGCTTTGACATAGCGCCGACAAAAGATGAGATAATGGAGTGCTACAGGAAGGAGTTTGGCGTCGCCATTTTGAATTCTGCAAAGGGCACGGGCGACGTGCGCAAGAAGGCCATCGAGCTTGGGTTTGCGCATGGCGACACCAACATGGTGCACGTGCATGAAGATATTTTGCGCGTGCAGGACGACATTGTGAAACTGGGCTACTCTGACGACCAGACTGGGATGGTTATACCTGAAAACCACCTACTCATACAGTCGATGGTCTTCAAGAGACCAAGGGACGAGGCGCTGCGGAGGACCGATAGCCTCTTCCAGATGAGCAAAAAGCGCAAGATCCTGGAAGAAGAGTTCAAATGAGCATAAACTTACTGGAAATGGGGCCAGCGGAATTTGAAACGGGATTTCATCCCGCATAATCAGTACTATTGCTAAATGATCCACATATGCCTAGCATGATATGTGAATATGTTAGTCATATGTCCGCGGCCGAATGAGGAAAAAAGAAAAAGAATAGACATTTTCATGACTTTGGATAACTCCTCCAAGTCTTCTCGAAGCCAGGTGAACCGCTAAGGTCTCCACGGAAGAATCTCCTCATTTTGACTACTAGGATTAACAGGACCGCCATGGCTACGATGATACAACCGAAGCCGATATACTTGGTATATGGAACGAAAAAGAAGACGTCCAGCATGATGTTTATGACCATACCTACGGTGAAGATTGTCATTACGACGAATAATTTCCAGATGGTTGTGAGTATCAAGCGTGAGGCATAGGTAAAGATTAACGGGAAGTATGTCAAGATTACACCATATTTTTAGCTAATAAGGAACCGGAGCGCGATTCTAGGGGTTACGTATGGAACATTTTTCAGCTACCCTGGCAGTAGTCCAAGTTGACATGCTACAAAATCACTACTTTTGCTAAACGGTTCTTGCAGGTCTAGCATAATAAGCGAGTATGTTAACCAATCCCTTCGGTAATCCAAATATCTTAAGTAAATGGTCCTTCTAGATTTCCCTCATTGGAAGTTGTGGAATATCCCACTTGCGCTGTATGCGGAGGGCGCCTCGATATCCCTGTACGCATACCTGACGCAGCGGGAATACGCATTCTGAGCGATGAACCTGATGAAAAGCTCCGCGTTTATTATTCGATCGACGTATGGCTATGCACAAAATGTGGTAATCTTGAGCCCCAAGTCGAGTTCACCCGGCCGTGGTCAGTAACATAATAGCTAATTATGTTATCCCTAGGAGCCATTATCGCTGTCTGGGTGGCGAGAATTGCCTTGAAGCAGCAACGCTTAAGAAATTACTGGCCAAGTAAGTTGATTATCCGCCCACGAATTTCCTCTGCAACGCATAAGGGTCCAAGACCATCTCAAGAGGATAGAATAGTGATAAGGCGCGTTGACGCGACTAATCTTTCCGGAATCTTGCTGGCGGTAGCTGATGGCCATGGGGGAGACGAAACTTCCTCCTACGTCGCACAGCAGCTATCAGACGGCCTTTTCGACAGGATGGTGGCGGATAATAATAATTTGAATGATGCATTAAAGACGGCATTTCAATATCTGAACGATTCAACTCTTGAGTTAAGCAAAAAGACTTTCGCTCATTACGAAAGTGGAACGACTCTTTCTGTTGTGTATATTCCTGATGGCCAGGACAAATTGCATATTGGAATAATAGGCGATTCTCCGGTAATAGTTGCTAGGAAGGATGGTAAATTCCATATATCCCCAGAACATAATGCCAGGTCCAACGAAGAGGAAAGAAAGGCCGCCGAGCAGAGAGGCGGATTGTTCTCAGACGGTTACTTGTATAGTCCATCTACAAGAATGGGGCTTCAGATGACAAGGGATATTGGTTGCCACGCTATGGGAGATGTTTTGCAAAGGTATCCGGACATCTATGATTTTGCAATCCATGATGGAGATGTACTAATTGTGGCGTCAGACGGTTTGTTAGACCCGGCTCACAGTAGTACCGACGAGGACCTAAGGAGGCTGACTAAGCTTGTCTTGGAAGGTGCCGAGGCTCAAGAACTTGTTGACGATGCTCTTCGAAGACAAACAGGAGACAACGTAAGTGCCGTGGTATACAGACATTAGATGTAGTCAGGTTCTCGCATAATCACTGCTTTTGCTGAACAAGCAGACCTTGGATTACTGAAGTGAAGAGTTCAAGTAAACGCAGGCCCTGCCCTGCATGTACGCAGACCTTGGCAGTGATAGGACCCGCTTGACTGACTGGTAGTTATGAGAACGTGGACGCGGAGTATTACCACGGCGTGTACAATGTCGTGCAGTTTTCATTCTAGTTTTAGGGTGCAGGCTTGATTGAGCCTCTTGTTAACAGAATAGTAAGCCCATGCAAGAAGCGCGATGCCCACCAGCCTGAGCGGGATCTGGTACTGCGCGAAGATGCTTGTTGCCGCGGCACCGGCAACACCGAAAGTTGTGACAAGAAAGAAACTTGCCGACGTGCACCCGGCGCATGCGCTCGAGACTACGCTCAGCGTGGATCCTGAAAATAGCGACGCGCCCAGTTTTACTTTTGAATTCTTGAATACATAGACGTTCATGCTGATTACGACGCCAAGGGTGATTGAGGTGATGATTGAAAGAGCAAAGCCCAATGCGGCATCGCCGGGTATGTAGAACGCAAGCACCGGCGAAAAGAACAGCAGCTGGTCAAGCACGTTGAAAAGCGTCCAGAATCCTGCAGCGATGGCGGTAGCAAGGGCGACGTACGCCCTGTTTGCAAAAACCATCTTGAACGGTATCATGCTCGCCATTTTACGCCAGCTTTTTATTTATCACGCTCTTGAACGAGGTGTAGGGCTGCGCCCCAACTACCGCTTCGATGTCAGAGCCGACGCTTCTCATGATTATAAACGGCGGGGTCCCCAGGAACCCTAACGAGAGCGCAAGGTCAAGGTCTGCCTGAACGTACTGCTCGTACTTCTTGCTGTCGAGGCAGGCATTGAACTGTTCCCTAGCAAGGCCGACTTGTGACTCAAAGTCTTTCATGTTGTCTACGCCACCCAATCCTTTCATTCTGGGGGCCAAAACCGCTTAAAACCCTTCTGCGCAACGGATAGAGAACCCTTGAACTCCGTCAGAATGATTCAAATACTGCAAAAGGCAATTCAGCCATGTTTGAGCTCCAAACTGCAGTCACGCAAAGAGTGTGCCCTATGCGGCACGACCCTCCCTGTAGGGGCCGAGGTGAGCCTGTGCGGCGAGTGCATAAAGATCGCAGATTGCGCCTGCGGGCTAGAAAAACTGCACGACTAGCTACTCTACCATTTTCAGCGTGTCCGTTATAGTCACTATTCCTATGACGTTTGCCTTCTCGCTTACCAGTATGCACCTTGTAAACCGTACGAGTGGCACGAGGGCCTTTGCCGGCGTGGAAACATCGACTTGAGGCGGGGGCGACTCCATCACCTGCGCCACCCTAACGTCCTTCAGCTCACCCTCGGCCTTTTCCATCATTATCTTGGCAACGCCGTCCTCGGTGAGTATGCCGACGACCTTCGACGCGTCAAACACGGGTATCTGGCTGATGTAATTCTTGCGCATCAGCTCTATCGCCTTGAACAGCCGCTCGTCTTTTTGCACGTATATCAGGTGGCGGCTGCAGATGTCGCCGGCCTTCATCGACGTCCTGCCTTCCAGCGACCCGAGCACTTCAAAGATCCTGCGCGCCGTATCGTAGCTGGGCTTGCACCTGCCCGACTCTATCTGGTTTATCATCGACGTGCTCACGCCAGTGAGAGAGGCCAGCTTGCGCTGGGTTACGCCAAGCCTTACACGGGCCTGCTTGATGTACTCGAGTCGTGGCAGCAAGCATGTTCCATTTGCATCCAGAAGTTAAATAGGCTTGCGAAAGAAGGGCGGTATAACCACAAGTAGGCGTCCTGGCCCTTTACCGGCGGAGGGGGAACTTTTACCTCGACCTGGAGACCAAGGGGTTCGATCCTGCCAATGACAAGATAATCACCATACAGTTCAGGGAGATAGACAGAGAAACCGCTGCCAAGAAGGGGAATCAGACGAAAAAGATGTGCTTCTGAAATTCCTGGCCGAGTCAAAAATCACCGAACCTTACCCGTTCACGTTCGTGCCGGTAGGGTACAACCTTAGGTTCGAACACAAGTTCCTGCTTGACCGCTGCAGGACAAACGGCCTCCCGAACATAGACGTACTCGACAAGCCTTTCATCGACCTGCGGCCATTTGACGTGGTGATGAACGGCGGCGAATTAAGGTTCAGGTCTTGACAGTATAACTGGCAAGGCGCACGACGGCAGCGTCGTTCCGACCCGGTATGCCAAGAAAAAATACGCAGAAAATAGAGAATTACGTAATGATAGAGGCTGACGAGTGTGTAAGGGTCTGCTCGTGGCTTTACAGGGAGGTCCCAGGGATGGTTGCCCGGTTCAAGTCGGAAAACAACTTCCGCTAGGGCCCGAATCGCGTAGTTTTATATTATCTGCTTGCGGCGTTTTGTAGGTACTCATGGGCGGCGGAAACGACGACGGCAGCAAGTGGGACTCGGTAAAGCGCTACAAGCTTACCAAGATGATAAACGAGCTGTCCAACATATCGGGCCACGGAACCGAGCTTGTGACGGTATACGTACCGCCAAGGAGGCCGATATTTGACGTGATAGGCCAGCTACGCAACGAGGCAGGCACCGCTTCGAACATCAAGTCTGACCTGACGAGGACCCACGTGCAGGATGCCCTGAGTAGAACAATGGAGCACCTGAAACTTTTCAAAGAAACGCCGGACAACGGCCTTGTAATATTCTGCGGCGCAATCCCAAACGACAAGGGCATAGGCAAGGAAAAGATAGAGCTGTTTTCGGTCACACCCCCGAAGCCTGTCCAAATAAGCCTGTACAGGTGCGACGACCATTTCTGGACAGACCACCTGAAGGACATGCTAAAGGATGATAAAGTGATAGGCATTCTTGCCATCGATACGACTGAGGCCGGCCTGGGCATATTGACAGGCGACAGGTGGGAGACAATAGACACCCTAACATCAGGAGTCTCGGGCAAGCATCGGCAGGGTGGCCAGTCCGCGCGTCGTTTTGAGCGCCTCCGGGAGAACGAGCTGAACGAGTTTTATCACAGGGTGGCACACCACGCCAAGGCCGTTTTCATAGACCAGTACACCGTTAAGGGATTGATCGTCGGCGGCCCCGGTCCCACCAAGGAAAATTTCTTGAAAGAAGAATACCTCGACTACCGGCTGCAGAACAACATCCTGGTCACGCTTGACACCTCTTACTCTGGCGACGAGGGTGTACGCGAGATAATCGACAAGGCGCAAAAGGAGGGCATCCTGGCGGAGTTCCGCGTCATGGAAGAAAAGCAGCTAGTGAAAAAGTTCATGAGCGAGGTGCATTCAGGAAGGAACCTTGGCATCTATGGCATATTTGACGTGATAAAAATGATGAAAGGCGGCATCGCCGATCTGGTGCTTGTCGCAAGCGACATCTCGCACGTCAAGCTGGATTTTACGTGCAAGTCCTGCGGCAATGTCCAGGAAAAAATAGTTGATAGATCGGCGCTCGTGGAGACAAAGCAGGATGTCACGTCAAAGCCCTGTCCCAAGTGCAAAGCCACTGACTTTGAGGTTGCTGAAAAGGACATTGTCGACTATATGCAGGAACTCGCCACCATGACAGGCACGCGCCTTGAAATAGTCTCGGCGCAGATGGAAGAAGGCGCGCAGCTTGTCTCGCTTGGCAGGGTGGGCGCGATACTACGCTACAAGCCTTCTTGAGGCTCGCAGGAGCAGCCGGCAATTTCCTTAGAGCAACCGGTGCACACGGTAACGGTGTTGCAGCCAAGGAGCGAGCAGGCCTCAAACGACTTGGTGTCCTTGCCGCAACTACACTTCATGGCAGTTTCTTGGCAGCCATCAGATTTCTGGCTTGCGGCTACCACCGGCATCTCACTGACAAATTGGTCAAAAAATTCTTGACAAGTAATAAATAAAGGCAGGCAGATACACCTCAACAAGAAAATGGCCACTCAGCTTAAGGTTCACCCATCGTTTTTCAAGGAATTCGCAACAAAGACATGGGTCTCTCCCACGGAAATAGTCAAGGAGCTTGTGGAAAACGCCTTTGACGAGGACGCCACGAAGGTCCTAGTAACGGTTCTAAAGGGCGGCTCGGTTGCCATAGAGGACGACGCGGGCATGGACCAGAAAAGCGTTGAGAAGTTTCTGCTTTTAGGCTCGCCTCACAAGAAGGTCGAGTCCATTTCGCCAAAGCTAAAGAGGATAAGGACTGGAAGGTACGGGACCGGCAGGCTATCGTTCCTCACCTCGTTTGAAAGCATGAAGATAAAGACAAAACATGGAAACTTTCACAAGGAGTTCATGATCGACGGCGTTGCGCTTGACAGGCTGTTCACCGGCAACGCCGCGCTTGGCGAATTAAAGGCCCCGGCACTCAAGCGCGATGGCACCGAGCTTGTGATGTCCGGCTCCAAGGCAGAGGCCGACATGTTCAGGCTGCTCAAAGAAATCCGCAAACTTGCCATTTTGAGGCAGCCGGTGTTTGAAGTATTCATCAAGACTGCGGACCGCTTCAAGGAATGGGACCTGTCTGGCTCGCAGAAAATAACCGCTCCGGACATACAGGGCCACAAGATACCTGTCAGCCTAGAAGGCGGCAAGATAACGGGGGAAATCACGATAGCAAGAAGGCCGCTTTCCGACGAGGAGCGCGGGATAGCCGTCATGGTGGGAAACCACATCGTGACGCGCAGCAACTTTGGCTTTGACACGAAACTGGCCCGGGTGACCGGATACGTCCGGTGCGACGCGCTCACCTCCAGGTTTGCCGACAAGTCCGCGCTCATCGAGAACGAAGAGTACGTCAAGTTCAACCAGGCCATGAAGACGTTTGTCATCGATACGGTCATTCCGGGCCTCTCGGAATACGAGGATGTCCTCATCACGAGGGAAGAGTCCAAGATTTACCGCGAGATAGACAAGGTGCTCGGACAGGCAATGATAGACACTCTCGAGGCGCAGGAGGAAGTACAGGGCTACGAGATGGTTGACGTAAAGGAAGTCGTCAGAACCACCGGCAAGGAAGAAAGGGGAACAAAGTCAAGTGCACAGGTGCAGGAATACGAGGAAGTAAAACCGCTTGGGCCTGGAAGCGGCGGCATGTCAAAGCCAGGACTTGCGCGCCACGAGCCCCAGTCGTATAGGTCTGTCGCTGTTGAGGAGGCGACTGCAGTTGACGGCGAGATAGTAAACGTGGTTGATGAAAAGCAGGCCGACGGCACGGTCATCAGGACAAAGAAAGTGAGGAGGCCGATATTAAAAAAGACGTTTGCGCTCAGGAGAGTTGGCTTCAAGGTCATCCCGTACGAGGATGAGTCCGACTCGCGTTACAGCTTTACCAACGAGAGCGTCGTGTTTGTCAACAAGGCGAACTCGACTTACAAGGCAGAGTCCGCAAGAGGCGATGAGTTCCTCCTCAGGCACATCATAAACATGGTCGCAGAGTCGATAGCAAGCGCCAAGCACCCCGAGGGCAAGGATGCGCTGGAGCTCCAGAACCGCCTTGTGTCTGAGGCCATCAGGATACACGACTACTCCGTGATGAAGCGCTGATAGAAACGACTAAATCTAACTGTGGACGCGAGATACAGCGGTAGATATGGCGTTTGAATTCATGCCGGGCGCAACCGTCGTCGGCATCTCGTACGACAACGGCGTAGTTCTGGCGGCCGAAAAGAGGGTGTCTTTTGGCCATTTTGTCGTCAACAAGAACATCAAAAAGACTTTTGCAGTGACATCGCAGGTGGGTGCTGCGTGCGCGGGCATGGTGGCAGACATGCAGGTGCTCGTAAGGCAGGTCGAGGCGCTTGCCAAGATCCGCAAGCTTGAGACAAGGCGGGAGGTCGCGCCAAACTCCGTCGCAAAACTAATGTCGGTAATAATGTTCGAGCGCCGATACTTCCCGCTCTTGACTCAGGTAATCGTAGGCGGCATAAACGACAAGCCCGAGATATACACGCTTGACCCGCTGGGGTCGGTGCTGCCGGACGAGTATGCGGCAGTAGGCACGGGCGCAGAGTTGGCCCTCGGCATCATTGACGCCGAGTACAAGGCAGGCATGACTGAGGCAAAGGCAAAAGAGCTTGCCGTGAGGGCGATAAAGTCTGCCATACAGCGCGACTCGGCGTCAGGCGACGGCATCGATGTGCTTTTCGTGACAAGGGGCGGCACGCGCGAAGAATCGATAAAGCTGAACTAGATTTCCTTGTTGAATGGCATTAAGGAGATGCAAATAGCTGGCCTGACAGTCAGTTTTTAGGATTGAATAAATAATGAGATTGTTAAGACGTTATTCGATGGCGACGATCAGTTATCGAACGGCTAGCTTACTTTTTAAAGCAGCTAAAGAAGTATATTACATAATTTGCAGGTGGCTCTGGTCATTGGCGGGTGGTAAAGCTTGTCAATTGTAATCAAAAAGGCCAACGGCATCGAACATTTGTCCTTCTCATACTACGATTCCCATAGACAGAAGAAGGTCGATACCGATTGCGGTCCAAAGGTAGATTCAGAATCGCTAGAGAAGGCAATAGAGCTAAAGCGTGAATACGTGCAGAAAAACTTTGATCGCTCTGCTTGGGAACACAGGGAATGGGAAAAAGAGCTAAAACAACTAACGATGCAGGTTCATGCGGATGACACACTAGCAGCTCTGGGTATTTTACGCAATGCTACTATTTACGAACCTAAAATATCCTTCAAGAGTAGTGAAACAATGACTGAGGTGGATGAGAACTCAGTCCAATTGGTTGTAACTTCTCCACCCTATAATGTGGGAAAAGAATATGTCGCGTATGACGATGCGAAAAGCCTGCATGAATACTTGGACTTCCTAGACAATGTTTGGATGCAATGCAAACGGGTCCTCTGCAAAGGGGGAAGGATTGCGATCAATGTGGCCGATACATGGCGGCAGCCATACGTGCCATTGCATAGCCACATAACTGAAAGGATGCTAGCACTTGGATTCAAAATGCGAGGGATCATTTACTGGAATAAGGGTGTAAGCGTTGGAATTTCAACGGCCTGGGGCTCTTGGAAATCACCTTCCAACCCAACAATTCGAGATGTGGGCGAATACATTCTAATTTTCTCAAAAGATAGCTTCAAGCTGGAATCGCCAAATAAAACGGTAACAATGACATCAAAGGAATTTACCGAATACACCAAATCAGTCTGGACATTCCCCGCAACGAACGGTGCTAAGGATGGTCACCCAGCACCCTTTCCAGAGGAACTGCCAAAAAGGCTTATCAAGTTCTATACTTATTTGGGCGACACAGTACTCGATCCGTTTTTGGGCTCAGGAACAACTTGCAAAGTTGCAAAGGCATGGGGAAGGAAATCAATTGGTTACGAAATCGATAGAAGCTATAAGCGAGAAATCGAAAAGAAGATTGCCAGGACTTCCGAGCTTGCAATTCCAATAGAAACCTTCATGACCTACGAAAAAGTTGCTAGCATAGAAACCGCATTTTCTCAGCTACCACAGGCTTCAAAGTGACTTTATTTCGTCAACAAACTTAGTCATGTCTCGCTCTTTTGTAACGTTGTAGATGGCCGTTATCTTCTCATCGTGATGTTCACGGAGATGGCGGGGAATGGCGTTTGTGAGGATATAGAAGTAACCGTTTGGAAAATGCTTGCGCCACTTACTTGCATTTTCAAAGGCTTTCTTTTCCGTATCGCTTCTTTCCATGCCTATTCTGTCAATTTTGGATTTAGTACCGTCAGGATTCATGACGTACCTCGGTCCGCCTTTAGTCTCTATCACTACATTATTTTTCACGAGTAAATCGTATAATCTACTTTGCCTTCCAGACATTCTTAGCATGATTCGGAATTTTGTAACAAGTAGATAGTGGCAGGCATGTTCGAATGTGTTGCCAACGTAGCTTGATCTAGCCTGAAAAGTTCCGACTTCATAGGTATGATTTCCACATTCTTTACACTTTGCCGGTTTATCACCCCAGCCGTAGTTTGAATCGATAGCCAAGTTATTCGGGCCAGCACCAAGACACTTGAGGCATATCCAAACTTTTGCTAGGGGTACGATTCTACCAATATCTTTGAAACAACCATCAAAATAACGTTGTAACGAATCGTCTGATAGCCCCTTTGCACCGATAAACCGCTTGAAGTTCTCTTTTACGAAGCTCTCATATTGTATGGGTATCAACGACTGGCTATCAGCTAGCAATTGCCAAAGGTTCTTAAGGTTTTCTGCAATTATCGAAGTTGCCTAATGACTGAGATGATGGCGGAAGAATTGCAGTGTATGGCCGAGCTTAACAAGAAACTATCTGAAGCTGGTTTAAAGTCTAAACTATCGTATCTATACGTAAGCGGTATAAGAGAAGGAATAGTAACTGAATGGGGATTTGAGGAAGAAATAATAGAAGCAGCAGCTGCAAATATTCTGGTCTCAGAGCAGGTTAGGAAATTTGGGTATCATGAATGACCTATTTCCTTGTGCGCTTCCCATATTTTGTCGCTGATATAATGTAAATTGTCAACGACATAGCCCTTGGCCATAGCCTTTGCCGATTCGCTGTCTTCAAGCGCCATCCCCACAGCAAGCATCTTGCCGTGCGACTGGTCCTTGACGACTACTATGTCGCCCTTCTTGAACTGCCCGAATTCGACGATGCCCGGCCTGAGCACCTTGGCCCCGTTGCACACAAATTTTACTGCGCCCATGTCGACCGTGACTGTGGGAAAGTGTGCAAGCGACTCCGGCCTGCCTAGGAACGGGACTATCTCATCCTTGACCTGCACGGCAGTAAACTCATCTGAAATAAGGATCTTTTTGTCCGCGTCTACCTCATAGACCCTGAACGTCTTGACCTTGGGAACTGTGCCTGCCGGCCACTTTGCCGCCATCCTGTCAACTATGTCTGAAGTCTCGCTTTTTGAAATCACTGATACTTTCAGGATTTATCACGGACGCTACGTATGCGTTCGTTATTATTGTTTACATCCTGTCATTCGTATGCCGACGAATGGCCCTGCATGCTGTGCCTGATGGTTATTTAGGGCTTGAACCGGGCCCTGCGTCTCTTGGAGTCGTCCCTAGGCCTAAAGTCTCGTTCTGTGCCGCCATTTTTCTGGGCATAAGGCGTCTCTTTCTCTTCTGATTGTTCGTTCAGATTCAGACTTTTATCTACTAATGTGTAGTCCGTCGCTTTCTCTTCCTTTACGATTCCGATCTCTCCCATTTTGCCATTTTTCCTTTTGACCGTATTCGCAAGGCGAACGCAGAGAATACACAATCGATTTCAGGAATTGAAACTGACCGGAGCAGATGCTACGTTCGCCAAAATACAACTAGTATAGTTAGGTAGTGTACGCGAAAGTAGCCACTAAGCAAGTTAAGTTGCACCGCACAATCAAAGTTTTTTCATCCCAGACAACTTTATACGTTCAGCCGGCCCTTGGGGTTTATGCACTACAGGATAGTCAAGGAGCCTATGGCGCTCCTAGAAGTCGAGATGTCTGCAGGCGAGAAGATAACTGCCGAGTCGGGGGCTATGGTGTACATGAAAGGCGACATTGAAATAAAGACTAGGACGCGCGAAGGGGGCTTTCTCAAGAAATTAAAAGTGACTGCGCTTGGTGGCGAGTCGTTCTTTATCAACGACTTTATGGCCCGTGGCGACTGCTCGGTCGGTCTAACCGGCCCACCCATAGGCGATATAGTACGCCTTGACGTAAAGCCCGGGGCAGGCTTTATCGTCCAGTCGGGCTCGTACGTGGCGTCTTCTTTGGGCGTCATGCTTGACACCCAGTGGCAGGGCTTTACAAAAGGGCTTTTTGGCTCCGAGTTTTTCATGCTAAAGGTGACCGGCCAGGGCGAGCTTTTTGCCAACGCGTACGGCGGCATAATGCAGAGTGACCTAGCAGTAGGCGAAAAGATGACTGTCGACAACTACCACCTAGTCGCGCTCGGTGAAAGCGTCAGGTACAACGTGACAAAGGTGGGCGGGATGAAAACGACCATACTGGGCGGCGAGGGGCTTGCGACAGAGTGCACCGGCCCTGGCCCTGTCTACTTCCAGACAAAGAACCTGCGCGAGTTGATAGACATCCTTGGGATAAACCAGCGCGCCGAAACAACATCAAACAGCGGCGTGTCGTTTGGAGGGTTCAGGATAGGCTAGGCGTTGGTCATCGATAGGACTAGGGGTCTATGCTTTCGTTCATCTATTTCGATTGGGACCCTACCACGACATCGATGCCCACAAGACTAACATAATTAGCCATTGTGGTATTCAGCGACAAGCAAGTCATTCTTATTCTCTGCCATCAACCGACCGGTTCATAGACGAGGAAAAATACAACCCCCTCTATTGAGCACGGATTCGAGCCGCTTTCACGTTATGTCGTAGGTCATGATAAAGTACGTCAGAATATTCTCGTAAGTGCTGAAATTGGGACGACTGATGTTTATTTATTTGAACCTAGGTGAATAGGTGATGTACGCGCAAATCCTAGTCCCATTTGACGTTTCTATGCACGCAGAAAAAGCCCTTGCACATGCAGCGGATCTGGCACGAGTGCATAACAGTCGCATTATTTTACTGCACGTAATCCAGGAAATACCCATGTTTCCACTCATCGGCCATACATCAACGTCTCCCGAAACTGGATTGCCTCAACCATTCACCGAACACGTAAGGATGGTCTATGAGGAATCACAAAAATACGTGACGCAGATGTTGAAACTAAAAGCTATGCCCTATAAGCAGGCAGGGGTTAACATCGAAACAGTCGTACTAATTGGTAACCCTGTTAAGAAGGTTCTCGAACATGCGGAAAAGAATAATGTTGACTTGATTGTTGTCGGAAGTGTTGGTCTGAGCGGTTTTGCTAAACTTCAGGCGCTGGGCAGCGTTTCAAGAGGGATCGCAGAACGCGCTACATGCCCAGTTCTGGTAATTCACTAGGGAACGAATCCACTGGCAGCTTATTTTTTCAATAGTCTGCATTAGGCTGGGCGGGGTATTTGGAGACGAAACCCGGTTGCTGGCGTGCAGAGGATATGAGGGATTTAGCAGAGTTCCTTCAGCACCTTTTGGTGTACTTGTCCACGCCGACTAATGTCTCAAGGAGTTTTGGCGGTGAAATTTCGCGGTTATCGACGATTTAAATAGCCCCCTTTACTAAGATCGCGGGAAGCACAAAAGCCTATTTAATCACGCATTAGTGTGCGTCAGCGTCTGCCAGCACTCTATACAATAATCGCCCGTGACCTGGAATATCTCGGCGGGACTCTCCTCACACTGGTTGCAGAGTATGTCTGCAATTTCCTCAGATTTTGGCTCCTTTGATTCCGATATTTGCATAGTGGATTATAGGAATTCTAATGCAAGTCCGATATTTATATGTAATTTGTTGCACTTGCTTTACAGGATAGTGCTCCCGTCAACAAAGATAGCGCTCAAAGACAGTGTCGCGAATCTCAATGAGGTCGCGCAATACCGCGCTTGCAGTCTCCATGCCCCCTGCGCCTCGCCCTATAATGGTCTGCTGGCCCGAGTGCTCCGACGAGAATGTCACGGCGTTAAGCGTGCCGTTCACGCATATCGGGTCCTTCTTCGAGACTTCAGTGGGCTTTACTTCAAGGCGCCTGCTGTCGCACGCTGCTATCAGTTTTATGGCGTTGCCACGCGACTGCGCATTCTTGACATCTGATACCTTGACGCCGGAGATCCCGGTCCTTGCCACATCTTTCATCGTGACTTTCATGCCCATTATCCAGTTGGCCATGATGACGAGTTTCGCAGCCGCGTCGTAGCCGTCGATGTCAAGCGACGGCACAGCCTCGGCGTAGCCCTTTTCCTTGGCGTCAGCAAGTGCGCTTTCGTACGTTAACCCTTCCTCCATCTTACTGAGGATATAGTTTGTCGTGCCGTTCAGAATGCCCTGGAAGGACACTATCCTGTCACCCTTTAGGCAGCGCTTGGCAAATTCTAGTATCGGCGTCCCTCCTCCGACGGTTCCGGAGAACCTGAACATGACGCCGTTGTAGTTTGCCAGCTCTATCAATGACGGAAACGCAAGCGCAAGCGGCCCCTTGTTAACGCTTATGACGTGCTTGCCCGTCCTCATGGCAGATATGATGTGCGACGTGCCCGGCTCGCCCGTGGAAAGGTCGGTGGGCGTCGCCTCGATTACGACTTCGGTGTCGACGTTCTCTATGACGTGCAGCGCGTCGAACTTGCTTGCGCTTTTATCGTACGCGCCAACTGTACCCTTCTTTTTTGCAAAGAGTAGGCGCTCAAGGTCTAGGCCTGCCGGGGATATGGCAGAACCGCGATTATCGACGCAGGCCACGATCCTTGGTTTGATGCCGTGCTGGCTATACAGGTCTGCCGAGCGCGAGAGCAGCAGCTTGGCAAAACTCTGTCCCACCACGCCAAAGCCTACTAGCACTATGCGCAATTTCTACCCAATTGCTTAAAGGTGTCAGGTTAATATGTGCTAGGGATTAGTTAGTAAGTCTGTAATCAGACTGAAATTTAGAATCCGGAGAACGTCTGAAACTAAGAGTACGACAGAAATTTAAAGATGTTGCTTTTTACAGGAGCGTTGATAATCCTTATGGACACGAATCGCCTAACGAATACTGGCATAAACTTCACATGAAGACTAGACACGGAGAGAACGGGCATGGACTCTAGCCTCATACTTCAGTTTTTAGGACTGACCTACCCCTGTCGTTGAATGACTATTGACATTAGTTGCAGGTGGCTAATGTGGCACTACCTTATTGCACATGACCTGAGCTTGGGCTGTGGTATTGCCTAGGACTGTCTTCATGAAGTTTACACACTCCTTTTTGGTCGCAAACAAGGAGTGCCACGCATCTGCAGATTGAGCTGCGGAGATAGCTATAACTCCTAACAGGGCGACTGCTGCCGCAATAGCAATAATTGCCAGTTTAGTAGTTGGTTCTTGTAGCTTCATAGCAAATACCTAGCACACTAGACTTTCTTAAAAAGACTGGCGGATATTAGCTATGGAAAAAAGTTCTATTCTGTCTTGGTTAGTATTTGGGACCGTTCGCTCTCTCCAAGACAGCCCTAGACTGGACAAACTCCCTTATTTCCTTATACGCGTCTTCGGGGGTCTTGCTCGCAGTGTCGAATTGTATCGAGTAATCAATCCGGGTGCTTTCGTAGTTCCCCCGGTTGACAGTGACGCCGTAAGAAAGGGAGCTTTTCATGGCTCCTTTCTCCACGCCTTGGGATTGTAGACACAACTCTCACAAATTTCCTTGCCTGCTTTCTTAGGTAGGTCGTTTTCGCCATCAAGGTCGGATTCCAGCATCGCGTAGATCATATCCAAGGCGTATTCCTGGCGGCTCTGACCCAATACTCTCGCTACGTCGTCCAAGGTCAGGAAAGCGTTGTCTGGAAGATCAATGGTTAGTTTCATTGGTAGTCCATCCTCCTAGGCTAGCCGTCCACCGCGAACATCTTCATTATCAGCCGGCCGTTGACCAAGTGATCCTCGTATTGCAGGTACCCATCGCTTTCCATGGCCTTGAGTAAGTTTAGCGCCTCCTGCCCTCTTAGAGTCGCGATGTGGGATTTCTTGGCTTTCATTTTCCTTCCCTCCACACCCCCTCCAGCTTTGACAGATGCTCTTCCCCCTGTTCCGTTAAGGAATAGACCCATTCGCCCGCTTCATTCGTGGTCCTTACGATTAATCCCTCTTGCTCCAAGAAATCAAGGAAGGATTTCGCCATTGGTTTCGTAACGCTTTCTGATGTTGCCATCATGTTTCTATATTCCGCAACGCATTGTATTAAATGTTGCGGAAAACCGCAATGCTTTAATACGGATGTTTCGGATAATAGAAATGTATTAGTATGCAGGAATTGGAACGCAAGGTGGTGCTGAGCAAGGCAGAGCTCAAGTTTATTCAGGATCTTAAGAACGGTAATGTCGATAAATACGAGCCGACCTATAGACGGACCCTGAAGCATCGCATACTCAAGAAGCACAAACAACTTACAGTCGAAGCCCTCCTGATCAATGAAGTTTTAGACGAGCTGCAGGCGCTATGACTCGTCGCTGTATCTCGTGTGAATCTCCCATAGACTCCAACAGCTTGAGCATGGAGCAGAGAATCACTGATGATCAGTCGTTTTGTAGGACTTGCTTCGATGAAATTATGAAAAACGATGATATACCATATCTAGATCATCCGAAATTCCTAGCTCTAGCCTGACTTGCATTCTATCAATTTGCCGCTTTCCTTACTTCTGATGCTCATGTTGGGAGTTTGACGTTAGAATCTATGAACCTGGATGTAATACATCATTATTTCTTCTTGCATGAACCGGGCTTCTAGGTTTTTCTTTAATTTCTTGAAAAACTGGATGTTAGTCTTTGTTTTCTTACAGATAACCCAGTAAGTCTTGCTTATGTCTTTGACTGGTTTCTTAGTCTTTGGGTCGAGCCATCCACCCACAAGTGGGGAATTGTCCATAGTACATCCCCCGAATTTGTTAGAAATATCATCATAGGTTTTGGAATACTTACTTCCCTCTATCTTTATCCTCTTTCTTTTGCTATCGGGATTGTAATATAGTGGGAGTAAGACTTCTACTTTGAGATCAGGCACCAAGTTTAGGCGACTTTCTTGTATCTTATATTTTTGTTGGAAAGTCGTTTGCAGTCTTTCTCAGAAATAACGAATGTGTACTTCCCTATACCACTAAATTGCGCCTTAGAGTGTACAAGTTCATAGAATGCCTTAGCTTTCTCATTTTCGTCATTGAATTTAATCGTACACATTGAACTGTCAGACTGCATATCTATCGCCTACTTATAGGATAGAAGGCTTCGAATATAAATATATGGACTAAGAAACCTGCCACACAACCCACTCGTTACCTCTTGTTAACGAATTGCACGCCATTTCGGTAAGTCTCAAGTCCCGAACCCCGCACCTCGAAGCTCTCGCATGAGCATGTCTTTTGAGATCTGCACGACCTCCCTTTCTGCTACCAAGCCACCGCTTACCTGATTGATGATTGTAATGTTGATGATTTTCCCTCCCCCACCGCGACTGCCACCCCCACCCATGTTGATTGGTATGATTTCTGCTTGTGATGACATGCTTGGTATATCTGAACCAGTGTTGGTGAGTGTAGGCATTCTACTCCATGGGAATCCTTTTGCTGCTGGTATTACCCCACCTGCTGCCTCTATCTTTGAGCCTCCCTTTGACATGGGGACTACAGATACCATCTCTGGCTGACCACCCTCGGCAACCAAGAAGGAAAGAGGGTGGGGAGGGTGGAGGTTGGGACCTTCTATTCCCAACTTATCTTGCTACTGCCTTACTTCAGTCTTGGAGGGTTGATCTTCCATGTGAATTTTGCAGGCGTTGGGTCCTCATTTCCTGAAGTGTCAATTGCCTTGACTTCGAATGTGTGTTCTATTGCCTTCTGAAGGTCAGTGTATGACACTCCGCTTGTACAGTCTGTGAACTGTGCTCCATCTAGGCTACACTGGTACTTTTGCACTCCAATGTTGTCAGAGCCGTTGAAGAAGAATTTCGCACTTGTCGAGGTAGTCGTAGCTATTTTCTTTGGAGTGGTTTTGAGCTGAACGCCCTTGCCATCAAACGCACCTGTGATTTTGGTGTCGGGTGCAATGGTGTCACAGACCTCTTCCGCAATAGCCTTGCCAGTTGGAAGAGTGCCGTTGTAGGTGCCTCCACATTTCTTGATAATTGATCCGAATTCGTTGTCTATGGTGCCGGCATTATCCATCTCGCCACCTGAAAAGATGATAATGTGACCGTCGTTTACTATATCACTACCAGCGATGTTGTTGAAAAAGCCGTGAACGTTGATAACACCCGCGTCTTCATTGAGTAAGTCCTCATAGTTGCTGACGATGCCGCCGGAGTTAATATCAAGGATATTGGAATTGCGGAGTGATTGGAAATTGACGATGCCGTTGCCCGCGGTATTGGCGACGGAAATGCTACCTGCATTGATGAGGCTGGCGCCGCCGTTGATGTCGATTCCCTCGCTAAAGGCGCCGCTATTGCTTATCGTAATACTGCCAGTGCTCTCGTTGGTGAAGAAACCGCCGATGTTGAATATACCAAAGCTGGGCCCGCTGTTACCTATCGAAATGTCTCCAGAGTTGGTGATGATATCTTGACTATGGATGCCGCTTCCTCCGTCGCTATTACTCACAACGATACTCCCAGTGCTCTCGTTGGTGAACGTACCCTCCAGGTTTTCGATGCCTGCGCTAGTTGTGCCAGTACTGCTTATTGCAATACTGCCAGAGTTGGTAAATGTTCCCGGAAGGCCAAATGTGCCGTTCTGAATACCTCTAGTATCTTCTCCGCTATTGCTTATTGTGATAGTTCCAGAGCTGGTGAGTGTCCCTTCTTTGTTAAAGATTCCTGTGTTATCGCTGCCGCTATTAGTCACCGTCAACGGACCGAAATTCTCTATGTTCCCGGAGTTGAGGATGCCGGTGCTACTAAAAAGGGTATTACTGACATTCAAACTTCCGGAGTCTGTATTGGTGAGGGTGCCGAGATTGTTGAAAATGCCTAAGCTGTCGCCGCTATTGCTTATTGTCATAGTTCCAGAGTTGGTGATGATGTCGGAGTTGTAGATGCCCGTCCCACCGCTATTGCTAATGTTCACTATCCCGGAGTTTGTGTTATCAAACGTGCCTTCGCTCTGGAAGCCATCACCCGCGCTATTTTCCACATTCACCTCTCCATAGTTTGTAATGGTGTTGCTGCTACCCTCCATAAAGATGCCAGTCAGGCCGGTATTAATCACGTTCACCGTCCCGGAGTTTGTGTTTTCGAAGGTAGTACCGCCGGTGCCGAGGATGCCCCTCGCTCCGCTATTAGCAACAGTAAGCGTGCCAGAGTTGGTGAAGGAGGAGCCGAGGCCGTTGTGGATGCCAACCTGGCCGGTATTAATCACGTTCACTTCTTCATAGTTTGTAAAGGTGCCGTCGTTGCGGATGCCGGTGCTGATGATGCCGCTATTAGCCACAGTCAAAGTGCCAGAGTTGGTGAGGGTGCCGGAGTTGTCGATGCCGGTGCTGAAGTCGCCGCTATTAGTCACGTTCACGGTGCCGGAGGCTTCGATCGCGATGGTCCCCTCATTAGTGATTCCGACTTCCTGACCGGCAGTACCGTCATTGTTAACAACAAGGATGACACCGGACGGAACAGTCAGGGTCTCCCCTGATCCAATTGTAATTCCTGTGGTAATAGTACAGGTATTGCCGCCAGTCCAAACTCCGGGGCCCGGGAATGACTCGCAAAGTAACTGATCAAGCGCACCTCCAACTGCATATGCCTTTTGATTAAACGAACCTCCTATCAAGAACACTATGGCAAAAAGCGCACCGGTAATTGCGAGTAGGCCTGAGACCCCGCAGATAGTAGAACTTAGATCCTTCATTCCCCTCTTCATGTCATCTGCAGATAAACAAAGGGTACTATAAAACCCTAGTAGGAATATAGTACCGGAACTTGATTATCCTAGTAAAGGGATATGGTACTGCGAATTACTTCGTCTCTTATGGGATTGTTGCAAGTACTATGCAGTTAATCTAACCTGTTGGCATCAGAATCATCAATGGTGATCTAGAGAAGTTTGGCCCGCCATGCTGCTCCCTGTAGTGAAATCTGATAAATTATTGACTTAGCCAATTATTCCCATCTCCTGGGGGGCGCGTTCTGGCCTACCACAAATTAGACAGAATTCCTCTTTATCAGCAGGGTTGTGATCCTTGGCGTAATGATTCTGTAAAGACGTTGGATCTTCGAACAGTTTTCCACAATCCTTGCATCGTAACTGGATGTTGGGTACGTCATCTTGAACGACTGCCCTGCTTTCGCGCAAGATTCTGGATTTTTTATCAGCTGGTCGGAGGCTGTTTGTGAGTAAGCTCAATCCTGTGAATGCGCCAAACGGGAGCATTTCCACCGAGACGGCGTTTAGAATCCCGGCCCGAATAAGAACGTCAGTCCGTGTGTCGGCTAATTCGATTACTGTGATAACTGCGTCTTCAGCATCATCGTAATACGAACTAACGACTCGGTTATCAGGATATTGTAATTGTACTGCAAAAGCGCTATCGTCTTCATTATGATCAATTTTGATTCGGCTGTTATTCAGGGTTGGTGTCCATTTTTTCAGGATTTCCCTGCTTACGTCGGTGTTGCCGGCATGATATATCCCTGGATGGATGGCCACAACTTTGTACCTCACGCGCTCTGACCCCTCCCTAACGTATAGACCGGCCAGCTTGTCGAGAGCCTTCAGGAATTTGTACTGTCGTTCTGATGGAAGGTTGCGCGTGTACTGTAGGAGTTGAGTTTTGACTTGCGTTGGGGTCATTCAGACCCCTCCTTCACCCGTTTTACTTCCGGGGCCAGAAGTTGTTGTGATTGGATATCGTTTGTCACTGAAAATGCCGGCGCCGGTTCCCGTTGCTGCCAGGCGTAAAAAAAGGTACGAGAATTACGGCGCGGCGAGTGTGAAATTAATCCCCTCTTTGGTCTTGATATTGGAGGAATTGGGTGTGGATATCGAGCTTTCATTGCCGTTGCCATTCCCCTGTTGCCAAGTTCAATACCTCCACCCTCTTTGAAGCGCGGGGTTTCTCATCCAGTACAGCGAATGTAGCTGGTGGGGTTGGTGTTAGTTGTTTATCACCCAATGGGCTTGGCTTTTGTGGCTTTTCCAACTCCGGGATTGGCCGATCTGGTGGCTCTGCCAAACGTGCTGCCAGATAGGCATGATGATTTACCCCTCCGTTTATTCTCACAGCGAACGCGTCAAGCCGTTTTTGGTATTCTTCAGGCGTCTCAACCTGAGTTGCTTCTGTTATCGTTATTCCCCGCTCCTTACACCAAAAAACCTGAAATTCCTCCGGCGGGTCAGGGATTGTTATTGTGGGTCTCTGGACTCCCCCCCTATACTCGTTATCCGGCCCCCATTCGCACTCCCAATACCTACCTGAATATTCTGCATACCCTCTCACACGATGCAGCTCCTGCCAGTACTTAGACTCTGATTCTGTTTGCAGTGGGGATTCGTAATTCCTGGTATTTTTCCATCCTAAGGCTATCAGGTACTCTCGACACATAAGCTGGTAAGTCTCTGACAGCCAATCGAAGGGCTCCATCTTACACTCTTCCTCTTCTGGTATTGCATCATCAAGCTCCCCGAACGTCATTTGGCAAGCTCCTTCTTGGCCCACTCGATCCATCGCAGCGTTTTGTTAAGGACGTTGGAATCTGAGAGAAAGTCTCGCTGAGTAATGTAGGCATCCTTGACCAGTTGTAAGGCAGCTATATGCGTTCGCTCGTCTCGTGTAGAGTCTGCAAGCTCCCAAGCTGACTTTATGATGCTGCCGATCCCAGATAGCGCCTTCTCCACCTCGAAAGGTAGAGTTTCCTCGACGTATGTTTTGATGCGTGACCTTGCACCCTCTCGCAGGGCTGAAACGTCACGCGATATGGTGGCCTTGTCGACACCTAAAATCTTGGCACACTCTGACTGATTATGGCCCTTGCTCAACAGTTCAATGACTTTACCTCGACGGAGTTCAACCAAGTCGTATTTATCCGCAGATTGCAATTCTGTCTGTAATTCTTGCATACCCCCGTTCTCACTTGTCAGGGTGGTTGCATTCTCTGTCAAGATGGAACCTCCAGATTGCTTGATTGCTTAGGTGAACTGCCCACTATCTCTCCTACTATATCATTTTCTGTACCAAGGGTGTTGGTGGTTTTACCTAAGTAATCGTGCAGTCGCTTATCCTTCTGTTCGGCTTTCAGTCTTAGCCCTATATCGTGGTAGGGTCTACCTTTACCCCTTACCGTCTTTTGGCGATGAATGACACCCAACGCCTTCAGTTCTTCCCCTAACTTACGTTCATCAAAGTACCGGGTTCCGTGTGTTACGCAGTATTTTCGGTACGCCTCCCGGAGTACTGACGACTCGATGGCGTACTCTTCATTTCCTATTTCAACTTCGCATTCTTCTTTAATGAATCCCTTAATCCTACTGGTGTTTTCGACGTATTTCCGGCGCAATTCTTCCATGTCTGTCTCATGAAATCCGCCCTCTACCTTCAGGCATCTAACACCAACCAAGGCCAGATTCAAAACACCGCTCATTTCTTGGGAGGTGGTCAACTTGTCAATCAGGTGGACATCGTTATCCTCACCTTCAAACACACGCCTAAACTCCACGACAAGCCACCGGCGGAGCCACGCATAGGACTTGTCCCTCGTGTCCGGTATGCGGTTTGCAAACATGACAAAGACCGCATTGTTCGCAAATTCAAACGGCTGCCCATATTTCTTCTGCGCCTTCAGAGTCTTGCCGCTGATCAGAGTCTTGATATACGATGTGTTCTTGATGATCGAATCGACATCGACATCATCAACCAAATTTAACCACTTGCCGAAAAGGTCAGCCTTTGCGAACTTGTCGTCACTGAGATCCTGGGGTGGGGTATGCGTGACCAGTTCATCACCCACGAATCTCTCAATAACCATCCCTAAGGTGCTCTTACCGTTGCGACCTTCTCCGACGCCTATCATCCCCGTCTCGTATGTTGCCTTTCGTAGAATGATAGTCCCGAGTAGCTTTATGACCTGCTTAACGTCACCTTGCATCAAGACATCCCTCAGGAACCTTATGTTTGCCGTGGGCCATGCTTTCGGGTCATAGGCATGGGGCATCTTGGATAGGCTCAACTTGCTTGGTGAATGGTCAACAAACTCCCGGGTGTTGATGTTTAACCATCCATTATTCACGTGCAACCAATCGGGGTCATTGTCAAACTCTGAACGGTCGGTGTAAGTACATGTTTGAATGTAGTAAATGATTTCCGACATTTCGTGTTTTGAAATGTTTCGATTAATCTGCTCCCGTACAGTCTGCTCGATAACGCGCTCTGCGCCCGCTTCATGGTAGCCGTTCTTACTGTAAAACCGCATTTCCCCCGTGTCCTGAATGGTCCTGATGTGATAAGTTGCAATGAGAGAGTCCCCTACTGCTGACAGGGTACGCTCTAATTGTGGCTCCATCATGCGACAGCCACCAACTCTATCGGCTGATTCTTTGCTTCAGCCTGCGCCCTGAGTTGAGCTTTCATGTCACGCACGACTTGCTCGAAATCAGATTCCCAGAAATCTACATCAAATTTGAATAGCGCCCGCCGTAGGTCTTGCCAGTTATTACCCCGCGTTTTGAATCGAAGCGCCATTTCGCCGTTGATATAAAACCAGGGCCCCTCGAGACTAACATAGATTAAGTGGGTTTCCCTGGCCTCTGCAAGTGATTTCGTCGATGTCGGAATCTCCATTGGCGTGGGTTTGTACTCCCACACCGCTTTTCTGAATTGGTCCGGCGTGGTTGCATCGGTGATCATTGTCGCGGCCCCTCCTCCCTCACGATTCGT
Organism: Nitrososphaera sp.; assembly: GCF_036397675.1. GTDB lineage: Archaea > Thermoproteota > Nitrososphaeria > Nitrososphaerales > Nitrososphaeraceae > Nitrososphaera. Next base: position 28,225 of record NZ_DASWIL010000009.1, on the reverse strand, counting down.
AGCTGGCAGGTCTGAAGCCGGCGATTAGCCGCAGCAACTTGCTCAATGCATCTGCTGATTATGAATTCCTCATTCGGCTCGCACGTGTGCCTACGCCCATCTTTCTCGATTGGAATTTTCATCCCTGTCGATGTGACAACTTCGCTGGAGAAGAGGACCAATGCGCCACAGTCACGGCAATTTTTTGTGTAATCGATGTTAGGAAGGCTGTGCACTCTTTCCTCCTCCCAATGAAATTCCCAGCTCTGCCTCTAACGCTTCGCGCCGTCGACGTTTTTCATCTTCAATCTTGGCTTGCCTGTCTATTTTTTGCTGCTTATTACGTTCGTGTTCACGCTGCGCCTGTTCCAGCTTCTTTCTTCTATTTTCCTCCGCCAGGAAACCCGAAATCATTGCCAACGCTTCTGGTAAAACCTGTCTGCCAGTTTCCAGGATGCTCCGAATATCGCGCCCGAAGGGTACAATCTTGTTGCTTCGGGAAAGCCACTCAACATTTTTCCTTTGGTGCTCCGTAGGTTCTTTTTCGAGCTGTTCGATAATTGATTTCAACATTTCTATTTGACTCTGGCAACGCTTGTGTGGGGAAAACGCGTAATAGCCCGCTACTGCCCAAAGTTCTAAGATTGGTTTTATAGCCTCGAGCTGGCTGATTCGCGTCTTGCAGTACTGTACGATTTCTTTTTCGTGGTCGATTTTCGATTGCTGTACGACAGACTGGATTTTTTGACTTAGTTGTTGAAACATTCCCTAGTTCCTCTTGGTCGGTGGTCGTCTGACAGCGGCTCCGATGTCGGTCGTCGGGATAGCGCCGCCTGTGCCGGCATAACCCTTATTCGAATAGCTTCGCGTGTCGTCGGATGGCGTCGAGACAGCTATGTGCGATCTCGCAATTGCGTTTTCGATGGGTCGTCCATTACCGCGCTCTGGGGCCGGTCCAGTACTTTTGTCGATTACGTTCGCGTGCATCTGAATTGCCTGGTCGATATTCTTGGGCTGTTCGGTTTTCCTGCGCTGCCTTGTGCCGGCTGAAGTTCCGGCATCTGAAATGATTATGGCCATTTAGGCTCTGCCTCTGTCATTCTGTGGTCCCTGCGTGAGAGAGTGCTGGACAAGTCGAAGCATAAAACGACTTCTCGATACGTCGCCGCGCTCCCTATCTATCTTTTCTACGAGCTCCCGAGGGAAGCTCAGATTGACGTTTGTCACGTTTGACATATTAATTATAGGTAAAAACATAAATATAACCAAGATGCATCATATTAGTGACTTTGGTCATAAAAAGAAGTAAACGGGTTGGGCTGTTGACGGAGAGCGAAAGGAGCTACTTGCGGCTACGGGATACGCCAGAAGTGGGTAAACGACTTCGGTGGAATTTTCTAAACTCTCTGACCACGCGGCTGGGGGCGTGTGTGGAGGATGTAGAAGCGCTAAAGAATAGTAGAAACCAGTTTATCAGAGGTTGGGTATCTTCACATCTGGGAGAGCTACATCAAATTACAAGTGCGGTAAATGCATTATCAGAACTCGAGTTCGGCCCTATCTACTTGGGGAAAGTTCAATGGAAATCATTAGATGACAAACATAAACGGGTTTACTGGTACGATGCTAACGACCATTCGAAACCACACTATGAGCACATTTCTGATCCGGACCACCGGCTGCGCGGAATAAAACCCAGGAACATACGTAATACACTACGGCAGGGTTTCGAGATTGACCAGAAGTATTTTTCCACATTGAGAAGTCCTGCCAAGCCTAAACTCTTTGCGATTCCCCGAAGTGAAGACAAAGCAGCAACTATAGAACAGATTAAAGATAACATCGTGGAAATAAGAGAGATTGTCCGGGGCCACGCTCATCATGGCTAGTCCGCGAATTCGCGTTTTACTGCCAAAAACTGGAAGATTAGCCCTCTAGTGCTTCAGTGATTTTTTTAGCCTCTTCAATCTCTGCAGACGTGCTGGGGCGTGCTACCGCGCCAAGTGCTTTGGCTATCACCTGCACTATTTCATTCTGGCTGTATCCCTTTTTTTCGAGCTCAGTAGCTAATGCTGAAAGCAAGTCTTTGCTTCCCTTACGATAACCCTCAAAACCTTTCTCTGCCTTTTCGAGCCTGATTTTTACGTCCAAGTATTGCTTTTTGACAAAATCCAAGTCAGACGCCTGGGTTTTCAGGGTGTCCACTTGCTGCCTTAGCTGTTTTTCTTCTGATATGGTCAGCAAATCAACGGCTTTCAGGTACTCGGCTAATAACTCGTCCTCACCCGGCCTCAAATACGATTTGTCAAGTCCTACATCATGGCCCATGAGCACCTCTTTGATCAGTGGCTTGACCCCTGCCTTTTGGAGCATGGTGTTAAACATCTTGCGAAAAGCGTGGAAACGCATCACGTCATGGCGCAGGTTAGAATTCGCCAGCTTGGTCCTTACGCCACTGTCCAGGAGGGCGCGGTTGAGCGTGGCCTCAATGCTGTATAGTGACATGGCTTTGGGCTTTGCCGCGTCTTCCGGTGCGAATTGTTCTCTCAGGAGGGGAGCATCTGGAGTTATCTCTTCCCCCTTCCGGCGTCGGTAATCCAGGTATTCATCAATGACCCCTGCCCCCTCCGGAGTGGCGAAAGACGTGTATTCCTCTTTCTCCCCGGCGTAGACCGTGAGCTGATAGAGCCCTTCATTTTCGCGCTTCTTGAGATCCCTGATTTTCAGGTGGGGTAGTGCGCCTATCCTGAGGCCGGCAAGCAAAAGGAATATCATAACGCGCTTGCGCTCGTCACACTTGTCCAAAATTCTCTGAATCTCCTCTTTTGTGTACAGCCTGTCCTTCTGAGGTTCTTTCTTGCCTGAGTTTTTCTTTATCATAGTCCAGTTTAGGACGCGGTCGTTTGCGTTATAGAAGTGCTGTACGCCTGCCAGTTTTGTCCTGATAGAGCTTGATGATATCCCGCCGGCTTTCATGTGGGCTATCCAGTCGATTATCTTCCCCTTGACCTCGACCGGGTCCTTTTCCGTTAGCAAGTCGGCATACATTTCCGCTTTGCAGAAATATTTGTACTGTGTGAGGGATAGGTCGTAACTGCGCTTGGTATCGTCCGTCTCTAGTGTATTCATGAAATTTGAATAGCATTTTTCCTTACTTCTCTCGTGTATGTTTCTCTTCCAGGTCTCTTCCTGCGCCACTTGCACGTCTCTATATAAAGCGGAGAGCTATAAAAGACTTATTACCACCCATCTAGTATGTGTAAACGAGATGAAAGCCGACCTCGACGCGCTCGACTTGCGGCTTATTGAGACATTGCAAAAAGACGGCTCGCTTCCGTTTGTGGAGGCTGCTGAAAAACTGGGCGTGACCGAGGGCACGGTCCGGAATAGGGTGCGCAGGCTTCGCCGGCTGGGCGTCATACGCAAGTTCACCATTTCTGTCGACCCGCTCGCGCTCGGGCAGTCAGTAGTGGCTTTCGTGCTACTCAACGCTGCACAGGGCAGGCTCAACGACGTCGCGAAAAAGCTCTCGTTGCTTGACGCGGTCTCCGAGGTGCACGAGACCCACACGTACGGCGACCTTTTCCTCAAGGTCAGGGCCAAGAGCGCAAGCGACCTTGCCGGCATAGTCTCAAACAACATCAAGGCGGTGCCTGGAGTGGCCGGCACGCAGGTGCTCTCCGTCCTCAACGTCTGGAAGGACTCGCCATAGCAAACGATTTATCACCTGCAAGGTTACTGACAGAGTCTAGCTGTATTGCTTGACATTATAACGACAGTGATAATACTGGTTGCCGTGGGGCTTGGCGCTGGCACTCTGGGCTCGATGATAGGCGTTGGAGGTGGCATCATAATGGTGCCGGCGCTTGCGTTCCTTGGGCTCCCGCCGACCCAGATAGCGAGCACCAGCCTGTTTGCAGTCGCGTCGACGAGCGTTTCTTCAACGATGGCGTATTCGCGACAGAAAAGAATAGACTACAAGCTGGGCGCAGAGATGGCCACGTTTGCCATACCCGGCGCAGTCATCGGCGCGCTATTGTCCGGCCAATTTACGGCACAGGACTTTCGCCTGTACTTTGGCATATTGCTCTCATTGGTGGGACTGTACGTTGCGTTCCGGAGCTCCATCCTGAAGGAAAAAGGCGAGAAAAGGAGGTCGCCGGGCAGGCGCGCTGCCATGTATGCGATAACGTTTGGCGCAGGTATAATATCGAGCCTGTTTGGCGTTGGCGGCGGCATGATATTCGTGCCGACGATGCTGCTCGTGCTCGGTATGGCCGTGCAAAAGGTAGCTCCAACGTCGCAGCTGACGCTCATGATGACTGCAATCGTCGGCGTCTTCACCCACTCTGCGCTCGGGCATCCTGACTACCTTTACGCAATAGCGCTCTCTGCAGGCGCGTTTGTCGGCGCACAACTGGGTGCAAGGTGGTCCAAGAAGGCAAAGGAAGTTTTGGTCCAGCGGATGCTCGGCATCGTGCTCATGGGTGTTGCGGCTAAGTTCATTTTCGACTGGCTGTCAGCAAGGTAAAGGGGCTAGGCCCGCGCCTCGTCAACGTAGAATATGGCCTCGTTTCGCTTCAGTGCTGCGCCGGCGGCCAAACTCAGTATCGAGGCGTGTAGGCGGTCCGCATTTGGCTCGGTACCCTCGCTGTTGCCGGCGAGCACCAGGTGCAGCTTTATCGCAGAGCCAAGCACGTCGCCAAGCTCTTGGTTCACAGTTGCGGTGTAGGGCCTTAGCGCGCCCCTGAACACGTCTGCCCTAGAACGCAAGAGCCCGGAGATCCTTTTTCCAACCGGGGCGTCAGGACCGACCACTATTACCGTGCCTTTCGTCCCCTTGAACATTGAGGGCTGGTCGAGCGCGCTTTGCGGCGCCATCGCAATCACCGCCTCTTTCACGACTAGTCCCGGGATGTACAGGTAGTTGTCGACAAGCGCGTCCCACTGCTTCCTTGACATGGCGCTGAATGCCGCGTTGTAGTCATAGTCGCCGGTGAAGTGTATTACAGAGTCGATAGAGCCAAAGCGCGTTCTGGCGGTGTTGAATATGCGCCGGACCACAGCCTCGTCGAGAAAGTCTATGGCATGGCTGTGAAATTCCTTGAAGTGAGCCTCGTCGGCAGGGTTCCTATACAGCACAATTACCTGCTTGACGCCGGACACCTGCGCGATCTCTGATATTTGTTTGACGCGCCCGACATCTTTTGCAGCCGACGATGTCGTGGTGAGCACAATGACTTTGTCTTTCAGTTCTGATCCCGGGAGTATGTCGACGCCAGTGCCGACTATTGGCTTGACAGGATAAAAGACGCGGTCGTTGGGTATCACCCTACCGTTTATCAGCTTGCTTATCCTCTCGTCTGACAGGTTCAGGACCATCTCGGCCACCTCGTCCTGCGCGAGGAACTCGCCGTCTACTATCATCTTGCTCGTGTTTCCCTGGATCTTTTCGGCGATTTCCTGCATCTTGTCAAGGGCTCCCTTGACAGTTCCGGCAAGTATTGCCACGGTCGCGTCGTCGCTCTGGCCCCGCTTAGTTGCTATTTCTGTCGCGGCGTCCTTACACGCCTTTGCGACGACACCGTCAGGGTCGCCCAGAAAGGGCAGCGCCTTTGCGGTGACAACCTCTATTTCTGTTGAAGAAAGTTCAGGGTAACCCCCGACGCGCAGAAATTCTGCCGCGGCCTTGGGATACACGGTCTTGTATATTCTGTCAGAGTGGACGGGGCCGGGGTTTGTCGCAATCGAGCGAATACCCCGCTCGGCAAGCTCCCAGGCAAGGCATTCTGCCAGCCTGTTCTTGGCGCCCTGGGAGGCGGTGTAGGGCGTCCTGAAGCGGTACGGCCTCTGCTCGTAGCGGTTTTCCTCCGAAAAGAACGTGGATATCGTTATCACCTTGCCCCCCTTTTCCATCGCCTTGAGCCCTGCGGCAGAAGTCCAGAACGTGCCCGTAAGGTGTATCGCGATGCACTCGCGGAAGTCCATGACACTTGCGTTTGTGAAAGTCTTGACAGGGCCGGATACCCCCGCGTTGTTGACTATGATGTCGACCCTACCAAATTCCTTCTTGATGCCTGCAAACATGGAATTGATGCCTTCTTCGTCTGACACATCTACTCCGGGGAATATCGCGACTTTGCCATTTGAGCCGACCTTCTTGATAATGTCGTCCAGAGTCGCAGCGGTCTGGTCGAGCGGCTCCTTGCGCCTGCCCATTATGGCAATGTTGGCGCCATTTTCTGCAAACCTCTTTGCAATGGCCTGGCCAATGCCGGTACCACTCCCGGTAACAACAACAGTCTTGCCCTCAAATTTCAAGCCGCTCATGCTTCAGGGTGAAAAGGCGCCGCCTACGATTATTAAAGCTAACGAGAGGTGGAGATTACTTACTTCACTAGCGCCTTTATGTGGCCCGCGATGACGTCCGCGACCTCTGCCATCGCAGGGTTTGCCTGCAAGTTTTCCTCGTGGTTCCACTTGCCGTAGATCCTGACATGGCCATCGAGCGGGTCCAGCCTTATCTCGCCTTCGTGCAGGAGCACTTCCTTTAGCAATTCTGTGAGGCGCGAGTCATTCTGGAGCCTTTCAGCAACGGCCTCGCAGCCCGTCCACCTCACCGCGACCACGCGCTTTTCGGAGAAGTGGCCCTTTGTTATGGGCTCGCACTTTGCCAGCAACTGCTCGGTGTCAGCCTCTCCCGTCTCGACGATGTAGTGTATCTGGTAATAGCCAAGCGTTCCATATGGTAGCGGTAGTGCGTCCTGCCTCATCTCAGTTCCTCTCCAGCACCTGCACGAGATCAAAGTTCCTGCCCCTGACCCGGATTACGCCCTTATTTGTCACGAACTTGGAGCTGAGGCCGAACTTGTGGCTGTAGTACTCTTGCTTTTCAACCGGATGCGTCCCCTGTGCGACCGCGTCCGCGTCGATGCCGTGGTCGTTCAGGTCTGCTGCCAGCATCTCGTTTGGCGCCATCTTTTTGACTATCACAGGCTCTTCGCCGTGCCCGTGCTCATCGTAGGAATGATCGGAATGTGAGTGCTCCACGACTACAGTAACAAAATCGCTGCCAAATAAATTCTACTGCTGCAATCGACGATGCGGAAGCCGTATCCTACAGAAAGGATCAATGATAGCAACAAAATGCCACATAACGCAGCATCTGATGACATCCGGGGATGACCGTCAGGCATCTTTCGACGCCATTCACTACGTGCGACAAAAAGCAATGATCACTTGCTTCTTCGCAGGTAGCGTTTGACGCCCATGCCTTCAAGCGACCTGGCCTTGTCTATGACTGTTTTTTCCATGCCTTTCTTGAAGCGCTCAACTTCTTTTGCAACTTTGCCGTCGGAAAGGGCAAGGATCTGCGAAGCGAGTATGCCCGCGTTCCTTGCGCCGTTTATCGCGACCGTCGCCACTGGCACGCCGGGCGGCATTTGCGCTATTGAGAGGAGCGAGTCCATGCCGTCGAGGCTCTTTGTCTTTATCGGAACGCCTATTACCGGAAGAGGCGTCAGCGACGCGACCATGCCGGGCAGGTGCGCTGCTCCGCCGGCGCCCGCGATGATGACCTTGATGCCCCTTTTCTTGGCGCCCTGCGCGTAGTGAAACATGCGTCTCGCTGTCCTGTGTGCCGACACGACTGTCACTTCGCATGGTATCCCGAAAGATTCCAGAAACTCGGCCGCCTCTTTCATTACAGGCAGGTCCGAGTCGCTTCCCATGATTACGCCGACTACTGGCTTCATGCGCTCCCACCTATGTTGGAAGGGACCAGCTTTATTGCCTTTCTTGCCTTCTTGGCCCGCAATGTCGCTTCAGAAGCGGTCCTGCCGGTGGCTGTGATGTGGCCCAGCTTGCGCCGGGGCTTGGACAACTGCTTGCCGTATATGTAAAACGTGGCGCCGGGCACATTCATGGCGCTCTTGATCCCTTCAACGGCGTAAGGACCCTCAAAGCCCTCGGGTCCCAAGATGTTTATCATGCAGGCAGGCGACAGGAGCTCTGGCTTTGCAAGGGGCAGGTCTAGAACCGCACGGAGGTGCTGCTCAAACTGCGAGACCGAGCACGCCTCATTTGTGTAATGCCCAGAGTTGTGCACGCGGGGCGCGACCTCGTTTACGAGCACGTCCCCCTTTTTCGTTACGAACATCTCTATCCCAAATATCCCCGCACCATGCAAAACTTTCATGGCCTTTTCTGCCAGTTTTCTTGCCCGGGCCTCTGCCTTGCGGCTTATGCGCGCCGGCGTTACAGTCATGTCCAGTATGCCGTCGTCGTGCACGTTTTCTGCAACTGGAAACGACTCTATCTGACCCGACGGGTTGCGCGCCACCATTATCGAGAGCTCGTGTACGAACGGTACGAACTTTTCAAGCATCATCTCTCGCCCGGCAAAATAACGGTATGCTTTTTCAACGTCGTTTTTTGACTTTATCGTGTAATTCCCGCGCCCATCATACGAGTCCTCCGTAGCCTTCAGGATTGCAGGGTATCCAAACTTTTTACAGAGTTTGCGCAGCTGCTCCTCTGATTCAACAAGCTCAAACTCGGGCACCGCCACGCCGTGCTTTTTCAGAAACGACTTTTGCCTGTACTTGTTCTGGATCGTGCGCAGGGTCTCGGGTGCCGGCCTGACAGGGTAGTTTCGCTCCTCAAGCTGCTTGAGTGCAGTCGAGTTTGCAAGCTCTATTTCGTACGTCAACACGTCGCACTTTTCAGCCAGCCTCATTATTGCCTGCTCGTCCTTGAAATCCGCGACTATCTGCTCGTCGGCTATTTTGGAAGCTGGGCAGCCTTCAGTGGGGTCAAGCACTATTACCTTGAATGACATGCGACATGCCTCGTGAGCCAGCATCTTGCCAAGCTGCCCGCCGCCGATTATCCCTACGCAAACAGGCTGGTCAAGGGCTAGCGAAAAGTCTGCCATCGAACAGGTGGAATCAAAGTCGCGCCGTTAAAAAGTCTTTTTGAGATCGCCCGTCTATTCTTGCCGATTTCTCAAATAGAATATTCTTCCATGCATCTTCTCATAGAGGGAGGCTCTAGTGATATTGACATGATAGGGTCAAAAATGATTCTCGCAATCGCGACTTTGGCTATCGTAGCCTTGGCCGTTGGGGCGATCATCTCCCCAGCATCTCTGGCGTACGCAGACAACAACAACTCCAACAAGAGTAATAATCCGCCGACGACAACCACTGGCGGTAATAACAACAACAATAACAACAACAATAACAACAACAACCCTCCAACGACAGCAAAGAACTAGATCGAGCTAGTCCAATCAACTAGCTCGCCCGCTTTTTAATTCATCGAACGATTGAAATCTTGCAAGCTCTTCCGGCTGATAGGTAGGAAAAATGTAGGCATTCAGCCATCACATTTCATTCCTTTTTTCCTCGGCCGTCTGTAAAGCTGAGATTTAATCATCTCCCGCATGGTTTTTTCAGTCTGCGGTAAATATCTTAAACAAGTCTTTCAACAGATAAGCAGATATGCTCTGGGCACAGTCTCAAGGCCGTTGAGGCTGGTACGCAAGGGCAAGGTCAAGGACATCTACGAGCTTGACGACGGCAACATCCTGTTCCACTTTTCCGACCGCGTCTCGGCCTTCGACGTCAAAATGGCGACGCCAATACCGAGAAAGGGTGAGGTGCTCTGCAGGTTCAGCGAGTTCTGGTTCAACGCGCTTGGCACCCCTCACCACATGTTGAGGATAGAAGACAAGGACAAGATGGTAGTCAAGAAACTGCAGATGATCCCACTTGAGTGCGTGGTCAGGGGCTACTTTTACGGTTCTTTCCAGGAGAGATTCAAGGACCACGTCGGCAAGAGCCTCCCTGCATATTACAAACCTGTTCTCGCCGGTAAGCTGCCCGCGCCGATATTTGATCCCACGACAAAGTCAGAGGAGCATGACGTTCCAATAGACAAGAAGCAGGCAATAGAGAGGGGACTTGTCTCTGAGCAGGACTATGACTACCTTGAAAAAACATCGGTATGGCTCTATGAAAAGATGAGCGAGATTGCAGGCAGAGGAGGCTTCATCATAGCAGACGTCAAATTCGAGTTTGGGCGCGACGCAGACGGCAAGATACTTCTAGGCGATTCCCTGGGCCCCGACGAATATCGCCTCTGGCTAAAGCAAGACTACCAGCCAGGCAAGGTCCAGGAAGCCTATGACAAGCAGCACCTGCGGGATTGGTTGATAAAGACAGGGTTCAAGGCAGAAATCGACAGGCTTGCAAAGGAGGGTAGAAAGCCCGGCCCGCCGGAGGTGGCGCCGGAAATAGTCAGCGAGCTTGCGCGTCGCTACATTTTCGCATACGAAAGGATAGCCGACCGGAAACTATAATCTGCTCAATCCGGCCACCAATGTCTGGGCCTTTTTGCATCGCTGCCGTGCATGTGCGGGCTCGCAGGGGACCAAATGCTGTCCACATCCGCCTGTTTCCAAGTAACATAGAATTGTTACCATTTCTGTCATAGTTGTGCTATAGACATGGGTACGATTTCACCAAGCCTGTTTAATACCCTATGCACCATATCGCAACTACAACTATTATTGCAATTGACAAGCATGACAAAATTAGTTGATACAGGCTTTTTCATGCTTTTACAGAATTGAATTGGAGATGTCAGAGACACTGTTCCAAAAGGAAGTGAAAGTAAGAAGGATAACGACTTTGAGCTCCCAAGCGGCCCGGGGCCTGGGAGACCCGGCAAGGCTCAGGATTCTGGAGGTTCTTGCCCACAAGCCCATGACGGCAGAAGAGATTGCAAAGGCGCTCGCAGGTTCGGGCCTTAAGAAGGCCACGACGACAGTCCGCCACCACCTTGACAGGCTAAAGCGGGCAGGGTTGATAGAAACCGCAAGAATGGTCGAAGTCAGAGGTGCAGTCATGAAGTATTACTCTGCCACTATGAAGGCGTACGGCTGCAACGCTCCGGCAGACCTTGACACAAAGGCCGCCAGAACGATAAGCGACACAAGCGTTAAGATGGCAAAGGTTCTGAATGGCATCTATGGAGACAAAAGGTTCGCGGCGATTGCGGAAAAAGAGGGCAAATGCAAAGAATTCCTCGCCGCCGAAATAATGAACGCGGCACTTGCAAGAGCGATTGAAGTTACTCGACCGTGATGCGGAACAGTCCCTTTGTCACGGGGTTTCTCAGCTCCTCGACCATTTTTCTAGGTATGTCAGAAGAGGCCCTGTCGCACCTTACCGAAAGCGTGCGTGGACAAACGAAGTTCGTCTTGCGTATCACGATGTCATGTGTGTTTTTAAGCGTCAGCCGCTCGTCACCGTTCCCTGTTATCGGGTAAACGTCATTTCCGACGATGATTTCTATCTTGACGCGCGAGTCGTTTTTCATCAGCCTACTCCGAACAGCAGGGTCAAGGTCTGCGCACGCCTTTGTCGCCCTGACTCCAATTATGCAGTCGCCCTCGAGCGTGAGGTGCTCCTCCTTTGTTATCTCGACCGTCCTTGCGTGGAACGACTGGACATTTGGGTGACCGAAGAACGTTATTTCGTCCTGCACGGCAAGTCTGATTGCACAACGCTATTAAAATCAAGCGTGTGGAAAAGCGAGGTAAACTTAAATTAAACGGTGGGGGCAAAGTAGCTCGAATTGTTACCCGCAGCAGCAGGATATGACCGAGCGATTACTGTATTTTCGCCCGACGGCAGGCTTTACCAGGTAGAATACGCTATTGAAACCGTAAGGCGCGGAACCCTTGCAATCGGCGTCAGGTCAAAGGATGGCGTCGTACTTGCGGTAGAAGAAAAAGCAAGAAAGCTCCAGATTTCAAACGTAACCCAGAAGATATTCCAGGTCGACGACCACATCGGCGTCGCTGCGGCAGGCTACATCCCTGACGCAAGGACGCAGGTGGACCATGCCAGGTTCTTTGCGCAAAGCAACAGACTCATCTACGACGAGCCGGTCGACGTCGAGGGTGTTGCCAAGAACATAGCAGACATGGCCCAGCAGTTCACGCAGTACGCGGGCGTGAGGCCGTTTGGCGTTGCTCTCATACTAGCAGGCGTTGACAAGAACGGCTCAAACCTGTATTTGACCGACCCGTCCGGGACGTACATCGGTTACGACGCGGTCGCAATCGGCGCAGGCAGCGATCAGGTAACCGACTTTCTCGAAAAGTCGTTCAAGTCCGAGGTCTCCCTTGACGAAGCCGCAGCCCTTGCAGTCGAAGGCATTTTCATCGTGAGCGAGGACAAGTCTGGCACCAAGAGCCTGAAGATGGCGATAATCGACACCAAGACTCGCGCGATGCGCAAGGTCGAGGACGAAGAGCTCGAAAAATACGCGGCGATGGCCAAGGAACGCTCTAGCAAGAGACAGGCCTGAGTATCAAGGCAAGGTTAATTTAACGACAGCGATTTCTCAGGTACGTTATGGCCAAGATTGGAGCAAAGGCCCCGAACCTCCAGGTTTCGACTTGGGTCCAGGGCAGACCCACCAATATAGACAAGGAGAAGGGCAACGTCGTTGTCGTTGAAGTTTTCCAGGTAAACTGTCCCGGCTGCTTTATGCACGGCGTACCGGAAGCCATTGAAGTATACAACAAGTATCGCGACAAAGGCGTGACGATACTTGGCATGGCGACTGCCTTTGAAGACTATGACAAGAACACGGTCGAGAACCTGCAAAAGCTCCTGACAACGGGAGAGGTCATCGGCGAGACGCACAGGGCGCTCTCACAGTACGGCCAGCTAAAGAACGGCGGCCAGCTGCCGTATAAGATACCATTCCCTGTTGCGATGGATATGCTCAAGAAGGAGACAGGGGAAAAGACTGAAAGTGAGATGAAGGACTTTATCGAGGCAAACGTGCCTGACTTTAAGACCTACAGCGAAAAAGATCGCCAAGTGCTCATTGGAAGGGTCAAGGAATACCTGAAGCATAAAGAGTACTCTGCAAAGACTTTTGAAGAGTATGCTATGCGCGGGACTCCTACATCGCTTGTGATCGACAAGAAGGGCAACCTGCGCCATAACCTCTTTGGCGCAACAGGCTACCTTGAAACCCTCGTGCAAGAGCTCCTCAACGAGTAGGCATGCCACACCTCTGGGTTGCAATACCCGACTCCTCACTTTCAGACGAACAGACCAAGAGAGACAAGAGCATAAAAATTGCGCAGTTTGCCCGGGCCTGCTCCATTTTCAGGGTAAAGCGTATTTACATCTACCACGATCCACTATCACAGTTTGAAAAAGACGACCCAGTACTTCTGCGCACTGTTCTGCGATACCTTGACACGCCGCAGTACCTGCGCAAGGCATTGTATCCAAGGATGGCCCACCTTGAATTTGCAGGGATTCTGCACCCGATAAAGGCGCCTCACCATAAGCCTGCGCAGGACATCAAGACCGTCAAAGCCGGAGATGTGCGCACCGGCGTCATCGCAAAGGTAAAGGGCCAGCTGTTTGTCGAGGCCGGCCTCGGATCGCTCATTCCCTTTGACGGAGAGGGGTTTGACGGCAAGAAAGTGAACGTCAAGTTCACGTCGCCTCACCCCAACCTGCGGGCGATGGAGGCAACAGACTTGGACATATTCGAGTACTGGGGCTACGAGGTCAAGGAAGTGCCGTCGGTAGTAAAACTGGTGAGCAGCGTTGACAACACTACCGTGATTGTCGCCTCGCGCAAAGGGACCTATTACAAGAACACCGAGGCCAAGCTTGCCGAACGCATAAAGGGCTCAGAAAACGTGCTCGTGGTTTTCGGCGCGCCCAGGCACGGCGTGCACGAGATACTCGCAAAGGAGAAAAGTAGCACAAGGCTGGAATTCATGATAAACATGTTTCCGAACCAAGCCACCGAGACGGTGCGGCTAGAAGAGGCGGTGCTTGGTACCCTAGCGATACTTAACAGCTCTCTTTTGTCAAAAAACTAGCTTTTGACACTGCATAATTTATAAAAGGACTGGGCGGACTGATGCACTATCTATGGGTCATCGCAAGTACAGCGCGCCCAGAAGGGGTAGTATCGCCTTCAGGCCAAGAGCGAGAGCCAAGAGCCTCGAAGCAAGGGTGAGGACTTGGCCGCAGATGGTAGGCGAAAAAAGCACACTTTTGGGTTTTGCTGGTTTCAAGGTTGGCAGTATACACGTACTGACGATTGACGACAGGGAAAAGACTCCAAACTTTGGCAAGCAGTTGATGAACGCTGCCACGGTCATCGCAACACCGCCGGTCAAGATAATCGGCGTCCGCGGTTATAGAAAAGACAACTACGGCCAACACGCCATTTTTGACGCCTATGCAAAAGATCTTCCAAAAGAGATGTCAAGGAAGGTCGAGATCAAGCAGGCAGAGGACGCGCTTGCCAAGGCAGGTGCAAAAGTCGGAGGGGCAAGCTCTGTCATGGCTATCGCCTCGATAACGCCGAGCGCAGTCGGCATCCCGCAGAAAAAACCCTTCGTGTTCGAGCTGGCGGTGTCTGGCAAAGACGCCAAGGCGCAGTTTGAATACGTCAAGGGCGTCCTGGGCAAGGAGATCAAGGCAAGCGACATTTTGCAGCTGGGACAGAACGTCGACGTTTTTGGTATAACGAGGGGCAAGGGAATTGAAGGACCAATCACAAGGTTTGGTGTAAAGCGCAAGCAGCACAAGTCAAGAAAGAGCGTGCGCGCGGTAGGAACACTTGGTCCAATATCACCTGCTGTGGTCATGTACACGGTTGCAAGGCAGGGCCAGCGGGGCTTCCACCAGCGCACCGAATACAACAAGCGCATACTGATAATGTCGAACGCCGAGAAGGAAGGCGCGATAAACCCCAAGGGCGGCTTCAAGCACTTTGGAATAGTCAAGGGAGACTACGTCGTTGTGAGGGGCTCGGTCCCAGGCGTTCCAAAACGTTTGGTAAAGATGCGTCACCCGATACGCAACATCCCCAAAAAGGTTGCAGAGCCCAAAGTTCTGGAGGTAATCGTCGAATGAAGGCAACAGTAAGGGGCATAGACGGCAAGGACGCTGGAAGCGTCGAACTCCCGGTCGTCTTTGATACGCCGTATAGGCCCGAGGTAATCCACAAGGTGTACGTGAACGTTGCATCGCACGGCTACCAGAGGCAGGGACGATACCCCGGCGCAGGCGAGAACGTCAGCGCCGAGTCTAGGAACACCGGTCTTGGCATCGCCAGGCTTGCAAGGGCAAGGGGCGAAGGGTTCCCGCGCGCAGGCCAGGCAGCAGGCGTGGCAGGCGTCAGGCACGGCAGGGTCGCGCATCCGCCAGAGTCGTGGAAGAAAATTTACAAGAAGATAAACCAGAAGGAAAAGCAACTCGGGCTGTGTTCCGTGATTGCGGCAACGGCAAGACGCGATCTGGTTGAGGGCCGCGGCCACAAGATCGCCAAAGACGTAAAACTGCCGATAATAGTCTCAAACGACATCGAGTCGATAGTAAAGGCAAAGGACCTGAAAAACGCCTTGGTGACGCTCGGGATTGGCGACGACCTTGCGCGTGCAAGCGTCAAGAAAGTGCGTTCCGGGACTGCGCGCAGGCGCGGAAGAACGGCCCGCACCGGCACAAGCGCTCTAATCGTAGTTGGCGACGAGGCCAAGGTGGTGGGCATCACCTCCCTGCCTGGGATTGCAATCAAGACCGCCAGGGAAATAAGCGTGCTTGACCTTGCGCCGGGCTCAAAACCCGTGAGGCTGACGATATTCTCGCAGAACGCAGTAGCGCAGTTGAAGGAAGTGAAAGCGCCGATGCACAAGATAATGGAGATAGTGAAATGAGCAACGAAATGTCTGCAGAAAAGGCCATGAAGATAATCCTTGCACCCTATGTCACTGAAAAGACATTCAACCAGATAGAGCGTGAGAACAAGCTCTCGTTCATGGTTTCCGAACATGCAAGCAAGCACGAGATCGCAGCAGCAATCCGCATACTCTACGAAATAGAGACGGCAGAGGTCAACACGGCAAGGACGATTCAGGGTAAGAAGGCGTTCGTCACCTTCAAGGCACCGGAAGGCGCGCGCGAGCTTGCGACGAAACTGGGGCTGGTATAAATGACGCTCGCTAGGTTTAAAAATGGAAAACATGTGGAGGACAGAGTGATCTAATGGTACGCGAATTCAAGTTCAAGGGTTACACGCCCGAGCAGTTACAGTCCCTGTCTATTGAAAACGTTCTTCCGCTCCTCAATGCAAGGCAGCGCAGGTCTCTGAACAAACGCGTCGGTACCTACATGAACGACGACAAGAGAAAGCTGCGCGAAAAGATAAAGCTGGCCCGCGAAGGAAAACTCAAGGGGCAGCTCCGGACGCACATACGTGACATGATTATACTTCCAGACATGATCAACCTCACGATAAACGTCCACAACGGCAAAGAGTTTACACCGGTAGCAATCAAGCCAGAAATGGTTGGCCACTACCTAGGAGAATACGCGATAACAAACAAAAGGGTACAGCACGGCGCACCCGGTGTAGGCGCGTCTAGGTCCAGCCTGTACGTCCCGCTGAAGTGATAGTTATGCCACAATACTCATATGCTTTCCAAAACTTTGACAAGGCCCGCCACGTGCGCGCATCTGTCCGCGAGAAGAGCATCTCGCACAAGCATTCGCGCGAAATCGCGCTCGCAATCTCCGGCAAGTCCATAGAGAAGGCCCGCGAATTTCTCGAAAACGTCGTGGCCAAGAAAGAGGCAGTACCGTATAGACGCTACCACAACGAAGTTGCCCACAGGAGCAACATCCGCGACGGCTTTTCTTCCGGCAGGTTCCCGCAAAAGGCGGCAAAGGAATTCCTGAAACTTCTCGACAACTTGGAATCAAACGCAGAATACAAGGGTATGGACCTCGATCGCCTTCGCATTGTCAGCGCAGTAGTTCACAAGGGAACAAAACTAAAGAGGTTCCAGCCAAGGGCGATGGGAAGGTCAAGCCCCAAGTTTGACACCCTTGTCCACGTGGAACTGGTCGCACAGGAGGGCACAGTCAAATGAGCGCTGTCAAGAACGTGATGAAAAACAGCTACCGCAACATGGAGATAAACGAGTTTTTGAGACGCGAGTTGAAGGACGCAGGTTTTGGTGGCGTAGAGATCCAAAAGACGCCGGTCGGCGCAAGGATAACCGTGTACGTGACTAGACCCGGCCTGGTCATAGGCCGCAAGGGGACCGGCATTAAGGACCTAATGGCCAAGCTCGAGCAAAAGTTCGGCCTGCAGAACCCACAGATTTCCGTACTTGAAGTCACGACACCGGAACTAAACCCGGACATCATGTGCAACAGGATTGCGCAGCTCATCGAGCGCGGAACAGCATTCAGGCGCGCCTCGATGTGGACGCTCAACACCATAATGAGCGCGGGCGCACTTGGCGTCGAAGTAGTGATTTCAGGCAAGCTCCGCACAGAGCGCGCACACTTTGAAAAGCACACCGTTGGGGTCGTCCCAAAGAGCGGCGACGTGGCAGGCCACGTAGTCAAGACAGGCATCACGCACGTGCTTACGAAAATGGGCCTGATGGGCATACAGCTGCGCATAGCCACAAAGGCAGAACTCCCGCAGGAGTTCCAGTTTGTGGACGGTACGGCGTCGGCTCCAGCCCCAGATCAGACAGCCGAGGCGCCTGTCGCAGAAGCAACAGCGGCAAAAGAAGTGCCGGCGGGGCCGAAGGAGGAGACAGTCAATGGCACGAATTAAGCTCAAGACATTTCGTGAAATGAACGATACCGACCTTGGCGACAAGCTGTCTGAGATGAAGGCAGACCTTGCAAAGATGAGGTCCGAGCAGTCCAAGGGCACGTTGAAAAAGCACTCTGGCGATCTAAGGTATGTAAGGCGCGACATTGCGCGCGTCATGACTATTCTGAACGAAAGGAAGGCCAAGGCGTCAACATGATGACTGCAGGAAATATTCTGGCGCACGAGCTAATTGGCCTTGGCACAATGGTCGTCGAGTCAACTGATCCTACGCTTGCAGGCATCAGGGGCACAATAGTGTTTGAAACGAAAAACACGATAACTATCAGAACCGGTGGCAAGACAAAGCAGATCGCAAAGGCAGCGGCGAAAAAGATCGAGATTGCAATTCCGACCGGCGCTTGCTTTATAAGTGGTTCGTCTTTGATAGCAAGACCTGAGGACCGCGTGTCGCGATTATAGGTGATAGTATGGTAAGAAATATCGGCGTTTCAGTTGTTGCTCCCCGCAAAGAATGCGCAGACGACCTCTGCCCGTTTCACGGCACTCTCTCTGTAAGGGGCAAGTTGCTACGAGGCACGGTCACCAGCGCCAAGGCCAAGAAGATGGTCGTCGTGTTGAGGGAATACCCGAGGCCCGTTGTGAAATACAAGAGGTACGTCAGGTCCAGGTCAAAGGTCCACGCGTATCTACCAGAATGCGTCGAAACAAAAGAAGGTGACGAGGTAATGATAGCAGAATGCAGACCACTTTCAAAGACAATATCTTTCGTGGTTATAGAGGTGAACACAAAGGATGTCAGCAGGAACTAAGTCCAGGGCAGTTTCGGCCAAGGGCGTAGAGGAATTCCGCCCCTACATCACAAGGGCGTTGCCAGTAACTGCAGAGCTTGTATGCGCTGACAACACGGGCGCAAAGGTGCTGCGCATCGCGCAGGTCACCAGGTACAAGGGCAGGCACTCTCGCCAGCCGGCGGCAGCTGTCGGCGATTTTGTCACGGTGACAGTCAAGAAGGGCCCGGCTGAGCTGCGCAAACAGGTGTTCGGCGCAGTAATCGTCAGGCAGAAATACCCCATCAGGCGCCCGAACGGCACGCGCGTCTCTTTTGAGGATAATGCAGCTGTTCTGGTAACGCCGGAAGGCGAGATAAAGGGCACGGACATCAAGGGCCCTGTCGCAAGCGAGGCGGCAGAAAAGTGGCCAAGGATTGCAAACCTTGCGGGGATGATAGTCTAATGACACAGATTAATCCAAAACTGTTGCACGTTCAAAAGCACCGGCTCGACAAGATGGTGGGCGCGACGCTGTCAGACAGCCTCCGCCAGCAGTACGGCCGCAGGAGCGCCCGCGTCATAAAAGGCGACTCTGTGCGCGTCATGCGCGGCGAATACAAGGGCGTCGAGGGCAAGGTCGACCGCGTCAACGTCAAGTTCGGCACGCTCATCATAGAGGGCATACAGCACGAGAAGGTGAAGGGTGGCCAAGTCAAGGTCCCAATCCACGCTTCAAACGTGATGATAACCAGCGCAAAAACAGACGACAAGCTAAGGTTCGCAGGTAGCGTCCAGAAGGAGCAGCCGGCTGCCGAGCCGCAGGTAGAACCCGCTGCAAAGCCGGAGGAGACCAAAGCCAAAGCCAAAGCCAAGCCGGAGGAGACCAAAGCCAAAGCCAAAGCAAAGCCGGAGGAGACCAAAGCCAAAGCCAAAGCAAAGCCCAAGAAGGCTGCCAAAAAGAAAGTAAAGAAAGCGGCAAAGAAGAAGGGGGCGTCCAAGTAATGGGCAAGAAAGGCGGCGACACACGGGTAAAGAGGCAGATGGCACCGACGTTCTGGGACATCAGGAGGAAGGAGAGCCAGTTCGTCATGCGGGTCAAGCCGGGCCCACACCCAAAGAACAAGTCGTATCCGCTGGGCATGGTGCTGCGCGACGCCATCAAGGTAACAAAGACCGCACGCGAGTCGCAAGTCGTGCTCAACGAGGGCAAGATTAAAGTCGACGGCGTGGTCAGGCGCGACCCCAATCTTGCAGTTGGCCTCATGGACGTGGTCGAGCTTGCAACGGGCCAGGCCTACAGGATGGTTCCAAAGGACTCGGAAGTGTTGGCACCGGTTGCAGTCGAGGACGCTGAAAAGAACGTGAAACTGGCCAAGGTGACAAGCAAGGTCATGACAAAGGGCAAGAAGATCCAGTACGGCTTCCACGACGGCAGGACGCTGATAAGTGACGCAAAACTAAAGGTGGGCGACACGTGCTTAATGCAGCTGCCAGAGTCAAAGATAAAGGATCACATCAAGTTTGAAAAGGGCGCGATCGCGCTCATCATAACCGGCGACAATGCCGGCCGGGTCGGCAAGATAGAGGACATCCGCGACGGAGTGTTCTCACTTCCCAAGAGGGCGCTTGTGACCTTTGAGGACAAGGTGGTCGAGCTGCCAGTCGAGATGGTCATGGTGGTCGGCTCTGACAAGCCAGTGATAAAGGTGAACTAGAAAATGAGCGAGCAAGCCATGGAAAAAAGCATGAAAAGGATTGCAGTGGACAAGGTAGTGATAAACATCGGAGTCGGCAAGTCCGGCGAGCCAATGGAAAAGGCCAAGAAAGCACTGACAGAACTTACAGGCCATCAGCCCACGGAAAGGGGCGCGAAAAAAACAGTGCGCGACTTTGGCATCCACAAGGGAGAGCCGATAGGCGCGATGGTGACGCTGAGGCACGAAGAGGCCATCGAATTCCTGAAGAGGGCCGTCGCAGCCAAGAGGAACGTGCTCAAAGAGTCCTCGTTTGACGACTTTGGCAACTTTTCCCTTGGTGTGCACGAGCACATCGACATCCCCGGCACGAAATACAACCCGGAGATAGGCATTTTCGGTATGGACATAAACGTCGTCCTAGTTAGGCCTGGCTACAGGATAGCGAGGAGGAGCCGCAAGCGCGCCAAGATAGGCAAGAGCCACCGGATAAATAAGCAGGAAGCGATCGAATTTTTCAAGCGGCAGTTCGGAGTGGGGGTAGCGTGATGCCAAAGCCAAGAGATTACGAAACAACAGGAAGAAAGAAACTAGCGCATGGCAGGGGAGTCCGCTGGTGTAAAAGGTGCGGTTCATATAACGGTCTCATCAGAAGTTACAACCTGATGCTTTGTAGGCAGTGCTTCAGGGAAGTGGCAAGCAGCCTAGGGTTCGTAAAGTACGAATAGGTGGATGGTATGCCGGCCCTAAACGTGCTTTCAAACATGTTCACGACGATATACAACAACGAGACTAGGAGAAAGAGGGAGTGCATAATCCTGCCCGCGTCCAAGTTCTCAAGCGAGGTGCTGCGCGTGATGCAAAAGCACCGATACATTGGCGAATTTGAACAGATCGACGACGGAAGGGCGGGCAAATTCCACGTCCAGCTTTTGGCGAAGATAAACAAGTGCGGCATAATCACGCCCCGCTTCTCGGTAAAAAAGGACGCGTACTTTGACTGGGAGCGACAGTTCCTGCCCGCATACAACATGGGCATACTGCTCGTGTCCACCAGCAAGGGCATACTGTCTCACCACGAGGCGCAGTCGCAGGGTCTGGGAGGAGTTCTAGTTGGCTACGTCTACTGAGCAAGAAATAATGGCAGAGGTAAAGATCCCGTCAGGCGTCAAGCTTACAAAGGAAGGGTCGTCCATAGTCGCCAAAGGCAAGCTCGGGACGGTTAAGAAAGACTTTCTCAGGATCCCGGTGACAATCACCATCGAAGGCGACAAGGCCACGATAAAGCCGTACGGCAAGAGAAAGCGAGACCTTGCAGTGACCAACACGGTGCGGAGCGTCATTCAGAGCATGGTAAAAGGCGTCGAGAAAGGTTTCACTTACAAAGTCAAGATAATCTTTGCCCACTTTCCGATATCTGTCAAGGTAAAGGGCAAAGAAATCCACGTGGAGAACTTTTTCGGCGAGAGGTCTGCCCGCGTGGCCCGGATACAGGGCGACGCCACCAAGGTCGAAGTCCAGGGCGAAGACGTTCTGATAAAGGGCCCGAGTCTGGACGACGTCTCGCAGACTGCTGCCAATATTGAGCAGTCCACCCGAATAAAGGACAAGGACCAGCGCGTCTTCTTGGACGGGCTGTACATCTACACACGCGAAGAGGGCATGTAAGGCCCACCTCAATTTTCTCGATTATTTGAGTCCAAAGTCGCATGACGCCTGTTCCAAACATTTATTCTGTCTAAACTGCTTGGCAGAACGCTCAGCCATAGCTAGTTTAAGAAAAAATCACGAGGGGGCCGTTTAGCCGCCCCGATGGCTTCTGCCGTTTGTGATGCTCGCTTCCACTGTGGCTTTGAGAACTTCCGGGCCCGTAGATTTTTGTTGAATAATGTGCATGAATAATGTTTATGCTATTTGTAGAGTAACAAATCATCTTTAATGGAACCTAATGGTCGTTACCAGTCTCCTTAACTATAAAAGAAAAAAGAGGATCGTTTAGCCTTCTTTTACGTCTTTGGCAGGAAGCTGAATTTGCTGTATACTCCTGTGGCTACGATGATCCCGACGATTGCAGCTGCAAGTACGACCGCCGTGAGTGCGCCGAACTCTGGTACCACGAATGTACCGATTAAGTTAATCTGCCTTGCATCCTCACTAAAGTTGATTGAAAGGGTTCTCGCCGTGGCACCATTGTCGTCCGTTACGTCTGAGTCTTCGCCGTCAACCGTGACTATGAAGGGCGAGTCGTTTTGGCCGTCCTTTGAATCTGCAACATCTCTAGGGAGCCGAATTGTCAGCTTGCCATCTGATTCTGCAGTGATCATTGCAGTTATTGTGGAATTTTCTTGGTCAACGGTCAGCTCGTCCAAAGTGCCGCCACTAATTGTGTACTGGATGTCATGCTCCTCATCGCCAATTGTCAGCGTCGCAGTCTGCCATTCTTCACCTGCAACTGGAATTATTGAAGCGCTGACGATGTCAATCAGTTTGCTTTCCGCAAGGAATGGGATAGTCAGCGTTCGCACGTCTTCTCCAAAGTTGTCGTCCGCGACCTCTGAAATCTCGTCAACAAAGACAATATAGTCCAGATCTTGGCCATTTGCTACGGAATCCATAATTTCTCGGGGAAGCTGGATTGTCAGCTCGCCATCCTGTTCAGCGGTGATGGCTGCAGTGATCATTTGAGTTTCCACGTCGCCGGTCAGTTCATCCAGAGTGCCGCCAGTGATCATGTACTGGATTTCATGCTCGTCGTCACCGAATGCCAACATTGCAGTCTGCCATTCTCCATCGGTAGAAGGTGGCAATTCGGATTCGCATGATACCTGTCCTCGAATCTCGCCATTGGGGTTCGCCTCCGTGTGGATGTTGATGTACATTTCTTCGCCAAGAAGGAAAGATTCCTGCTCGAGAGTCAATACCGCTGACCCAGCCATTGGCGAAGACAGGCCAGAGGCGTCGCCAATATTCACCTGCACTCCAGCATTAGCTCCTAAAGCTGCAGGCCCATGGAAATGCGCTGCAGTCGCAGGCCCCGAAAGTCCGGAAAATTCTATTTCCCAGGACAGCTCGTTAGTTTCTGAATCAAACGACAAAGATGCCGATCCTATACCCCCAGTGTCAACAGTAGGCACTTCTCGAGAGCCATCCAGGGTTGTCATGCATGTGAAAGTCTCTGCGTATGCAGGTCTTGCACTGCTTGAAACGACTCCAGCCAGGAAGACCAGCCCTAACACTATTGCCAGCAGCCTAACTTGCATATTCAATAGCTCTTTTGTTTGGATTAAATAGTTATCAGCTATCCTTCTATAAGAAGATTCTATCATTTAATTTCAATATGACCCGGCCGTATCATAACATTCAATTGAAAGTCAGTGCTCCACAGTCAAGAAGCAGTAGCCGGCTAAGAGTAGGTCGCACCCCATATTTCTAACGATGTAGTCCCTCTGGGCCCGGTTTTCATTCACATCAAAAAAAAGCGGGTAGGGTCCACACCCTGCGTAAGTTTGAGCTCCTTTGGGCCCGGTCACGCTCTCACCACCTGTAATCCGAAAAGCTGACGTTGTTTTGTCAATTCTATTTTAGCCAATACATTTATTTTGTGCTTGAAAATTGCGTATCATTGCGCCGCTGTAGCTCAGCATGGTAGAGCAAATTCAAAGCGCAATATTGTGCTTCGGAGCTTAACTGGCTGTTAACCAGTGGGTCACCAGTTCGAGTCTGGTCAGCGGCGCCATGTATTTTCCATACGATAGCGTATGGCTAAATATCAATACTATACGCTTTAATACGACCTTTCCCTTAAGGCAGGCATGGTTGGCGACAAGACCATCATGGACTTTTGCGATAACCTCGCAGTCCAGAATGAAGGAACCGCCAAGACGGTAAAGTATTTCCTGCAGGACCTGGAGGGCTTTTCGACTTCAGAGCTGCAACTGACGCCTACCGAGCTCATCAAGCGAATTAAGGAAGGAACCGCAACTGACGACCCCAAAGAGGAGCAAGTCTATAGGGTCCTGCAAAAGTACGCTGCCTGGCTGAAAATTGAGAGATACGACACGGAGCAGAACAACGCCCGCAACCTGAGCAAAAAACTGTCCTGGGCGCGCACGCTTTTTGAAAGCAAATTCATCCCGATATCCCGCACGCTCTACAAGCAGCTTGTCAAGTTCCCAAAGCCTGAAGAACCCTACCTGACGCCTGTCGACAAGAAAATAGTGCGCGACGTCATTATAGGGCTTGACGATCCAAGGCTGCAGTCTCTCGGTATGTGGTGCGCGTCTATGGGCTGGCGCGCTACCGAATCGCTGTCTGTTCGTAACCTGAACCTGGAGGGGCTTAACCTGCATACCCTACGGTTTGACAGCCTGCCGGCTTTTGTCAACATGAGCGGCAAGACCGCCAAGACAAAGAAAGGGAAGCGCCGCCAGCTCACGACGGAGATGACCCGGCAGATAGAGCGGCTTTTGGCATGGAAATATCGCGAGCGCACGATATCTCGCAAAGAGAACGGCAAGTGGATTCATGTCAAAGTCAAGCCCGAACCCAAGCCCGACGACCGAGTTTTTACGCCACTTCTAGCTGACGGAAATTCGGCCCTTATCAAAGGCAAAGAGACAAAGTTAAGAAATGCCTACCGAAACACCGCCGTAACGTTTGCAAACGCAATAGACCGGCTAGGTATCGGCTATGAGGAAAACGGCAAGAGGCGCAAGGTCACGCTCCACACGCTTCGCAGATTTTGCTTTACGACCTGCACGCGCATAAGCGGCGAGTCCTATGCCAAGTACCATATAGGCCGGCGCATCCACGAGTACGACAAGCGCACACCGGAGCAGATTGCAGAGGACTTTGCAACGGTCGAGCCTTTTCTGACCATACTCGACAGCTCGGCGCTCGAAGTATCGACAAAGAACTTGGAGGTCAGGCTAAAGGAGTCTCAGGAGGCCCAGAGCAAGAACCAAACTACGATAGAGGAAATGATAGCCAAGCAGGCCGCAGAACACAAGAAGGAAATGGACGCCCTGAGAGCACAGATGCTAGCCTACGCCAGGGGCGAGATAGAAATGGTCCAAGAAGAACCGAAGCCGCTTGTCAAGGCGGGAAAGAAGAAAAGGAAAGACTAACGTTTCTTCCCCTTACCCCTTTCTCCCTTTTTGGAAGAACGCGAGCTTAAGATGATAGGATATTTCAGGCCGCGGCCGGCTGGTATGCCAAGCTCCAACAAATTAACCCTCATGAGCGAGAGGGCAATGTGATCTTTTGAGACCGTTCGCTTTACAAGGAACTCTAGAAAATCGGTTTCAAGCTGCACATATCTCTGATGTAATTTCATAAGTTGAGCCGCTGCCCCCGAGTCCGACGGACAGTGTGACCACCAAAGAGCGACGCTCCAGCGAGCCGGGAGAAGTACCTGCAAAATTGCAGAAAGGAAAGACAGCCGGTTACCGCGTGGAATGTCATCATAGGATTTCTTTACGTATTCCATGTTCCTTTCCAAGATATAACAGATTTCAGCAAAAGGTTTGATGGCTCCCATTTCGAATTCCTCGAGAGGCCTGAGCATGTACCTCACCTCTGGGAATGTACCTCCGCGCGGAATTTCCTCTCGCGAGATTTCACCTTCTTTGACCATGTCCCTAAGTATACGGGTAATTCTTGGCTTTCCAATTTTGAGATTCTTGGTTCCTTCGTAAATTCCCGTAAAGTTGATGCCGTCGGGTTCGTTAGTCAGCATGGACAAGATTGTTTTTCTGACATCAATTTCTGATGTTTTCAATCCAGTTTCAAAACGAAACCGCTTCATAAATACTGTTAGGACTATAACATACATTGTCGTGTCGAAGCCGCTAGTAACAATCTCGCTTTCAGCCGAGGTTTTGCGGGCTATAGATGATGCAAGGGGCCTTGCGAAGAGGTCCACCTACATCGAAGCGGCGTTGCGAAAGTCACTGAAGGTTAAAGAGGTAGCGGCGTAGTGTCGTCGCTTTCGCTCGATTACGTTATAAAATGCTTGACGACTTGCGACGAATGCACCGGCATGTATGTTGAACGGTCGTCTGGCAAGCGCCTGCCATGTCGATGCGCCTGCCATGATGACGAAAAAAGCCACGAGGGGGCCGCGCCCGCCAAAGCTAGGCCCAGTCGAGGCAGAACGGAGGTAAAAGAGCTACGGCCCGGCTAGATTTAAGCATTAATTTTAGGCCGGTATGCCTATACTGCGAAACGCCGGTCAAGCTGTGGCCCTTTTCGCCGTTCGCACCGTGTCCAAAATGCAAACAATGGCGACAAGTCGTCTTTATCGAGACTGAAAAGGAAACGGCGACCATTGGCGAGTATATCATAAACTACTTCATCGACTTGCAAAAAAAGGAATGTGTCGTTCAGGGTAGCGGCGGAGATTACAGATTCCCGTTGCCAAAGCGCAAAGACGGGTACGCGCTTGAGCAGATGCTTTACGCGGCTACTCTGGAGTACAACTTGGATTATGTCAGCGAAGAACACGTTAAATTGCTCGTGGAAAATGCCGTCGATTCATACTGGTACGCCATGAGAGACAGACGGAGTAAGGCGGAGGCGGCGCAAGCATGACGGGCGACGTTCTAGACGCTATGGCCAACAAGTTAAACGCGGAGGCAGACGCCGCAAAGCGCCAGGCCAGGGCCCGCAAGAATCAGATGATTCTCGATACTGCGACGGCCATAATGGAAAAGCACACGCTTGCGACCATGAGAGACACAAACGAGATATACGTCAAACGAGGTGGCAAGTTTTGGCCGGCGCTCTCACTGGTACGAGAGGAAACGGAATCAATGCTAGGCAAGAACGCAAGCCCTAGCGTTAAGGCGGCCGTCACGTCGCACGTGCAGGACTTGACCCGCGTCGACCGTGAGGCGTTCGATGCAGACTTGGACGTGATAAATTTCCCTAACGGGATATACCGCATGAGCTCGATGCAGTTTGAACCTCACCCGGCCGATTTTCTCTCACTGAAGCAGCACCCGTTTGACTATGACGCAGACGCCCAAGCTGCGCGGTTTGACCAATTCCTGGATGAAGTCCTTTACCCCGAGGAAAAGGAGCCTATGTTAGACGCGCTAGCCTATACCTTCTACCGTGAGCACGTCGCAGACGTGATTAACCTGCTGGTAGGTTTGGGAGCGAACGGCAAAACGGTAATCCTGACAGTGGCCGAGGCGCTGCATGGCCCCGACCTGACAAGCCACGAATCCCTAAAGAGTATCATGGATAGCCGCTTTGCAAAAGCCAACCTGGAGGGGAAAAATATCAACGTCGCAACCGAAACTGCAAAGATAACATACTCTGACACGGCCACGCTTAAGGAAATCACCGCAAACACCGAGCAGAAGGTAGAGCGCAAGGGCATACAGGGTTACAACGCTCGCTTGTGGGCGAAGATATGGAGCGCGACTAATGTATTCCCTGACTTTGACGACGACAGTGACGGCATGACCAGGCGCTTGAACATCTTTGATTTTCCTAACCGATTCGAGGGCGAAGCGGAAGATCCAGACTTGGCGGCAAAGCTGACGACGCCGGAAAGCCTAGCAGGTATATTCAACATGCTGGCCCCCCGCATTGCGAGGATTGCAGAGACAAAGCGCCTTATCATGGCGCAAAAGTCGATAGAGGAGCGGCGCCGCGCCGCCAAGCTGGCAAAGAATCCAGTGGATGCTTTTGATGGCGACTGCTTGCGAGAGCCTACAAGCGAGGAACGGACTGCAGGTACTGACCACGAACTGAAAGACACCGTGTTTAAGGTGTTTGAATTTTGGTGCACAGCAAACAAGGTTATCAAGAAATCGCCGGACGCGTTCGGGCGGGCCATGAAGAACGAACTAGGCAAGCGTGACGCTCGAAAGGTGCTTAATCCTGGCGAAAAACCGCGCTGGATATGGCAAGGCGTGAAATTAACGGACTTTGCCAGGCTCTATCTAGGCCAGACGACCATAACCGAGCAGGGCTAGCCACCCTCACCCCTTCTTATGCAGGCTTTGCACCCTTTTTTGATTTTTCACATTAGGATTAAGAATGTATTACGTTCAAAAAAGCGATTTCTGGCGGCAA
>NZ_DASWIL010000008.1:0-30941 GCF_036397675.1 Nitrososphaera sp. | reverse complement strand
GGCCATTCAGGTACTTTACCTTGGACGAACCGCCCTGGGTGGTTTCGAGCTTTAGCTCCTTCATCCCCGTATCAATCTCAACGAGCCTTCCGTCTATCCTGGTTATGTTCATGGCGTTTTTCAGGTATGCAAGATAAAATCCAAGTAGCGAACGGCTTTAGACTTTCTGGTAAAGCTGCTTAATGTTAAAGAAGGAAACTTGCAGAATATTATTATCACCATGTCGAATCATAACATTGAGTGCTCAAAATGCATTCTCTTATGTTACGATTTCGACTTACTAAGGCACTTGAAGACCTTTTTCCATGGTCTAGCGTAGAACTACGGGATTCTTTTTCATTGATACATCTAAGGGTCTTACAAGGTTCTCATGAATCTGATTTCTGGCATCCTGAATCAGCCTTCTGAATCCAGTAAAGCAAGAACCGAAATACTACTCGCGGCACGAATAGCTACCCTGTTAAACAGTAGGTTCTGCCTAGTATTGCGATCAGATTATACAACACGCTTTTGGTAGATAGAATTGATGGAAATTGAAGTTTCCGGCGACCAGATAAAGCTAAACAAGGAGCTGAATGATCTGGACAAACTCGTCATAGATTTCGTAAAGATTCTAGACAGAAATAAGGTGAATTACGTGCTGGTTTCGGGCTACGTTTCCATACTCTTTGGAAGAAGCAGGTCGTCGGAAGACATAGATATCATAGTTGAGAAGATTTCAGAAAAACAATTTTCAACTTTGTGGAGGGATATCTTGAAGAGCTTTGAGTGTATAATCACTGACAATCTTAAAGATGCCTATGAAAACTATCTCATGCAACGTTCTTCTGTGAGGTTCTCCAGAAAAGGAGAATTCATCCCCAATATGGAATTGATGTTTCCAAAGGCAGAAGACCTTGATAATTGGGTCTTGAATAATGGGAAGCAAGTTATTCTGAATGGAAAGGTCATTAAAATTTCTCCAATCGAGCTTCAGATACCCTACAAGCTATTTCTTGATAGTGAGAAGGATATAGAAGATGCCAGACATCTCTACAAGCTATTTAACGGTAAGATGGATCAGAAGTTGTTCAAACAATTCTTGGTAAAGCTTGATAAGAAAGGTAGGTTCAATAAGTATCTAATATGAAGCTGCCTGAAATAAACCTCAAAGAGCTTGAAAGGATCAAAGAAGAAAACTTCAGGGAGAGGCTGGAATTTCAGGACAGATATGTGATTTGGATGGAGAAGACAAACAATGTCAAGTGGAGTTCAGCTCAAAGAGCCATAGTAAACAGAAAATCAGCTTAGAACTGTGTCGAATCATAACATTACATGCTCAAATTCCATTTTCTTATGTTATGCTTTTTATAACATTAAGAGCACGAATTGGCTCCAAAGCAACTATTATCATCATCATCAATCCCAAATGAGATTACAGCCTTGAATGCAAATTGGATTGTGACTAGGATTGGTAATTGACACAAGATTGCCAGTCAAATTCCCTTCACCCCCCCATCTGTCAACTTCATATCCACTTCGCCCACGCCAATCATTCCACCCACTTCACACCCCCCTGGCAACTTGACCCACCCCCAAGCAGCATGGTAAATAACACATGACGTCTATACCATAGGCATGAGCGATTTCGCATTCCTCAGGTTCCTCACAAACGGCCTCTTAACGGAAGAAGAGCGCAACGACAAAGAGACTATCATCATGCTTACAGAAGAGGTGCTGCACGCGCAGGGGATGGAATGTGATGCTACGATTGCCAAGATATCTGAAAGCCAGCTAAAAGAGATACTGGAAAAGGTAAGGCAGCTCCGGAAGAAGAGGAAAGCGCAGCAGGCCGATTCAACAGAGATATTGCAGCAGCACTACGGATGAGGTGCAGCAAGATTGGATTTCAAGACCCGATGGCTCTGGATGATCCTGATAGCAATGGTGATCTTTAGCATTGCGCTGATCGTGCTGCGGGCAAATATACGCACGCTTGGCTTTCTCTTTGCAATCGGCGTGGCAGCCGCCACCCTCTGGCTGTATTTGGACACCCGGTATTTCTCGGGACCCAAGCAGGTCTTTTCCAAGGCGCAACCTTGTTCGTGCGCCGTATGCAAACATCAGGATACGGAAGCGTGCCTGCAAAAAAAGTGCGAGTGCTGCCTGGTCACAAAGGACGAAAAGGTGGTGGGGCACTCTAACAACCCCCTGCAATAGGCTCCTGCATCCGCTTTATGTCAGAACCTTGCCCAATAGCTCGCCAGCCTTTTTCAAAAGTTCCACGTGATCGTATGGCTTGACGATGGGCAATATCAGCACGCCCTGCCCGGACATCGGAAAAATAAAGGTGTCAAGAAGCTTGTGGTTGGTCAGGACATACCCAGTCTCCCCAAAGAGCCTGTCGCTTTCCCTTGTCATGCTGACAAGCATCTCGGCTCTGATGAACAGCTTTTCAAGGTCCGTAGGGTCAGGCACCGGGATTCCGGGCTTGACGAACCTCTCCTTTACCTCGCCCCGGGAAACAATGACTGCCGCCTGGATGTTGTGGTGCAGACCGACAAAAGCCCTGCAGAGTCCTTCCACCATACTTCCAGTATAACTTGACAGAAGAATAAAGCCTTGTCAGCGCAATCTAGTCGGACTCGAGCTCGCGGTAAATCCTGGTCATCATGAGCTTGGATGCGTCTTCGCCGAATATGTCGGCGAGTATGGCGTTGACTTGTTCCGTCGAACAAGCTGCGTTAGATGATAGCCTTATCCCGCGCCTTTCTAGGTCTTCAAAGACGCCCTGGAGAGCCGCGGGGCCGATTATCTCGAGGCCCCCTTCCATCGCCTTTTTTAGCCTATATCCAGGAATCAAGCCCATCATGTGCTTCTTTCTAGGCAAATCCCCTGTCCATACACAGGATATGGGTAGATTTAACCATATCTTCGAATATCTTCAGGTTCACTCGGTACGGCTAGCAAGAAACTACTTTTTGAAATCGACCGGCACCTTGTCAAACGCCTTGCGCAGGCCGCCAATGAAGCCCTTTTTCTTTTTCTGCCTCTCTTCGACTTGCTTGTAGCAGCTGGCGCACAGCGCGCGGAGGTTGACAGGCCTGTTATCTTTCTTGCTCCCGTTGACGTTCTCAAAGTGCGGTTCAACAGAAGGGCCGAACTTGACGGTGCATTTCTGGCAGCGGTTGTGCGCCCTTTCAAGCACTGTCTGCCTTATCGCCATCGTCAGGTTTTCGTACTTTTTCTTGTCAAAGTTCGCACCGCCTGGCGGTGGGCCAAAGAACGACATGGTCTACCTACTTTTCCGGAAGCTCAAACTTAATCCTTGCGCTAGAGAAGCCTTGCGCTCCTTGCCACCGCATACACATGCTCCTTCAAGTCGCGCTCATACAGCGAGCCCATCTTTTCACGCAAAACTGCCTTTGCCTGCTGTCTGTCTTCCTCGGTCGGCGATGTCAAAGCTGCTGCAAATATCTCGGGAAAGTTCTCTTTTACCCACCCATCTAGGACAAGATAACGGCTTTCATTTATCCAGATTACGCGCTCTTGTGCCTGGTCCACCTCGCCGTTGAACGGTGCGGTCTCGACCCTGTCGATGAGCATGAAAATGCAGTTGTTCGGGTCCGGGCTTGAAAGTACCTGCCTTGAACGATCGCCCGCGCTGCCTGCCCCGACACGCTTGATGAGCCCAGAAGGCCTTACCTGGGTGCCTGCGACGTGCATCTTGCTACCGTTTACTGCCTGTATCCTGCCGATCACTATCTTGTTGTATTCACCGTCTTTTTGCACGATAAAAACAAACTCACCGGGCTTGATCCCGCCTTTGCCAAACATCCCTGCAAAAGCTGCAGCTCGCAAATTATATATTATTTCCGTTTGTAAAGGCATTACGAACACGCTGTTGCAGACCTGTTACATTATTTGCAGGCAATCCGCATAAATGATCAAGAAATCATAGGAAAATCACACTAGTTGCAATTTAGTCTTAAATATAAGTTCGACATATGTAGAAATTGATGTAGCATGCCTGAACCCGCAATACTTCACTGGGAAAGAGTCATGCACAAGAATGTCCGGTCGGCCGACCGGGTCGACGTCGGAACCATCATTTCAGAAGACGGTGACATGTTCACCATCCTCAAGGGGGCAAGCAGAGAATACCGGCTGCCAAAGTCGGCAGTGGAAGGATTTAACGGCGCAGAAGTGTCGCTGAACGTTAGCTACAACGAACTGCAATCATACAAGATACAGTGACCATCCGCCCGCTCACCCGCCCGCCATTTTTTTGTTGATGCAAAGTTGGTCCGACAGGTCATAAGTTTTATAGAAAACCCTCCGCACGGGACAAAGTAATGATTACTTGCACTAACAATCGGTGCAGAATTACATTTATTAACACAGGCACCCAAGGTTAGGCGGGTAAGTAGGCAGGTAGATAGATAGGTTGCACAAGTTCGATGAGCTTGACATGAGGATCCTGTCCGAGCTCACACACGACGCAAGCATTTCGGTTCCACGCCTTTCCAAGAAACTCAACATCAACGCCTCTGTT
The DNA here is from genome assembly GCF_036397675.1 of Nitrososphaera sp. Classification (GTDB taxonomy): domain Archaea; phylum Thermoproteota; class Nitrososphaeria; order Nitrososphaerales; family Nitrososphaeraceae; genus Nitrososphaera. The sequence continues at coordinate 26,407 of NZ_DASWIL010000008.1, read as the reverse complement.
CTTTACAGCAGGATAAAGCGCCTGTCAAAGCGCAGCCTAGTCAAGAAATTCACAGTCGTTGTGAACGAGAGCATGCTTGGGATAAACGTAAAGGCAACGGTTGGCATCAACCGTGACCCCAAGCTGAAAGAGCCAATACAAGGCGAGCTGTTAAGGATCCCGGAAGTGCGCTCAGTGTCAGAAGTCACGGGCAGGTTCGACATGATTGTTACAGTTCATGCCCATTCGCTCGAGGAGCTCCACAACGTAGTTATCGAGAACATCGGCAAGATAGAAGGCATCCAGAATACCGAGACCTTTGTGGAGATGCAGAGAACGGACAAGGAGCCCAACTACACGGCATAGAATAATTGGAACGGGAGCCGGGCTAGGTCCACAAGTTGCTTTGATTTTGAGGGATCTGCCACTGTTCTGCCAGTCAGGGTGTAGTGCACGAAAAACCTCTTGCCTATCTTCAGGCCGCCAGTAGTCGTTATCATGTTCCTGCCCTCGAGTTCCTTAAGGCATCGCGGGCGGCTTATCGTTGGAGTCGTACTCCTCCCGGTTGGTAGACCTTAGCGGCCTCGCTCAGCGCGTCAAGAATATCCCGGGCATACGACTGTGCGAGGATCTGGAGTACATGTACCGGGGGATAAAGAACGCCGACGCCGAGGGAGAATCTTCTTGCCGTTATCCTCGGGAAGCTCCGAGTGCGCCGCAGCCTCAGCTAGCCGCAAGCCCATGTTTTATATACCGCACAGGAGGCAACATATTCAACTTGTCCAAAGTGGAGCGCAAGATAGGCGAGATAATCCAGACCCTCAGGCTGGCCAAAAAGACCAGCAAGGAGGACTATACCCAGCACCTGCGCCTGGTCGGGCTCGGCCTTGCGGCAGTTGGAGGCGTGGCCTTTGTCGTCAAGCTCATCTCTGAGTTCATCACGCTCGGACTGACCGGCCAGACTGGCTGATGGTTCAAATACCCTTTCTGTTCAAGTCAAGGCATGGAACAAAACAAGGCAGTTGCCCACGTAAATTCAAAGACGTGGGAGTCTGAAGTACTAAAATCCGATCTACCTGTGTTCGTCGACTTTTGGGCCGAGTGGTGCGGGCCTTGCAGGATGGTCGGGCCTGCAGTCGAGCAGATAGGCAAGCTGATGCAAGGCAAGTTAAAGGTGGCCAAGGTCAACGTTGACGAGAACCAACAGATAGCGATGAAATACGGCATTCAGTCTATACCGTCGCTCTTGCTGTTCAAGGGTGGCAACGAGATAGGCCGGACTATAGGGGCGATGCCAAAAGAGTCGTACCTGAAGTTCATCGAAAGCACGCTTGCAAAAGCGTAAGCAAGCAAGCAAACCCTTCTCTTTTTTCACGAAAGCATTAATACGGCACGGAGAGCGATACAGCAACCAGATTGGGAAAGAAGGAACTAGCCGCGCTCTTTTCGTCCGACCCAGACAGGTATTACAAGGTCTCGCTATTTGACCGCCTCGGCTTCAAGCGCCAAAAGTGCAGCAAGTGCGGCAAGCACTTCTGGTCGCTTTCCCAGAGGCAGTCGTGTCCCGATCATGAAGATTACGGATTCATCGGCAACCCTCCCACCTCAAAGAGGCTCGACTACGTCGGCGCGTGGAAAGAAACCGAAAGGCATTTCTCTGAAAACGGCCACGAGATAGTCAGGCGCTACCCAGTAGTGAGCAGGTGGCGCGACGACCTGTACTTCACAATCGCATCGATTGTCGACTTTCAGCGCGTCGTTGGAAACCAGATAGTCTTCGAGCTGCCTGCAAACCCGCTACTAGTTCCACAGATGTGCCTGCGCTTTAACGACATCGAAAACGTCGGCCTGTCAGGAAGGCACTACACGGGTTTTTGCATGATAGGGCAGACGTGCAACGCCGACGCGCCGGGTGGCTACTGGAAAGACAAATGCATCGACCTTGACTACGGCATGCTGATAAATGGGCTTGGAATAAAGCCGGAGGAAATCACGTTCGTCGAAGACGTATGGATGGGAGCCGGCGCGTTCGGGTACTCACTTGAATATTTCGTGCGCGGCCTCGAGCTTGGCAATGCCGTCTTTACGGAATTTGAGGGCAACGAGGACAGCTATAGGATAATGCCAAACAAGATAATAGACATGGGCGCCGGCCTTGAGCGCTTTTCGTGGATAACAATGGGAACGCCCACGAGCTACGACTGCTGCTTCGGGCCAGTTGTGAACAAAATGCTAGAGGCGACCGGCACCGACGCGGCCCCGGAAATCCTGAGCAAATACTTTGGCGCGGTGTCGTCCAAGCTGGAGAACTTTGAAGGCGACGTAAAGTCGCTCAAGGGCATGGTCGCAAGGCAGATGGGCATGTCCTACGACGAGTTGGCCGGCGCGGTCGCGCCATATGAAGCCGTATATACAATAGCAGACCACGCCCGGACGCTACTCTTTGCAATATCGGACGGCGCGCTCCCGTCAAACGTGGGCGGCGGCTACAACCTGCGCGTGATTCTTCGCAGGGCGCTCTCGATAATGGAGAGGTTTGGCTGGAGCTTGAAACTGGAAGACATTGCGGACATGCACGTCGACTACCTGCGGCAGATGTACCCCGAGCTTGAGGAGCACCGACAGGACGTGCGCACCATATTGCAGCTAGAATCAGCGCGATACGTCGGATCCCGGGAGCGCATGAACGCGACGGCAGAGTCGCTCAAAGCAAAATCAGGCGGGCTCAAGGTTGATGACCTGCTAAGGCTGTACGAGTCAGATGGCATAACTCCGGACTTTCTGGTGGAGCAGGGAGTCATTGCCGGCGTGCCTTCGACGTTTTACACGAAACTTGCAGAACTACATGCAAGCGTCTCCGGCGGTGCGCAGTCGGCAAAGCCTATTCCAGGCCTTGATGGCCTCCCTGCAACTCGGCTTTTGTACTATGAGGACGACTCTATACGCGAGTTCGAAGCCAAGGTGCTAAGGGCTGCCGGCAAGTACGTCGTACTGGACCAGACAGCGTTCTACCCCCGGGGCGGCGGGCAGGAGCCGGACACGGGCGATATTTCAGGCGCCAAGGTAGTCGAGGTTACAAAGCAGGGGGACCTCGTCGTGCACAGGATAGAAGGCAGCCTGGCAGACAGGCAGGTGGTCAAGGGCACCGTAAACGGCAGGCGGCGCGACCTCGTGACAAAGCACCACACGGCGACGCATGTGCTCAACTCTGCTTCGAGGAACAACCTGGGCTCGTGGGTGTGGCAGAACTCGGCGTTCAAGGAAGAAAGCTACGGCAGGCTCGACATTACACATCATTCTGCACTGACCAAAGAAGAGGCGCAGCGGATAGAGCAGACTGCAAACGAAGTCATCCGCAGGAACCTGCCGGTCAACATCAACTTTTTCGACCGGGGGGAAGCTGAGCAAAAGTACAGCTTTCGCATTTATCAGGGAGGCGTCGTCCCTACAAACAACGTGCGCATCGTCAACATAGATGGATGGGACATCGAGGCGTGCGGCGGAACCCACGTCAAGAGGACCGGCGACATCGGCATGGTAAAAATAGTAAGGTCAGAGCGCGTGCAGGATGGAGTGGTGAGGATGGAATTTGTCGCCGGCGAGGCCGCGGTCAACTACATGCAGAACCAAGACGCTCAGCTCGGCGCTATTGCGCAGGCTCTTGGCTCAAGCAAGGAGAAGGTCGTCGAATCGTTTGCCAAGGCGATGGAAGACTCGGAGGATGCCAAGAGAAAGGCCAAAACCATGCTGCGAGTCGTCGGGCCGGCGATGGCGAAAATGGCCGTCGAGCAGGCCAAGCGCCTGAAACATGCGAAGCTTTACAGCACCTTTGACGAGGAACTCGACGAGGATTACCACATCGCGATAGGCGAAAAGGCGATTGAAATAGAACCGGAGCTGGTCTACGTCGCGCTGCTGGCCAAGGGCTCGGGCGTGAGGGTCATAGTGTTTGCCGGCGAAAAAGCCCGCAAGAAGGTCAAGGCCGGAGCTGTCGCAAAGCAGGTGTCAGACAAGCTGGGAGGCTCTGGCGGCGGCAACGACCGGTTCGGGCAGGGCGGCGGCAAGTCAAAAGAGAAGGTAAAGGACGCGTTGGTTGTGGCCGAAGAGACGGCAAGGGCAGGTTAGCATCATGAGCGTGGACTGGCGGGAAATAGAGGAGAAGTGGGTCAAGAGGTGGGAGCAGCAGAAGACATTTGAGGCCGACCCGGACCCCTCAAGAAAAAAATACTTTGTCACAGTCGCCTATCCTTACCCAAACTCGCCGCAGCACATCGGCCACGGCCGGACGTATACGCTGGCAGACGCGCACGCCCGGTATATGCGCATGAAAGGTTACAACGTGCTCTTCACTATGGGCTTCCACTACACTGGAACGCCCATCTTGGGCATGTCGCGCAGGGTAGCAGCTGGCGACCAGGACCTAATTGACACCTTTCACAACGTCTACAAGCTGACAGACGACGTCATCTCGACGTTCGTGGAGCCCATCAAGATAGCAAGCTACTTCCACAGCGAGATCAAGCAGGGAATGAAGGAGATGGGCTACTCGATGGACTGGCGCCGCGAATTCACGACTATAGACAGGATGTACTCCAAGTTCATCGTCTGGCAGTTCAACACGCTGAAGAAAAAAGGGCTGATAGTGCAGGGATCGCACCCGGTGGGCTGGTGCCCCCGTGACCAGAACCCCGTGAGCCAACACGACACGATGGGCGACGTCGAGCCTGATTTCACGGAATACGTGCTGGTAAAGTTCCGCCGCGGCAATGTCGTGATACCGTCGGCGACGCTCAGGCCAGAAACTATATTTGGCGTCACCAACATGTGGGTCAACCCAGATGCCGAGTACGTCGAGGTGTCAGTTGACGGCGAAAAATGGCTAGTGAGCAAAGAGGCCGCGCGCAAGCTAGAGTTCCTCAACCGCGCCGTCAAAGTAGAAAAAACAATCAAGGGCAGCGAGATGGTGGGCTGGGAGATAACAAACCCCCTTAACAATGCGCCGATTGTTGTCTATCCTGCCTCGTTCGTGGAGGCTGACAGCGGCACCGGCGTGGTGATGTCCGTGCCGGCGCACGCGCCATATGACTATCAGGCGCTTGCAGATCTGAAAAACAACAAGGCGTTGCAGCAAAAGTTTGGAATAGCAGTCTCTGTAGAGCCTATAGTGATAATCGAGTCAGAAGGATATTCTTCCGTGCCGGCTGCTCAGGCAATAGAAAAAGCGGTGCCGGGGCCAAAAGAGGACAAATTAGAAAAGGCCACAAGCGATCTTTACTCGCACGAGTTCTACAAGGGCAAAATGCTCGCAAAGGCAGGAAAATACGCAGGCAGGCCGGTGGCAGAGATCAAGAACGAGGTAAAAGAGGAAATGTCGAGAGCGGGAATGACCTCTGTGATGTACGAGCTCAACAATCCCGTGAGGTGCAGGTGCGGGGCCGAGTGCGTAGTGAAACTGCTGAGCAACCAATGGTTTTTGAACTATGGCGACAAGGGGTGGAAGGCGCTTGCCCACGAGTGCATCCAAAAGATGGACGTCGTGCCGCAGGACATCAGGCAGGAATTCGACTACGTCATAGACTGGTTGCGGGAGAGGGCATGCGCGCGTAAATCAGGACTTGGCACAAAACTGCCATGGGACCAAGAGTGGATAATCGAGAGCCTGTCGGATTCAGTAATCTACATGGCATACTACACCATTGCCAAGTTTGTTAACGCCGGCGCGATACCTGACATAGATAGCATTGGCGACTCTTTCTTTGACTATGTGCTCTTGGGGCAGGGTGACGCAGAAAAAGTGGCACGGGAATGCAAAATTCAAAAACAGACAGTCGAGCAGGTACGCAACGAATTTTCGTACTTTTATCCCGTAGACTCGCGCCACTCTGGCCGCGACTTGGTGCCGAACCACCTCTCGTTTTTTATATTCAACCATGTCGCCATCTTTGGGCGGGAGATGTGGCCCCGGCAGGTAGTTGTAAACGGCTCGGTGTTGATGGAGGGCAAGAAGATGAGCAAGTCTCTTGGCAACATCATACCGCTTCGTGCGGCCATAAGCGAGCACGGCGCGGACACGATAAGGCTTGCGATACTGGTGTCGGCTGAAATCCTGCAGGATGCCGACTTTTCCTTTGACACCGTACGTGGCATAAGGTCCAAGCTCTTTGGCATGTTTGACATGGCCGAGCGCGTGAAGGATGTCCCGACAGTTGCGCCTGAGGAGGTTGAAGATAAGTGGCTTGCAAGCAGGCTTGCGCGCGCGTCAAGCGTGACTGCAGAATCGATGGACAGGCTGCGCGTGAGAGAATCAATCCACCACATCCTTTACTTGCTTGAGCAGGACCTGCAGTGGTACGAAAAGCGCGTCTCTGCAAAAGGCAGACAAGATTCGCCTGTTGTGCTGTCCGCGCTCGCCGGCTACCTGAAAACGCAAGTGAGGATGCTTGCGCCCTTTGCACCGTTCACGGCGGAGGAATTATGGGAGCGCCTTGGCAATAAACATACCATAGCACAGGCAGGGTGGCCAGAAAGCAGCACTGTTGACATGGGGGCAGAAGAATCGGAATTCTTATTGCAGAGCCTGCTTGCAGACATCCAGAGCATAGTCAAGGTCACGAAAATGGAGTCCAAGAAAATAGTCATTTACACGAGGGCTGTATGGAAAGAGCCGGCGTACAGGATGATACTGTCGAACGTCTTGCAGGGAAAAACGAACTTTGGCGAGAACATGAAGCAACTCATCGCAAACCCTGAGACGGCCAAGGTCAAGACCGACCCGAATCTTGTGAAAAAGATGCAGGACGACATTCTCTCTGCGCCTGTCGAGGCAAGAGAGCGAAGGCTGAAACTGGGACAGTTCGACGAAGCAGCGGCAATCAGCGACGGCGCGAGCCTGATAGCAAAAGAGTTTGCCGGCGCAGAAGTAATCGTGAACGCGGAGGACGACCCTGCCAGGTACGACCCGAAGGGCAAGGCCAAATTCGCAAGGCCGTTCAAGCCCGCGGTCTACCTGGAGTAGTCAGCGCGCCTGCCTTTTTGCGATCATCGACGCGGCCATGTACAGCACGAATCCTCCGGCTACCATTGCAAGGCCGTAAAGGGACATAACGCCTCTGTCCATGTACGTCCCGATGCCGACTATCAGGCCGCCGACTACCAGCAGTCCGACACCTGCCCGGGCGGCGCCGGGCATCCTCATCTTGGGCTTTGACAACGCCATAGTTGCAAAAACCCGTTAGATATTTCATTTGGTCGTACTGCCAATCTTTTTATTGCTTCTACGCTCCCTTTCAGCCAGATGAAGATAGCCGTCGCCGGCATAGGCGTTGCAGGCGCTTACCTCATGAACCAGCTTTCAGCCATGCGCGACGTGCAGGTGACAGGCTTTGAGCGGATGCCGGAAGAGCAGCATGACGCCGTCTGCGCCTGGGCGACCTGCGAAAACGTCATGACCAGCCTTGCGAAGAACTGTGGACTCAACTTTGAAGATTATATATTGCACGATGGCCGGCACATGAGAGTCGACCTTGGCAAGGAATGCGTCGACTTGAAGCTGAAGGGCATGGTCAGCTATGACAAGCTGAGACTTATCCAGGACATGATAAGGGGTACGGACATCAAGTTCGGCAGGGCGCCCCGGAAAGATGAACTTGAGCCGGACTTTGACCTGATAATCGACGCGACCGGGTTTCACAGGAATTATCTGCCACGTTTGCAGAACGAGATGTGGATACCCTGTGTCCAGTACAAGGTCCGCTACGAGCAGGGCAAGGAACCGTTTGACGACTTTTACCTGAAGGCGTTTCCGGCGATGACCGGCTATTTCTGGTACTTCCCGCTTGACAACGGCTACGCCCACGTCGGAGCCGGCGACTTTGCCAAAGGCCACAACCAGTTCGTCGACGACTTTCTGCGCAAACACGACTGCGAGGTGTTAAAAAAGGTGGGAAGGCCGGTGCGATTGAGCCCGCCGGCACGCTGCGAGCCTTTCACCGACGGGCGCAAGTGCGTCGGAGTCGGCGAGTCGATAGGCACGGTGTTTGCGCTCCTGGGCGAGGGCATAATCCCGGCGACCTGGTGCGCCGACCTGTTTGTCAAGAACATGCACGACCTGCAAGCCTACCGCGACGCGGTGCTTGAAAAATTCAAGGTGTACTCGCTTGTATTCAAGTTTGTGCAGCTGAAAATACAGGGCAAGTTCAGCATGCTCCGCCACGCGGCTGACATGATAAGGATATACAACCACATGAAGGGCGAGGAGGAGCGCTTTGGCATGGGAGTCAGGATGGCCGACATGCTCAAGGTCTCAAAGATCTAAAACTTTAAAAATCGAGCAGAGCCAGTCAGTCTGATGCATACGGATCCTTCCGGCCACACGCATAACCATGATCATCCTCATACCCATGATCACGATCATCCACACGACCATTCACATGACCAAGCAATGGAGCAGGCCCTTAACGAGATGGCGCAGCAGTCGCGGATGCTGGAGGCCTACATGAACGACATTATCTCTAGGCAGTCGGCGATAGGCCGGCTTTACGAAGAGGCACGCATTGCGTCGAGCACGCTTCAGGGCATAAGTGTTGACGCTGAGGTCGAGACGCTGATGCCGGTCGGAAGCGGCATCTACGTGAAGACAAACGTCCCGCCGATGAAAAAGGTGATTGTTAGCTTGGGCTCGGGCGTGACGGTGGAAAAGAGCAAGGAGGACGCGCTGAACTTTGTGGAGGCGCGCATAAAGGAGTACGGTGTTGCCATGAGGCAGCTGGAAGCGCAGAGACAGGAGATAGCGATGCGCATGGAGCAGCTCCAGCAGCAGCTCAACACCATGCTGAGGCAGTCCCAGAAAGGCTGACTTGCGATAATGTTTGACAAGCTAAAGAACGCCTTTTCAAGCGCCGCCAGGAGCATAGGGCAGAAAGAGATAACCGAGCGCGTCCTGGACGACACGCTCATGGAACTGCAGATAGCGCTACTTGAAAGCGACGTGGCACAGGAAGTAGTCGACGATTTATCGAACGAATTGAAAAAAGAACTGCTGGGGCTAGAGCTGGAAAAGGGACAGAAAGCAAGCTCAATTATCGAGGCCAAGCTGCAAGAATCAATCGCCGGCATCTTTGCCCGCGCAGGTCAGCTCGACCTGGTGGACAAGATAAAGGCAAAGAAGGATGCCAAGCAGGGCCCATTCTCGATAGTTTTTCTGGGCATAAACGGCACGGGCAAGACCACGAGCGTGGCAAAGGTAGCCAACCTGCTGCGCAAGAGCGGGCTTTCCGTGGTGGTAGCAGCGGGGGACACGCACAGGGCCGGCGCCATTGAGCAGCTGACGCAGCATGCGCAGCGGCTGTCATTAAAGGTCATAGCGCAAAGGTACGGTGCAGATCCATCGGCTGTAGGCCGCGACGCGCTGGACTATGCCAAAAAGCACTACATCGACGCAGTGTTGATAGACACGGCCGGCAGGATGCAGACTTCGAAGAACCTGATGGATGAGATGGGCAAGATAGTGCGCGTTGTAAAGCCGGACGCAAAACTGTTCGTGGGCGACTCGCTTGCGGGAAACGACACGATAAACCAGGCCCGCGAGTTTTTCCAGTACACCAACTTTGACGGTGCCATACTGACGAAGATAGACGCGGACGCAAAGGGCGGAGCCGCCATCTCAATATCACACCTGACTGCCAAACCTGTCGTCTACGTTGGCATCGGGCAGGGCTACGACGATATGATACCTTTTGACCCTGACAAGTTCATCCAGTCGCTCTTTGGAAGCACGGCAGCAAGCGTGCAAGACCTGATGTCCATGCAGCCGCCCCCGGGGCCAAAAGCGGAGCAGGAACCAAAAGCGGAGCAGGAAGAGTTGCCCAATGTTTCCACGCCGCCTCTTGCTCCACACGCCGACGAGCAGCAGGCCAAGCGGGAGCCAAAAGAGCCCGAGTATTCCCCTCCGCCTGCCCCTGTAGAGGCGCCCAAGCCTCCGCAGCCGCCGCCTGCGACTGAACCTGTCAAGGCAGAGCCTGAAGAAAAGAAGGGCCGCTTTGGCCTTTTTGGCCGCAAGCGCGAGGAGGATGACAAGAGCAAAGAGGAGGACAAAAAGTGGGAAGAAAAACAGAAAAAGGAAGAGGAGAAGCGCAAGAAGAAAGAGGAGGACGAACACCGCAAGCGCGAGGAAGAGGAGCGCAAGCGCCGCGAAAAAGAGGGGAAGAAAAAGCGCAAAGATGATAAGGACAAGAAAGAAGATGAGGTCGTATACCTGACAGATGAAGACATCGAAGACCTCCTCAAGTAAGCGGGACCTCCTCAGCATACAGGACCTTTCATCCCTTGACATCGATAGGATACTGGGCCTTGCGTCCAAGCTAAAAAAGGAGCACAAGGCAGGCAGGGACCGGCAGCTCTTACGAGGCAAAACTCTTGGTATGATATTCCAAAAGCCCTCTACACGCACGCGCGTCAGCTTTGAAGTAGGGATGTATCAGATGGGGGGCACCGCCGTCTACCTGAGTGCCTCCGAGATACAGCTTGCCCGCGGCGAGACCATAGAGGACACGGCAAAGACCCTGTCGGGGTATCTTGACTGTATCATGGCCCGCGTCTACGACCATACAGACGTGCAAAAGCTGGCCACATATGCTAAAATACCTGTGATAAACGGGCTCTCAGACGCGTTCCACCCGTGCCAAATACTGGCAGACCTGCTAACGATGAAGGAACACAAGAAAAAACTGAAAGGGCTTAAACTTGCTTGGCTGGGCGACGGCGACAACGTATGCAACGACCTCATGCTCGGGTGCGCCAAGACCGGCATCAGCATGGCGGCAGCGTGCCCAAAAGGTTACGAACCGACTGAGGAAATTACCCGGCTTGCTAGGTCGGAAGGGGCAAAAACAGGGGCGCAAATAACTATGGGTGACGATCCCGCCGCGGCAGCAAAGGATGCGGACGTGATAGCCACGGACACGTTCATATCAATAGGCAAGGAAGGCGAGTGGGCGACGCGCGAGTCTGTCTTTATCCCCAAGTACCAGGTAAACTCTGAGATAATGAAGCTCGCCAAAAAGGACGCGATATTCATGCACTGCCTCCCGGCAAAACGAGGGCAGGAAGTCACAGCCGACGTGATCGATGGGCCGCAGTCCGTGGTCTGGGACGAAGCTGAAAATCGTTTACACGCGCAAAAGGCAGTGCTGTGCTTTCTCATGAAGACTGCCTAGACTGTTCCTTTTTCCTGCGCCTGAGATACCATACGACGCCGCCAAGCGCTATTGCCGCCAATATTGCCGCGCCGACGGTGGTAAACGCCGTTGACAACTGGTCTGCAACCTGGCTCCATGCTTTCCCCAGGTAAAACCCGACAAGCGTGAGCGTAATCGACCAGACAAGCGAGCCGGCAAACGTGTAGCCAACAAACTTGGGGATACCCATGCCACAGATGCCGGCCGGTATGGAGATGAGCTCCCGGATTCCCGGAATCATCCTTGCAGTAAACACCGCAACGGGACCGTACCTGGCAAACCACTTTTCCGCCTTCAGGAGCTCCTGCTCGCCCACCCTGACGTTCCGGCCATAGCGAAGTATGGCAGCGCGGCCTAGTACCTTTGCAAGGTAGTAGATGACAATCGCCCCTGCAGTTGAACCGAGCGCGCCGACCGTCGCCATGCCGATAGCGTTCTCGAGACCAAGACCCTTGCTCTGCGCGGTAAAGCCGACGAGCGGAAACACCACCTCGCTTGGTATCGGAGGAAATATGACTTCCAAGAACGCGGCCGCAAAGACCGCAGGGTAGCCATACTGGGCAATAAGCGAAGTGAGTGTGTCAAGCACATCGCTCAGATACCCTGCGCTTGCAAGTGCCACTAGCAAAAACCACGCCGGCTGCATGCCATATCGTAAGGCGCTTGGGATATAATATGTTCGCCAGACTCCCTCCCCCTGGAGTGCCTTTCACCTTAATTCTGCTGCCGGCCGGCTGGCTGCGTGGGCCGCGCGCGATTCATGAATCTGCCGCTGCACGGAGGCCGCCCGCCGGCGTACCTGGTACGCAGAATGATAAGACTGTCGCGGGCCATGTCCAAGGTCATCGTGGACGAGTACGGCCAGCGGGAATTTCTGCGCCGGCTCTCAGACCCGCTCTGGTTCCAGGCATTTGGCTGCGTGCTTGGGTTTGACTGGCACTCCTCCGGCGTTACTACTGTACTTACCGGAGTACTGAAGCAGTCGCTTGCGCCGGACGTGCACGGCATTTCAATAGCGGGAGGCAAGGGAGCAAAATCCACGTCGGCGATGTACGACATTCCAAAACTTGCAGAACATTTCGGGCTCTCTGACACCAAGACCCATTCTCTTCTGCACGCAAGCAAGATGTCTGCTAAGGTGGACAGCGCTGCTGTGCAGGACGGCTATCCGCTTTACCACCACGTTATACTGTTTGACGAGCGGGGCGACTGGGCAGTGGTGCAGCAGGGCATGAACGTAGAAAACAGGATGGCACGCAGGTACCACTGGGTTTCAGACTCTGTCTTGGAATTTACCTGCGAACCTCACGCCGGCATAATCTGCGAGGCAAGAGCAGAAAACTCGCTTGACATGACGTCAAGGGGGTCGCAGGAAAACCAGCAGGTCTCACTCGACCTTGCCCGCGGCGATACTGAAAACCTGAAATCGTCCATCCGTCGCCTGGGCGGAAGAAACACGCTTGACTGCTGGCTTGGCGTTGAACCCGTCAACCTCTCGGGGTACGAGATGCCCCGGCGCCTTGACTGGGACCTTTTCCGGCACATATACGACATGCAGCCCAAAAACTATGAGGAGCTACTGTCGATGCAGGGCGTTGGCGCGGCTACCGTCAGGGCGCTTGCGCTCGTCGCCGAGCTAATACACGGCACAAAGGCGTCATGGAGCGACCCTGTGAAATACAGCTTTGCTCACGGGGGCAAGGATGGCGTGCCGCACCCAGTCGCAAGGAAGGTGTACGACCAGTCTATCAGCTATTTGCAGGGGGCCGTGGAAGGCGCCGAGATCGGCAGGGAGGAGCGCAAGGAGGCGCTTAAGGGGCTGGCGCAGTTTTCAGAGAGTATGTTTTCAAGCTAGAAGACAAAAATACTTGTCTGCCGGAATATTCTGCATGGCTAAAGTCATGGTTGGCAATGCGTCCGACATAGGCGCTGGCACGATGACCCACGTTACCGCTGGCGGAAAGGAAATACTGGTCGCTAATGTAGGCGGGATTTTCTATGCGACTGGCAACACTTGCACCCATGCCGGCGCCGAACTACATGAAGGGACACTGGAGGGAAAGGAGCTAACGTGTCCCTGGCACGGTTCTAAATGGGACGTCACCCGGGGAGAAATGACTTGGTTCCCGCAAAAGCTCAAACCGATAGGCTCGTATAAGGTCACGATAGAGGACGGAACCGTGTTCGTGGAAGTCTAGGGATGCGCCGGTAAAAAATGGCTCGGGATCAGTTGCCCCTGATCCTCCTCAGGGCGGCTCCAAACTCGGTCAGCGGCACTATCTTGACGGTGTTAAACGCCGAGATCCCGGCCTCTATACAGAGCGTCTCGATGCCATGCGCGCTGTTTGCCTCCAGTATTATGGTCCACTCGTGTTCAAGGACTGAAAAGTAAAAGCCAACTATCTTGGTAACTCCGTTTGCGCCCATCCTTTCTTCCAGCTTTTTGTCCATCTGCATGAGGACCTCCCTGCTCTTGTCATTGTTGAGCGGGCACGATTCCGGCGAGTGCGTTGCGAAAACCCCGAAAAGTTGCGGCATGGGCGTTTCAAGCGCGCCATCATATTTTAACGATGCTTTTTCCCGTGGCTTTTTATTATCCCGGCGGGGCATCCTCATCAGTTGAACATCGGCGAGTTCCTGTCCACGCTCCCGCAAGACATCATGAAGGGTGGGGTCGAGATCCCTGACAGGGTGCTGAAAAAGATGTTCTTCATTGCAGGGCTGCGCAAGGGTGACGTCTTTTGCCACCTTGGCTGCGGCAGCGGCAACGCGGTGAGGCTTGCCGCCAAGCTCGGGGTCAAGAAGGCAATCGGCGTCGAGCCGGACGGCGATCTCGCTTCCGCGGCGAAAAGAAAAGTTGCGCGGCTAAAGAACGCCGGAATAACAGTCGCTGACCTGCGCGACGCGGACATTTCCTCTGCGACTGTCGTGCTGTTCTGGTCTTCAGACCTGGAGCTGGTGGACGCCCTCGTGAAAAAGTTCCGCCGCTCGCTCAAGGAAGGGGCGCGCGTAATCACGGTGTGGTCACCTCCGGGCATGATGCTGCCGAACAAGGCTGACTTTCCATTCTTTGTGTGCAAAAAGCCCTTCAGGTACGCTACGTCCGTCAGGCAGCAGATACAAGCAATCTACGGCACAAAGTGCGTCGACTTTACCGCGGCGTGGCGCTTGGCAGAAAAGTTCATCGATGAGCTCGGAGTAGTGCCTCAGGAGTACAGGCGCTTTGTGAACATGTTGCAGGGAATGGTGATATGGATAAACGCATGGAACATGGGGGTTGCGTGTGAGGACGGCGTCCCACCCCCCGTTCAGTCCTATCTTGGCATACTGCGCGAGTTTTTCCAGATAGACCTGTCAGACATGTTCACCCGCGGTCCGAAGGACGAAAGCATGGTACCAGACAAGATGGGCTGCTGCTAAGGTTATTACTTGCTTTTTCGACAAATACACATTACCTTACGAATACGGCCCAGAAAGGGTGGTGCTGCAGGTGGCCTGCACCGACTACGAAGCCGGGAGGAGCCTTGCATCAGCCATGCTCGGGAACATGACCATGATGGCCGGACCAGAAGCAAACTCTGTCGCTGGGCAGGCAGAACAGGGCCCTGGGTGGACGTTTTACACTCTTTCAGTGGACAAGGCGTTTATGCGCAGGGTCGCCGGGCTGCCTGCCTGCCTGCCTGAAAACGACATCATGCGGATGAAGGGTGCGACGCTTGACCAAAAGTTTTCCGTGAGGCTCAACCGCCAGCTGTAGGCAAGGGCGGAAGGCGTGGGCGTCCAGCTTTTGTCGGACCTGCGTTCGTTGCAGTTCGGACTATTTTAATACCAAAGTGCGCTATCTGCAGCCATGGACGCAAGGGTGAGAAAGGCAGTCTCGTCAAAAATAGACGAGGCCATAGCCTCCGCCGGCGAGATAAGGCAGATACAGAGCAGCCTGAAAGCAATTCCTGAAGCCCAAAATGCCGATTTTGTGTTTGGAATTGCTGTTGGCAGGATCTACAACTCGTTCCACTACCAGACAAGGCGCGTCCTTGGTCGCGACGCGACCGACGAGGAGTTCGCACAATTCCTTGAAATTCTGTCCAAGAGCGCGGGCAGGATACGACAGGCATGTAAATAGCTGCGCCCCGCCCGTGGTTCTGCCCCTCTCAATACATGTTTTTACCTGCGCGCAAAATTTCGAGCGTAAAAATTTTCAAATCTTTTTAAGCTAGCCGGATTTACTCACACAAAGCTTGGCTTTAGACCACTCGGAGGAGATGGTGATCCTGACGCCGGAGGAAATCAATCGCTTCATATCGACGCTCAAGGTGCGATACAACAGCACATCGCCGAAAAAGAAGGCAGGCAGATAGCTCGAGCAAAGGGGGTTGCAACGGGATGGACGGCTTGCAGCATGGTCGCCCATCGACTTTTTGACGCATGAATTCTTCTAGCCTAAAGATTATAACCTCTGGCTTCTTGATACAGCTCCCAGTGCTGGATCTCAAACTTGCCAACGCCCACAGGAACCTCTCGCTGCCAAAACTGGTCGAGATGATCCTTGAAAGGGGGGAGGGGGTGCTCTCTTCGACCGGCGCTCTCTCGGTAAAGACCGGCAAGTTCACCGGCAGGTCGCCTGACGACAAGTACATTGTCGACGACCACGTCACACACGACGCGGTGGACTGGGGCAAGGTCAACCGCCCCATATCTGAGGAGAACTTTGAGCGCATCTACGCGCGCATGAAAAAGCACGTTGAGGAAAAAGAGATGTTTGTCTTTGACGGCTTTGTTGGCGCAGACCCCGAAAACCGCCTGCCCATACGGGTGATAAACAACCGCGCTTGGCACAGCTTTTTTGCAAGGCAGATATTCATCAGGCCGACTCCAGAAGAGATAGAGCGCCACCGGCCCGAGTTCACGCTCATAGGCGCCGACGACTTTGCGGCCGACCCTGCCTCAGAGGGGACGCGCACCGAGACTTTCATCATCATCAACTTTTCAAAGAAAATCGTCCTCATCGGCTTGACATCGTACGCCGGCGAGATAAAGAAGGCCATGTTTTCCATCATGAACTTCCTGCTCCCGCGAAAAAGCATTTTCCCCATGCACTGTTCCGCAAACGTCGGCAAGGGAGGCGACGTGGCACTGTTCTTCGGCCTCTCGGGCACCGGCAAGACCACGCTCTCTGCAGATCCTTCGCGCCAGCTCGTGGGCGACGACGAGCACGGCTGGTCCGACAACGGAGTTTTTAATTTCGAGGGCGGTTGCTACGCCAAGTGCATCAACCTGAAAAAGGATCACGAGCCGCAGATATGGAACGCTATACGGTTTGGCTCGCTCATGGAAAACGTTGCTCTAAACGGGACTCGCGAGCCGGACTTTGCCGACGGCAGCCTGACGGAGAACACCCGTGTCGTGTATCCACTTGACTTCATCGACGGTGCGGTAATCCCAAGCGTCGCCGGCCACCCCAAAGTCATAATATTTTTGACGGCAGACGCCTTTGGTGTCATGCCTCCCATTGCAAAGCTAACAAAAGAATGCGCTATGTACCACTTTATGTCCGGCTACACCAGCAAGCTTGCCGGCACGGAGCGCGGTATCACGGAACCTAAAGAGACGTTCTCACAGTGCTTTGGCGGCCCGTTCATGCCCCTGCACGCGCAGGAATACGCTAGGATGCTTGGAAAAAAGATAGCCGAACACGGCACGCGCGTCTACCTGATTAATACGGGCTGGACGGGAGGTCCGTACGGCATTGGCAAGCGCATGAACCTCTCCTACACACGGGCGATGGTCACGGCCGCGCTGACAGGCGAGATGGAGAACAGCCCAGTTAGGCACCACGATATATTCAACCTAGACATGCCCACGTCGTGCCCCGGCGTGCCATATGAAGTGCTTGACCCACGCAACACCTGGCACGACAGGGACGAGTACAACTCGGCCGCAAGGCGCCTGGCGGCGCTTTTTGCCAAGAACTTTGACAAGTTCGGTAGCATCTCAAAAGAAATCATGAATGCCGGCCCAAGGCCGTAGGGAAAAATGGTAGCCCGGAGCAGATTCGAACTGCTGTCTCCAGGTTTCTTTTCTCTGTGAGATCCAGAGCCTGAAATCCTTAGCCCTTCCACCTTGGAGATTGGCCACTAGACGACCGGGCTGACCAACAACACGACTATGCGTCCGTTATTTTACCCTAACGCTTGGTGTTTACTTCCCTGATTACCTGGCCGTACTCCAGTACCGCCCGCTTGCGCAAGTACGGTATCAGCCGGTAATGGATGGAGTAGATGTTCTTGTTCCTTGCGATGATGCCTTTAATCAAAAGCGACACAAAGCCTCCGGCCACCTTTGACGCCCGCATCCCGGTGTCTTTGCAGAATCTGTCGCGCTTGGCGTGGTACTCTTTTAATGAAAAGTACGGCTTGTTGAGGTCAAGTATCAGTGGCCACACCACACTCTCCCATACCATCCGCCTGTTCTCGGTGGATGAGGCGTGCTTGCCCTTTCTCCTAGTTCCCTCTACCTCCGCTTGGCCTTGGCTCAGCATCTAAGTACGTTTAAACACCGCGGGTTTATAATTTATAACAATCCCAACTTTGCATAGTAGTATTTCGGTTAAAGACTCGCTGGACGAGCTTGCCAAAAAATGGCCAATCGACGAGAAGCTATACGACCTGCAGGTAGCCAAACGGAGCGATGTCGTGGACACGCAAGTCAAGGTAGGCGGCGTGGTGTTCCACGTGCCGGCGCTTGAAAATGACGGCCTTTACGTGCTTTGGAAGTGTCTGTGGCCCGACTGCCACAACTGCTGTGAAAGGCAGGGGCGATTACCGTTGACAAAGGACGACATCGCGCTCTTGACTAGAAAGCTGGGCTACGAGTCAAAGGCCGAGTTTGTCAGAAACGAGACTGGGATCTCTAGCTGGCAGGAGCAGGGAGTCGGCAACCTCATCACTACACTCAGCATGTTGTCATTAAAGAGGAAAAAGGACGAGCGGGAAGAGGAAGATGGCACGCCACTGCGGTGCAGGTTCCTTGACAATGGCGGCTCGTGCACAATCCACCCAGACAAACCCGGCGTGTGCTGGCTCTACCCGTTTGCGTCATGGCTCGAATCCGATAGACACAGCAAGCCCGTAGTGCACGCCACTTTTCAATTTACAGGCGACTGCCCAGGCTTTTACCTTGACAAATCCTTGGACAGCATGATGCCGGTCCTTCAGGAATACGCGCCGAAAATATACGGCTACAACATGGCTGTGCAACGCACGACAAGGGAAAATTACGGCTTTATCAGCTTTGGAAAATAAGGGGGGAGAGGTCAGGCCTTGAACCTGTTTGCGACCTCATCCCAGTTGACCACGTTCCACCACGCGGTTACATAGTCGGCGCGCTTGTTTTGGTACTTGAGATAATACGCATGTTCCCAGACATCGAGCCCAAGCAGCGGCGTCAGCTTTTCTGCCTTCCACCTTGTCCATGGGCTTGTCTGGTTTGGCATGGTGATGAACTGCGCTCCGCCCGACGCGTTTTTCGCCAGCCATCCCCAACCGCTTCCCTGGACTCCGATCGAGTCTGTCTGGAACTTTGTCTTAAAGTCGGCAAAGCTGCCAAACGCTTTCTTTATCGCTTCTGCAACCTCGCCGGAAGGCTCGCCACCCCCGCCCTTTTTCATGTTGTTCCAGAAAAGCGCATGGTTGTTGTACCCGCCGCCGTGAAAGTTCACCGCGCCACGGACGTTTTCCGGCACGGTGTCGATGTTCTTTAAAATATCAACGACGTTCTTGTTCTGGAACTCTGCACCAAGGTTTCCAAGAGCCTTGTTGAGGCCGTCCGTGTACGCCTGGTGGTGCTTTGTATGGTGAATTTCCATGGTTTTTGCGTCAATGTGTGGCTCCAGCGCGTCGTACGCGTATGGTAATTGTGGAAGGGTAAAGTTTGCCATGAGGCAGAATCGCCGCCGTCGCATATAACGTTTTAGCAGCTCTTAACCTCTTGCCTGCGGTGGAACTCTTGAAAGCGAAAGCGCGTGGTCGTCTATCATTGTGCCTGCGCCGACGCTCACCATCTCTATTTTAATTTTAAGATCTGCTGCTTCTTGTTCTGAAAGGTCATACTTTCCTGCGATGACATTCCTTACCTTTTCTGCAGGGTCGGAAATTTCGTCAAGGCCGGAGCGCACCGTCATGTCAAGCGTCCTGCCGATCATCTCCTGCGGCACCTTGCCCGACGGGTCCGATTCTATCGCAAACACTATCTTGTCTACCAATATTTCATGGGACAGTTCTTCAAGCGCGTTTGCCGTGTAAAACACCTGCACGTCAAGAATGTCGATGGTTTCGCCCTGCCTGCCGACCACCGCGGTGCTTTCCGAAAAGAGCTGGCCGCTCATGGGCACGTCTATGATGACAAACCCTTCAACAAACTTTTCATCGCCGACGAGCTGGCGCAAGTTGTCGCATACGATGCCGATCGAGGTCTGTGGCTCGAGCGCCATCAAGACGGGGTGCGTAGTCCTGCCGTCGTTTACCACGGCAGTCCAGGTGAACTGCACGCCAAAGTCCTGCTTGTTCAGGATGCCGATGTCGGTGTCATAGTGGCCGGGCCGAAGTGGCCCCTCTTCTCCAGAGATGGTGCCACACTCAAACTTGGCCGTGTAGACAACATTTTTGGCCGCCGGTACATTTGATGAACCTAAAGGGGAGTCAGAATCGTTCTGCGCCAAGCCGGGCGCGTTCTGATCGCGCGGAAGCGACACAAATAGCACAACGACTGAAATTGCCGCTGCTATGGCAACTACAATAGCGAGGCTTTTCACTTGGGACAATGTATTGCATTGTAGTGCGCGTTACTTAAATCGTAGCTGCACCATCTTGGGTCAAGATTAAATATGTTGTTTTTTGAATCTACTGGCGTGCGAGCCGGAAAAAAGTTACTAGCTTTTGGCTTTTTAGGTCTGTTGGTTCTGCTGGTTCTGCCGACTCTTGCAAGTCACCATGCTTTTGCCGACGGGCTTTTCCAGGAAAATTTGCCGCCGGCGTCAATAGGCGACAGAGATGCAAGCCTCTTTGTCAAGATCAACCCCCCGATCCTGACCACAGAGACAGAGCAGGATGCTTTCCTGCAGTTCAGGCTCTTCGATGCCAAGAACGACGAGACCATAAAATTCACGACGTTTGTAATTGAAGTCACCAAGGGCACTGACCCCAACACTAGGCCGCTCCTGAGAGACGTCTTCCACACGGAGAGCGGCCTCCTGACGCTCAAGATCCAGCCCGAAGAAGGAGAAGTACGGGTCTTTGCGACGAAAGAAGACTTTCTTCAAGCCTACAAGGCAGACCCTGGCGGAACCATCAACATTCGAGGTCCTATACTTCTTGAAGGTGGTCTGTACAGGTTCAAGATAGATGTACTGACAGTGGACAATATACGCAACCTTTTTGCTCCCGGAGATGAACCGTCGTTTGAGACTTTTCTAAGTGTGGGCGATATCTATAAGGCGGACGTACAGTCGGGCGACCAGACCTATTCGACGACCGTCATATCCTACTACGACAAGGTCCAGGACTTTAGATTTGACCCCGCTACCCTGACCTACTCTTGGTCGATGCCCTTTGACTGGAATGTGGAGAGAATACAGGCTGCTGCGAGCTTATTCGTACACGAGGAGATAATCGTCCCGAAGTCCTTTAGAGGCGTCGGAGACAGCGTGGCCTTTAACGCGTCGGTGAACGGCGTGCCTATATCCGGGCGGATGCTCTCTCTCGATCCGTTCTCGTCAGAAGAGGAGCTAACATTACACTTCTTGTTAAACAGGAATGACATCATCAGCCTTGCACAGCAGCTCTCAGACAAGCCTAATACGATGCAGTTCGAGTTCTTCCCGGTATCTGACGGCGGCGACCAAACATCGGGAGAAATTGCCACCGACACTGGTGGGATGCTCGTCCTGCTGGTCTGGAGTCCAGACCAGCTTACTGCAAACACTGACCTGACGCTCGGATTAGAGTTCCACGACGCTTTTTCCGGTGATAGAATAACGAAAGACGTGACGTACGATCTGCGTACGTTTGATCCTGAAGGATATCAGTTGCATTCATTTATTTTCCAGCTGGCTGAGGGTGGCTCTGACTCGCTGACGCTGACGTTCCCTACAGACGAGAAGTACCGCATAGAAGTTGAGGTCAAGGAGGTCACTTTCGATGGGCAGGCGCCGGACCTTACCAGAAACGGCATAGCAAGAGGTATAGTTGTGGTACCGGAGTTTCCAATGGGGGCGATACTTGCCGTGGCCGGCGCGCTCGGTTCGATTATCATGTTCCAGCGGCTGGCGCGAAAAGCTTGAAGGGCGGATTCTACGACGAGCTGTCAGAAAAGACCTACCGTGAGATGCCCTTGCGCCTGCAGGCAGTAGGGAAGGTGATGCTCCACATCGACCGGTTCGAGGTGGGGCAGAGCTACGTCACTGCAAAGGTGGAGGACAGAAACGGCGACAGGATAAGCATAAACATAGAAGGTGGCCGGACAGGTATTGACCTGCAGGAGAACCTCTTTCGAATAAAGGGCGTGATGCCCAAGTCTGCCTACGTCACGACCACAATAAACGACACGGGCAAGCTGTTCGTGAGAAAGCTGCCGGTGCTCGGAGTCAAGGACTGGCTTCTGATATACGAGGACGACCTGTTCCTGCTTGCCGTCAAGGACGCCTACGACGAGGTCGAGATAATCGCTGTCTAGATGTTTTTGCCCCACATGCCGGCAAAGACGGTCTCGCTGACCGGCCTCCTCGTCCTCGCCGCCATCTCCTTTTCCTTCGCCGGTTCTGCGAGCTGCTCCGGGTCGCCGTAATAGCCCACCGCCACCATCGTTACGGGGTCAAAGCCTTCCGGTATCTCGAAAAGCTGGCGCGCCTTTTGCCCATCAAACCCGCCCATGACGTGCATCGCAAGCCCCTGGTTGTATGCCTCAAGGAACATGTACGCGGTGGCGGCCCCTGCGTCGTGCAAATATTTTCCGTTGTCCGCGCCGTTATGCGTCAGGGTCTTTTTTGCGACGACGCACATCAGGACCGGCGCTTTTCTGGCATACGAGTTTCCCTCGGACAGGATCGACCGAGCGTCTTCGAGCCGGCCCTTGTCCTCCGCGGTGAACAGGATAAAGCGCCACGGCTGCTCGTTGTAGCTGGAAGCGGCCCACCTTGCCGCCTCAAACAGCGACATTATCTTCTCGTTTTCGACCGGCCTCTCGGAAAAGGCCCTCGCGCTCCACCTCTTTGCAATCAGCTCGCTTACGGGATAATCTGTCACGGCTGTCTTGTCCATGACTTTGCAAAAGAGCCATCTCATTTATGCTTTGTAAAATAGCTGACAGGACGCGACTTTTGACCGCGCCTGCCAGCGTTTGTTCCCCATCGGTTTGGTCGATGTAAGGCTACTCACGCGCAATGATAATTTAAACCTGATCCTTGCGCCTAAGGCGCTTGTCTATTTATTTAAACGAACAACTCAACAACATCCAGAAATACCTTTAAATGACTATTGGCATCCTGAAGTGTAGAATGCCCGTAGTAGGGATCGATGATCTGGCCATCTACGTCCCGAAACTTTACATCGACTATAAGGATTTTGCTCGGGCCAGAGGCATTGATCCGCAAAAACTAGAGTATGGCATCGGCATACGCAAGATGGCAATTGCTGACACCAATCAGGACTCTGCCTGCATGGCCGCAAACGCCTGCTTGAAATTGATGCAAAAGAACCACATGCACCCGGAGGACATCGGCAGGGTATATGTCGCTACCGAATCCGCGCTAGACGAATCCAAAGCAATGAACTCTTTTGTCATAGGTATGCTCGAGCAGGTCTACGGCGAGGGCACGTTTGAGCACGCCGGCGGCATCGAGTGCAAGTTCGCATGCGTCTCTGGTTCTTACGCTTTGCACGATAACGCCAACTGGATACGCGCGGAGGAGAACAACGGCAAGGCCGCAGTCGTCATCGTGAGCGACATCGCCAAGTATGACCTTGGCTCAGCCGGGGAGTACACACAAGGAGGTGGCGCCGTAGCACTTTTAATCAAAGAAGATCCGCGCCTGATGACCTTTGACCCCAAAGTAGCATCAACGATAATCAAGAACGAGTACGACTTTTATAGGCCGTTTGGCAAGGAAACACCACTCGTCAACGGCGGCTACTCTAATCTTTTGTATCTCATTCAGGTAAAGAAGGCCTTTGACGCATACAAGGAAAAGGCGATAAGGACGGGGCTGGTGAAGCTGAGCGAGGGGGAGGCGATAACCGACCACATCGACCTCTTTGCGGTCCACCTGCCGTACCGCAGGATGGGCGAGAAGGCCCTTGCCTACCTCATGAGGCACGAGTGGCGCCACCTGCCGAGGTGGAAGCACGTCATAAAAGAGATAGGCTCAAACGAGCCGCAGCCAAAGGATCCGCGTGGCACCATCGAGTCAATACTTGCCGACACGGAGTTCATGAAGGCCGACGAGCAGTTCCGCCGGGCGTTCATGCAGACCTCCTTTTACAACGAGGTCTACGAGAAAAAGCTGGCAAGTTCACTTGAAGCGTCAACACAGATAGGCAACCTCTACACCGCCTCGATGTACATGGGCCTGCGCAGTCTGCTCGAGTTTGAGCACAAGAAGGGCACCGACCTCGAGGGCAAGCGCGTCGGCTTTGGCTCGTACGGCAGCGGCAGCAGCGCGATGGTCTTCTCAGGCGTCATACAGAAGACCTACAAGGAAATCGTAAAAGGTATGGATCTTGAGCGGGACATAGGCGAGCGCGTGAAGCTGTCGATAGACGAGTATGAAAGGCTGCACCGCAAGGAGATAGACCACAACTCGGCGGTGACAAAGACAAGGCAAGAGTTCGTGCTGGTTGGCCTGGGTGGCAAGACCGCAGACAAGGCGGGCTTCAGAGAATACGACTATATCAGCTGACCACGCGGAACTCGATTCCCTTCTTCTTGAACATCTCTATCAACTTCGAAACGTTCTTTTCGCTTTCAAGCTCCAGGCTCAGGTAGACTCCTGCTGTGCCTGCAGGTATGTTGGAGCTGAGCCTGTCGTGCTCCACTTCGACGATGTTGACAGATAGTTCCGCGATGCCGTCGACTACGTCCTTGAGCGCGCCGGGCTTGTCGGGGAGTAGGATAAAGATCTTGACCATCCTACCCATCTGCATGAGGCCCTTTGCCACCACTTGGCCGAGCAGGTACATATCGACGTTGCCGCCGGACAATATAGAAACCACCTTCTCTTTCTTGCCTGCCGTGTGGCCGTTTGTCAGCAGATAAGCGAGGCTAGCGGCTCCCGCCGGCTCGACCACCAGCTTGGCGCGCTCCATGAGCAGAAACATGGTCTTGACTATTGTAGTGTCGTCCACAAGTACGATGTCGTCAAGATACCTGCTTACGATGTCAAACGTCAGTCTGCCGGGGCTCTTGACCGATATGCCATCGGCTATGGTGTAGCCGGCCTTGACTGACTGGAGCGAGCCCTTTTTCATCGACTCTTTCATGGCCGGGAACGCCTTTGACTCGACGCCTATTATCTTGACATTTGGCCTCTTTGCCTTGACCGCTATTGCCATGCCTGCCGCAAGCCCGCCTCCTCCAACCGGCAGGTATATCCTGTCGAGGCTAGACATGTCCTCCAAAATTTCCAGGCCGACTGTGCCCTGGCCGGCTATCACGTCCGGGTCGTCAAACGCGTGGATAATCGTGCGCCCCTCTCTCTTTGCCATCTCCTGCGTGGCCTCCCAAGCCTCTTCGTAGTTGAAACCTCTCTGGACGACGCTTGCCCCGTACGACTTTGTCGCCGCCACCTTGGCCGGAGAGGCGTTCTTGGGCATCACGATGGTGCACGGAACGTCCTTCCGGGCGCTTGCAAACGCGACTCCCTGTGCGTGGTTACCTGCCGATGCCGCAATGACGCCGTGCCCTGCCTGCTTTTCTGTAAGGCCGCCAATCTTGGCAAGGGCTCCCCTCACCTTGAACGAGCCCGTCAGCTGCAGGCACTCGAGTTTCAGATGTATGCTGGTGCCGACAAGCCTTGAAAATGTGGTGGAATACTGCAGCGGGGTCTTTCTCACGATGCCGTTCATGATCTCTTGAGCCTTGACTATGTCGTCGTAGGACGGAGCCCTTAGCCTGCCGGGGCTCCACACGCTGTCTGCGGTCAACGCTACGCAACAGCCCTGCGCCTTAATTATAATTTGTGCCCGCATCCCAAAAAATTCAATAACTGCCTCTCACAAGTGCTGCCGTGAGCTCTGCAGGATTTGTGGCCGGCATTACGGTGGGCATAGCGTTTGTCGTGGCGTTTTCCATAACGCCGTTTCCCTACAGCGACAGGGGCCAATACGAGGATGTGACCATAATATTGGAGAGGGCTGTGTGCTTTGGAGCCTGCCCAGATTACACGGTGACAATACACGGCAACGGCACGGTAGTGTACGAGGGCAGGAACTTTGTCGCCGTGCAAGGGAAGCAGACTGCACACATTGCAGAAGAAAAGGTGCAGGAGCTCGTGGACGAGTTTTACCGCGCTGGCTTTTTCTCGCTGCGCGAAAGGTACGAAGAGCAAGTAACTGACCTCCCGTCGCAGACCACATCGATAACCATTGACGGCAAGACCAAGACCGTCTACCGCTACGGCTTTGAGCCCCTGAGGCTTGCAGAGCTTGAAGACAGGATAGATGAGATAGCCGGGACTGAAAAATGGGTAAAGGGATAGGCTACTGCGTACAGCCTTCCATCTTTTGAATCCAGTAGCCCAGCTGCTTGATGGATTTCTCCACGAACGGCGGAGCCTCCTGTATGTGGCAGAACTGGCACTCTTCAGACGTCATCTTCTGCCCCGACTGGCCCACGGTTGCGAGCCACTGCTGGCCGTACTCGATGGCCTTGTCGTGCGGCGTACTTGCCTCGACTATGACGTCAAAGTGCATAGTTCTGCCGTCCTTCTTCGTGACGTATGTATCGTAAACTGCGCATTCCATACCCGGAATTCTGCTATATCGTTATTTAATCTATGAGCCCTTTGGGCTCAGTAGAAACCATGTTGCAATTCGTTCATTTAGACAATTGACGTGCAAGAACGACAGCATTTTGATGGTGATAAACACCATTATTTGGTTCTGAAATCGAGCAGCGTCTGCGGTTTTCAGATGGTTTCTACAGAG
>NZ_DASWIL010000007.1:0-53677 GCF_036397675.1 Nitrososphaera sp. | reverse complement strand
TTGACACAGGCAAAGAGTATGGCCTAGAGCCGTGGCAGTTCATATTCGATGTGCTGACGTTCACGCTTGCCACGGGCGAGCAGGAATTTGCAGATTCTGCAAAAAATACACTTGAAGGCATCAGGCTCGTCAAGGAGCGCTTCCCGGGTTCGTTTACGACACTCGGGCTCTCAAACGTCAGCTTTGGGCTGCCGGCGGGCGCGCGCAAAATCGTAAATTCGGTATTCCTGTACCACGCGATCAAGGCCGGGCTTGACACCGTCATAATAAACGCCAAGGACATCGTGCCCTACCCCGAGCTGGATGCGGAGCAGAGGAAACTTGCAGACGATCTGATATTCAACAACCATCCCAACGCCCTTGCGGACCTCATCGCGCACTTTGAAGGTGAGAAGGCAACAATCGGGAGCGGCGCAAGCAGGCGCGTCGAAGTCGACCCGTCGTGGCCCGCGGACAAGCGCTGCTACTTTCGCATCGTCAACCGCCTTAAGGACGGCATCGAAGACGACGTCGTGCAGGCAATAGCCGACAGGACGGCGGGCGGCAGGGTTTTCAGAAGGGGCGGGAAGATAGTGCTTGAGGCAGACAGAGAGGCCGCCCACCAAGCGGCAGTCAGCACGCTCAACGAGGTTTTGCTGCCGGCCATGAAGGAGGTGGGCGACAAGTTCGGGGCAGGCGAGCTGATACTGCCCTTTGTGTTAAAGTCGGCGGAGTGCATGAAGGCCGCCGTCGCAGAGCTTGAGAAATATCTCATAAAGCAGGAAGGTGTGAGCAAGGGCAAGCTGGTGCTGTGCACAGTCTACGGCGACGTGCACGATATCGGCAAGAACCTGGTCAAGACGATTTTCGCGAACAACGGC
The DNA here is from genome assembly GCF_036397675.1 of Nitrososphaera sp. Taxonomy (GTDB): domain Archaea; phylum Thermoproteota; class Nitrososphaeria; order Nitrososphaerales; family Nitrososphaeraceae; genus Nitrososphaera. The sequence continues at coordinate 52,817 of NZ_DASWIL010000007.1, read as the reverse complement.
TACACCGTCTACGACCTAGGCAAGCAGGTGCCGATGCAAAAGATAGTCGAAAAGATAGATGAGGTCAAACCTGACGCCCTGGGGCTTTCCGCTCTGCTTGTGTCGACTTCAAAGCAGATGCAGTACTTTGTCGAGCACGCGAGGCAGAACAGCATCGCAGTCCCGGTGCTGTGCGGAGGCGCTGCAATCAACAGCAACTACATCAACAGGATAGCAAAGGACGGCGGCGTGTACGAGTCGGGGGTGTTTTACTGCAAGACGGCGTTTGATGGCCTGAAGGTGATGAACGCACTCGTGTCTCAGGAGCGCGGTCAGTTTGTCGGCGAATGGAGGCAAAAGATAGAGAAGTGGACGGAGAAAGAAACGTCTGTGGACAGCGCACCCCTTCCCTACAGCGAGATAAAGCCGGTCGCGCCGCCCGCGCCTCCACACCTGAACAGGCAGGTAAGGCTTGACGATTTCGACCTTTACGAGGTGTGGAAGCACATCAGCAAAAAGTCGCTGTTCGTGCTCCAGTGGGGGGTGAGAGGTAAGGGCGCAAGCGAGAGCGACCCGGAAAAGCTGTTTGTCGAGTGGACAGAGCGCGTCGCAAAGGAAAGACTGTTCGAGCCCAGGGCAGTCTACGGCTATTTCCGCTGCCACAACCTGACCCTGAACAAGCCGGGGACAGGCAGGCTTGAAGTCGACTTGCCGGACAGGCAGGTAGTGTTCGAGTTCCCCAGATCGTCCAGGGAGAAGCACCTGTGCCTTGCAGACTATTTCGGGCAGGACGACATAGTCGCGTTCCAAGCAGTGACTGTCGGAAATAAAGTCACAGAAATCATCGACAAATGGAACAGGGAGGACCGCTACACGGATGCCTACTACTTGCACGGGCTTGCAGTCGAGACTGCCGAGGCTATGGCTGAGTGGGTCAACGCCCGCATACGGCAGGAGCTTGACATCGGCAACAGGGGCCTGCGCTACAGCTGGGGGTACCCGAGCTGCCCCGACGTGATGCAACACCACCTCGTGTGGCAGATACTTGCGCCCGAAAAATCCGGCATGACCCTCACAGAGTCGGGGCAGATAGTGCCCGACCAGTCGACTGCCGCCTTGGTGGTGCACCATCCGGGGGCAGAATACTTTACCCTCTGAGCCCGTAAGAATATATCATTGTGAAGTATATTTAGGGTAAATTGCAGTTGCAGAGGGGCTACGTGCTTCTTTTAGCGGGCGGCGCCATCGTCGCGGTAGGCCTTGCGGCAAGCGTCTACTATGTCGGCGAGTTCCTGTCAGAGATCCAGAAAACCGGCGTGCACACCATTGCGCCCCGGGGGTCTTTTGACATAATGCAGGGCATCGGGGGGAACCAGGGCGCCTACTTTGTCGCTTTCCCCGGCTACGAGGAGAGCCCAGTGAAAGCGTCTGTTAGGGTTACCGATCCATCAGGTGACACGGTGGTCGAAAGGGAAGTAGACCTGCCGTTTTTCAGCGAGCAGTTTGCGGCGCAGACCGCCGGCAATTACACGCTAGTGGTGTCCAACCCTTCTTCTGACGGCGCGCTGGAAGTCTCGGCCATAATAGGGGACCCCGAGGCAATAGCCGAGATAGTGGGCACGTCTAACATAGTGTCCAGCGCCGCGGCATCGTTTATAGTCATGGCAGGCATCGCCGCGCTCGCAGTAGGCGGCACGCTGACCATACTTGACAGGCTCCGGACGCAAAAGATGAAGCATTACGGGGACCTCAGCGACCTCAAGTGATTGATATGGCCAAGCTCGAAGCAAGGAACATCGGCAAACGCTTTACGACGGTGCAGGGAGGCCAGGTGCAGGAGGTCAGCGCCATCAGGAACATTAACCTGTCGATAGAAGACGGGCAGTTCGTGTCAATAGTCGGCCCGTCGGGCTGCGGCAAGTCGACACTTTTGAACATCTTGGCAGGCCTTGACAGGCCGAGTGAGGGCGAGGTGGTTCTGGACGGCAGACCCGTTTCAGAGACCGGCCCGGACAGGATAGTGGTGTTCCAAGAAAACGCCCTGTTCCCGTGGCTCAAGGTGCAGGACAACGTCGAGTTCGGGCTGATGATAAGGGGGCTGAGCAAGGAGAAGCGTTCGGAGATAGCGATGCAGTACCTGGACATGATGCAGCTGACGAAATTCTCGGACGCGTATACATATCAGTTATCAGGCGGCATGAAGCAGCGCGTCGCAATAGCGCGCTCGCTTGCAATCGACCCCGAGGTGCTCCTGATGGACGAGCCATTTGCGTCACTCGACAGCCAGACCCGAGACCTACTGCTTGTTGAGCTGCAGCTGATCTGGGCAAGGACCAAGAAAACCATAGTGTTCATCACGCACAACATCAACGAGTCGGTGTGCCTCGGCGACAAGGTCGTCGTGTTCACAAAGAGGCCGGGCACAGTGAAAAAAGAGATACAAGTTGACTACAGAAGGCCGCGCCTGCCGGAGGACGAAGGCATGCGCCCATTCCAGCGGCTCGTGTTAGAACAGCTAAAGGGCGAGATTGCCAAAAGCGGCGATGTCAACTGAGTTCTTTTAGAAGGTCGATGCCGGCCTGGAAGCTGCACGGCGACGTGATAAGTACGCTGCCGGCAAGCCTGCCCGCCGTTCTCACAAACTCGACCGGCTCTTTTGCATAGCCGGACCAGTCGAGCCCTATCATTTTCGCCGACTCGGCGTTTTTCTCCGAAGGCACCATGATGCACGCAGTCACCCGGATGTTGTTCTGCTTAGCTAGGTCGACAATGTCCGCAAGGTCTGAAAGTGACGATATGGACTGCGTCACAAACGAGCGCGGTCTTGCCGCAAGCTTGGCCTGCATCGCAGGCGACCACCTGTCGTAGATTTTTGTAGGAAACGACAGGTCGAGCTTTACCTTGCGATCAAAGCCCAGGTCGCGCAGAATCGCAAGTGCCTGCGAAGGCTTTAACCCTGACGCGCGGCCGTCGGCTGGCGCGTCGCCAAGTAAAAGGAGAAGGCTGTCGACTCTGGCCATCACCGCGTCGACCGCGGCCTGGGAAAGCGTTATCACGTTCCTGTCGCTTGTCCTGAGGCTGCACGAGACCTTCAGGTCGCCGGCAGCCTTTCGGATATGCGCAGCTGCCGCAACGCCAGAGACACGGGGCACGCCAAGCACCGAGTCCGTTAAGTGCACGCCGTCGGCATACCTTCTGAGCAATGATGCCCGCTCGCGCAGCGCGTCCATGCTCTTTTCCAGGCGCTTCTGGTCAAACCGGCCGTCCCGGGCTATCCTGGGCGGGTTCAGCTCGTACGCTACCTTCATCACTTGGCATCCAAGCGCCGCCCGGCATTATTAAACGCAAAGGTCTGCCGCAACGGAATTTAACCGCGTCTTACAATCTGCGCTGTGCGCAAGGCTGAAATCCTGCAGGCTCTGGAGGGCGTGCTTGAAAAAAAGACGTTTGCCGCGCAGGACGCCGCGCCCGCTACGCCGGCCGCAGTCCTTGCCATAATCCACTATAGCAACAGCAAACCGCACATAGTGCTGACCAAGAGGCGCGAGAACCTGAAGATGCACAGAGGTGAGATCTCGTTTCCCGGCGGCAGGTTTACGCAGAGCGACCTCACGCTGATGCACACGGCGCTCAGGGAGACTTCAGAAGAAATAGGGCTTGCATTTGAGCCAAACGACGTGGTGGGGGCGCTCCAGCCGGTCAGGACGATGACTTCAAACCATTTTATCGTGCCGTTTGTGACTGTGCAGGACAGGCTGTCGCAATTGCGCGTCGCAGAAAAGGAGGTTGCAGGAGTGCTCGACGCGCCGCTTGTCGAAACTCTTGCGACGATGGAGCCGGACAAAGAGCATTTCAGGTTTTCGAAGACCGCCGTCAGGTTCACCTTTAACAGCAACGTGATCTGGGGCGCGACTGCCCGGATACTGAAGCAATTGCACGAAGTACTCATCAGACCGTCGTGAGGTGGTCATCGCTACGCTCCCCTGATAACAGATCATCATTTGAGCATGAAATGAACGTACGGCGCTGGTTATACATTTAGCGGGCCCGGTGGGCTTCGATCCCACGACAACTAGCTTCGGAGGCTTGTGCTCTTTTTAAGATTAGTACCCTGTCCTGACTAGGCGACGGGCCCAACCCCACCACCATGCCTGCATATTTATTCTAAATCACTCGATATCGTTGCTTTCTACTTCCGACTCGTCTTCTGCCGGTACTTCCGCTTTTTTCTGCACCTTTCTCGCAAACACGAGATATGTGGTGTGCCCTATCATGCGCATCGAGGGCCGGGTCATACCCTCCCGCGCCTCCATCTGCCTTATGAGAAGCTCGATGGTCTCGACGTCGACAAACCCGCTCTTCTTCAATTCAGTCGCGGTTTTTTCGATCTGGTTCATGGTAGGGCAAATGGCGACAACCGCGCCGCTCCCTTTCAGCGCGTCATGAACCACGTCAAGCACTGTCCACGGGTCGCCAAGGTCTATAATGGCAACATCGGCGTCGCGCACGTCAACGCCCTGGTGCGGGTCGTGGTGGTGCAGTGTTACATGCTTTGCCACGCCGGCTTTTTCCAGGTTGCGCTTTGCTATCTCCATAAAGTCGGGGTTGACGTCAAATGTGTAGACGTGGCCCTCCGGCTTGACAATGCTCGCAAAGAAAGTCGCAGTCGCTCCGCTCCCGGTGCCAATCTCAAGCACCTTTGACCCGTTCTTCATACCCGTCCTTGCGGCGATAAAACCCAGATCTTTCGGGTATACTATCTGCGTCCTGCGCTCCGACTTCATGATAAAGTCGTGGATCGTAGGCTCTATCAGGAACACGACCTTGCCCTCAGTCGTCCTTATCAGCGACCCGTACTCCATGCCTATTGTCGCCCCCACGTCGATGATGCCAAGGTGCGTATGCATCTTTTTATCCGGCGTCACTTTTGTGAGCCACTTTTTGCGCGACGTGTGGAAAAGCAGCACGTACGAGCCTTCCTCTATCTTCACAAAGAGGTTAGCGAGAAGGACAGGATAAAAATCAATCTAATGAATATCCTCTGACGTATTCCGACGAGAAAGACTACATCTTGTTAAGCGCAGTCACGCCGAGGAGCGACAGCGCGTTTTTCAGCGCTATTCCAAACGCCTTTACAAGAGTGAGCCTGGCCGCTAGGACTTCTTTATCAGGCTCCCTCAACACGGGTACCTTTTCGTAAAACAGGCTGAACGCGGTCGCAAGAGTGTACGAGTAGCGCGCGAGCGCCTTTGGCGAGAGCGACTTTGCAGCGTCTTCGACTACTAGGTCGAGCTTGGCTATCTCTCTTATCAGCACCGTTTCTGCCTCGTGCCTCAATAATTCGAACTTGGCAACCGACGGCGCCTTGACGCCGGCCTTTTCCAGTATGCGCTGCGAGCGCGCATAGGCGTACTGCAGGTAGGGGCCCGTGTCGCCTTCTAGGCTCATCGACTCGGTGATGTCAAATGTGATTATCTTGTCCAGGTCCTGCTTTACCATGTTGTAGCGTATGGCAGAAATGGCTATCTCTTCGGCGACCGAATCGAGCTCCTCGTCGGTAAAGTCCGGGTTCCTGCTCTTGACCTCCTCTTTCGCCTTTGCCTTCAGGTGGTCAAGCACGTAATCAGCGCCGACGTAAATGCCCTTGCGGCCAGACATGTGCATGAACTGACGCTCGCCTATGTCGATGCCAAGCGCCTTTGCGGTGCCGGCAGAAATCGTGACTGCCTCGTAGCCTAGGTGCTGGTAGTCGCCGCCGGAGTCAATCCGCCCGAGCACGTGTGAGATGATGCGCTGCAGGCGCGACTGCCGCGAGTCGATTATGGTTACAACCCTGTCTGCGCCGGGGAACAAGCCGGCCTTTCCCTGCTCAAGCGTCGTCGCATGCAGCGTCGAACTATCCCACTGTGTGCCATACTCGACATAGTGGAACGGGTCGCTTACAATCCCCATCTTCCAGGTGGCGTAGGGTATGTCCTTTGCAACGTAGGTCGCGGTGCCGTCGCTTCGCACCACCACCTTGTCCTCCTCGCCTTCTGCCTCTATCACCCAGCAGCCCTTGTTCTTGCCCTCCTCTTCGAATTTCACGAGGCCTTCTTTCTTCAAGAGCTCAAACGCCCTCTCCCACATCTTTGAGACTACAATCTGTGACTCGAAGTTCAGGATGTCGTAGCGCGCCTTCAGCCTCCAGCAGGTGCGCAGCTGTTCGTCAAGCACCCTCTTGGTTATTTCTGCTGCAAACCGTGCGATTTCCGATCTTCCTTCCTCCATCTCCTTCAGAACGATTTTGCGCTTTTCCACAAGCGTCGGGTCTTTTTCGTACATCTGGTTGACTTTCACGTACACGTCGTCGCCGCAATACTGGTCGAACTTGCGGCCTGCCGGCGGCTCTACTGAAAACCCCGCAAACCGGAAGCCGACGACGATGTCTGCCACCTGTAGTCCCGAGTCGTCAACGTAGTTGAGCACGGTCGTCTTGTGGTTGGTGGCCTTCATTATCCTGTACAGCGTGTCGCCAAGGATGACGTTTCTCATGTGGCCAACGTGGAGCGCCTTGTTGGGATTGACGCTCGTGTGTTCTATTGCCATGCGTCGGCCCTTCCCCGCGTCGAGATGGCCGTACGCGTCAGGATCTGAAAGCAACCCGTCAAGAGTCGACGTGGAAAGCACCGCGTGGTTTGCCATGAAATTGACGTAGCCGGCCGGGTGCGGCTCGGCCGACAAGACAAGCGACCCCTGCTTTATCAGCGGCCTTAGGAATTCGATTAGATCTGCCGCGATTTTCGCCGGCGGCTTTTTCAGCTGCTTTGAAAGCGGGAAGGCGACGTTGCACGTTAGGTCGCCAAACTCTTTTCTTGGGGGCTCGGACACGTCAAACTGCACAGAAGGGTAGCCGGCAGAGGCGAGGCTGGCAGTCACTATTTGCCGCGTCTCTTCGACTAGCTTTCTAAAAGTCAAGCCTTTATCCCCAGATAGTTGAGCGCGACGTGGTCAATTGCTTCGACAAGGCCGGTCCCTTCCCTGCCGGCGACCACGTGCGATGCCTTTACCTTGACCGCGTCGTCGGCGTGCCCCAGGGCCACGCTGTGCCCGCATATTTCAAACATCGTCACGTCGGTCTCGCTGTCCCCTATCGCTACTGCCTCTTCCGGCTCTGCCTTGAGAATCTTTAGTGCTTCTTTCAATCCGAGCGCCTTGTCCACTCCCTTTTCGTTGATGTGAAACGCGTACTTGCTGTCGTTGAGGTATAATTGCAGATTGTGCTCGTCGAGGACCTTCTGCCCCTCCGCTATGTCAAACGTCCTGAACATCACGACCTCGGTCATCCTAGGAAACACAGGCTTTTCCTGGACGCCGTCCAGACTCTTTTTCAGTATCTCGTATCCCTTCATGCATTTTTCCCTGCTTGCCAAGAGCTTGTGTTCCTGTGGCGCAACGGTTATCGCGCCCCCGTTTTCGCCGACTGCAACCCGCGTGGTCCCCCCAAACACGGCAAGCACGAACGCTTCTATCGACGACCTACCCGTGACATAGACTACGCTGTAGCCAAGCTTGTCCAGGTAGCGCAGTTTCGCCAGCGCCGGGAGGCTGACTGCCCCGCCCCCGTTTTCAGTTAGGGTGCCGTCGATGTCGACCGCAAAGACCTTGATGGCCAACCGCGAATTAAGCTTTGGCTGAACGTTATAAGTGTAATTGGAGGGGGGCTAGCGCGAGATGTCCATCGCAAGCGAGCCTTTCAGCAGCTCCTTGAACTTGGCGACATCCTCCAATGAAACCTCGGGTGCAGTTGCAATTGTTGCCGGCTGCGACCGGATATCCATGACTGACCTTTCGACTAGCCTTTTCGGCGTCCTGGTCTTCCTGTCCCTCAGCGATTTTTGCTTCCTGACCCTTATCTTGATCTTAAAACCGTACTGGCCCCGGCTGCTCCACTTCCCCAACTCGACGATGTCGCCGCTGCCTTGGATCCTGTCGCCCTCGGCGGTCACGACCATAAAGTCCGTCTTTTCTCCTTCCCTTAACGTGGAGATCTTTTCGTAAAAGTGATGCCAGTCAAGCGGGTTTGTCACGAGCGCCTGGACCGTCAGCAAGTCGCCCACGCTTACTTCCTTGATGTAACTTGATAAAATTTCGATTCTGCATAGCTTTGCGTACACGCAAGTATATGGTGGCCTTTGCATAAATAATTTTTGGAACATAGAAAAGCATATCTCCGAATGTACAATTATTACTTGAATAGATTATGTAGATATTACATGAATATGTGGTAATGTATGTGATATCTTTCTTAGCCTAGCTGGAACTCGGCCCTTGTGCCTTCCACGACGCCGCGCTTCTCTGAAAACCCGGCCACCGTCTCTAGCACATACACGGCGTCCTCGTTGGGCGCATAAGTGGGGCAGTCAAAGGACGTGCACGGCTCTAGGCTGTGCTCGATATGGACTACTGTCTTGTCAGAGTCGAGCCAGATGATGTCTATTGGAAACTTCATGCCGTGCATCCAGAACGAGTAGCGGCCCTCCACTTTAAATGGAAAGAGCATGGCCTCTCCCTCGCCCATGCTGTCGCGCACGCCAAGGCCCAAACTCTTCTTATCGTCATCGTCCGCGATGTCTGTGAGCAAGCCTACGTCACCTATGTAGACGACTGTCTGGTCGTAGCCCTCAAGGCCGCCCTCCTCGGCAACCGGTGCAGGGTTGCCTGGCACCACCGTAATTGCAAGGTAGAAAAACAGCGCCGCGGTTACGACCGCGACGGCAGCTGCTCCCAGTCCGACTGCAATGGCAAGGCGCACAAAACGTAATTGCAGTTTTCGGTATTTATGCCATCGGACTTGTCAGGCGCACGTGCACAAGCTGCGGGCTGGACTTGCTCTGCATTATCCGAACGTCGTTGCCGGCCTTTCGGAAATACGATGCAAGCACCACCGCCCAGGGAAGCACGTGTATTCCTTCCGCCCGGGCGTGCAGGCTGAGGATGTTGTTGCTCCTGTCGTGCTTTAATCCGCCCGCGCAGCTTATCTTCAATGCCGAATCGACGAGCTCGAGCATTTCGGGTGCGCTGAGACCGGCGAGCTTTATTCCGTATTTCTTCTCCATGACTTCCAGAAGCCCGGTCGACGGGTCCTCGCTGTTCACAGCGTATTCAAGCATGTGCGAGGCAAGCCCGTTGTCTACTGCCCGGGCAAGCTCTAGCGCCCTTGCAGCGACCCCAGGCTCGGCCTCGAGCACGTGCCTCAGCTCCGTCGCCCTGCCCCACGCCTCTTCAAAGCCCTTGCTCTGCAGGCCGGCGTAGACGTCAAGCGAGGTGAAAAGCGCGGCCTTGCCGTTGCTCGAGTCGATTGAAACCATGTGCGCCAAGTCGATTATTATGACGTTGGAATGCACGTCTCCCATGCGCAGCTCGATTCCGTCCGGGAGCGAGAACAGCCACTCGCTCCCCACGCACTGGGTGCCGGCTATTAGCCTGATGCGGGCGCCGTGTGTCGCCGCCTTTACGAGCTGACCCTTGCACTGCGAGAGGAGCCTGAGCCCCCACGCGTCTATGGTGCCCGTTATTGACGAGTGCGCTCCTGCGACGAGGCTTGCCACCTTGGAAAGTGCCGAGTCGGCGTCGAGGACAAAGTAGCGCCTCTCCTCCGAGCCCCTAGGGCGCTGGCCTTCGTCGCTCAGCTCTTGCAGGCGCTCGACTATCTTGCTCATGTTCTTCACCCTGCGCTCGTGCAGGTTCACTATCTCGCCAAACGCCTCCTCCGGCGGGATGGCGCTGCAGATGAGCGGCTTTTGCTTTGACACTACTGCAAGCCTCTTTTTCTCGAGCTTTTTGACTGTCTGGTAGACCTTTGTCCTTGGGAGGTTGGCATAGTAGGCAAGGTCGCTTGCGGCAAGAGAGCCCCGGCCCAGCATGGTGAGGTACGCCCGGGCCTCGTACTTCGATAGCCCGAACTCCTCGAGGCTTGAAGGGAGATCATTATTTTCAATAGTGTCAACTGCCATCCGTCGTATAGTCTTGCTGGCTAAAGGTAAAACGGATTGTCAAACATATTACGCCCAAGTTCGAAAAAATGCTAAGCTGTTACCGCACATCCGTGTGACCGCGGTGACTAGACGTTTCGGCACACGGGTCGTATTATCCATGACCCACGGATGTATGACATAATGACATCAAGATGGGTAAAATCAGAGTCAGTTATTAACGACGATTCAAGCGCCCTTCCAAAACCGGGAGGCCCACTGAGGCCGAGGCTGGAGGCCGTTCAAAAAAGAATAGAGGGCCAGGTGACGAAATTAGAGGCGCTGCAGTCGGGCATGAAGGAGAAGGACGCCGAAACCTTCCGCAAGCTCCTTTCTTCGATAAAAGAGAACAACGTCCAGTACTCGACAGTGCTGTCTTCTGAATTGTCGACGGCAAGGCAGGTGAGCCGCGTCGTCTCGACTGCAAGAGTGGCGCTAGAAAAGATACAGGCAAAGCTCCGGTCCGCGTCGGACTTTGGCGATCTCGTCATCGTCCTCAGTCCCGCCATGTCAGTTGTCAAGAACGTGCGCTCGTCGCTGGTGCCCTTTATCCCGGAGATGGAGACGGACCTTGGCGTCATCGCCGAGCTGTTGTCGGGCATACTGGTGGACGCCGGCCAGGTGGGCGGTTACACTATCAACTTCGAGACTGCAAACGAGGAGGCGGCCAGGCTCGTCGAAGAGGCCTCCGCGACGGTTGAACAGGTGATGAAGGAGGAGTTTCCCGGCATACCGGACCTCCCCCTGATACCAAAAACTGCCTAGCCGGTTCGTGGCTGTCCCGGCTGGGCAGCCGGTCACCCAGGATAGGCAAATAGCCCAACATCTTTTAACACAGCCTCTTTTCGTCGCATTCCCACGCTATTGGTAGGCATTGCTATTCCGCAGAGACACCGCTACCCTGAGGGAAAGGGCGCAACTGGCGCTTTCAAGCATTCAGCGCAACGCCTACGCGATGAGCATGCTGAGGGCAAGGCTCGAGTCGCGCGTCGGGTCCAGCAGCGACGACAGCAGGCAAGAGCTTGCAAGGGTGTTGGAACTTGTGAAAAACGGGGAGGTCATCCTGACAGAGATGTCTGGTAAGATGGAGGCCGCCAAGTACCTTGAAGAGTTCATCATGATAATCGACTCGGCGGCAGGCTCGGTTGGCGGAATAAGGGACGACATTGAAAAGATGGTGCCAATAGCAGAGAGAGCGCTTGCCGAGATACACGAGGCCGTGTCGAAAATATCGGGCGGCCAGTACCCCGGCGCGCCACTCACGAGCCTTGAACTGCAAAATCTGATAATGGAAGAGGCGGCGCGAGCGGCAAGAGAACCCGAAGTAAAGGTGGCAGAGCCCCCGGTCGCTGAGGCCGTCCCGGCGCCGGAGCAAGAGCGCGAGGCCGAGCCGGCATAGGTGCAAACTTTTTTCTTGCTTGGGCAAGATAGATTTACACCCGGGTAATTCAAACGGGGCACCAATTTCTGCTTGAGCAGTAGTTTATGAGTCTCGCACCCCAGGAACTTGAAAATAGCGCTAGCAAGTACGCAGCCGAGGCGATCAGGCTTGACTCCCAAGGTTCTCGCGGCATGGCTATACAGTCATACCAGAAGGCCATCGAGGCACTAGTCAAGCTCGTGCAGATCTACCCGGATTACAAGCTAAACAAGGTCTACATGGAGAGGGCCAGCGCCTACCAGAACAGGATAAAGGCCCTCCAGATGTCCCACGGACTCGACGAGGAGAGGCCGGCGTCAATTGAAAACAGAGCCGAGCCGGCAAACGGCAACGGTAAGAGCCACGCTCACCCACCAAAGCCGGGCAACGTCGAGACGCTGAAAGCCGACTTTGACGACCTTGTCATGAAGGACAAGCCGAAGGTGAGCTGGGAGGAGGTAATAGGGCTCGAGGACGCAAAGAGGGCAATCAGAGAGTCTATCGTTTACCCCATGAAGAGGCCTGACCTGTTCCCGCTTGGCTGGCCACGCGGAATCTTGCTTCACGGCCCGCCGGGATGCGGCAAGACACTCCTTGCGGCAGCAGCCGCGGCTGAAATCGACGGCTACTTCATCAACGTCGACGCGGCGTCGATGATGAGCAAGTGGCTCGGCGAGGCAGAGAAGAACATTGCAAAGCTGTTCAACATGGCCCGCAAGCTCAACGAGAGCGAGGGCGTGCCTGTTTTACTTTTCATAGACGAGATTGATTCGCTTCTTGGCACCAGGAATAGCGAGGTCGGAGGCGAAGTCAGGGTAAAGAACCAGTTCCTGACGGAGATGGACGGCATAAACGGCAAGTCAAAAGAGTCGCAGCTGTATGTAATCGGCGCGACCAACAAGCCGTGGAGCCTCGAAGCCGGGTTCCTGAGGAGGTTCCAGAAGAGGATCTACGTCACATTACCGGACAACGCTTCTAGGGACAGCCTGTTCAACCAGTACACGCGCCCGCTCAACACCGAGGGCAACCTGAAGATTGAGGAGCTTGCCAGGATTAGCGAAGGTTACAGCGCAAGCGACATCAAGGACATATGCCAGTCTGTGCAGCTGCGCGTCGTAAACGAATTGTTCGAGAGCGGCAGAGCGATGGAAGCAGGCACAAGCCCGCGCGCTATCGGCAACACCGACTTTAAGGAGATCCTGAAGATCCGCAAGCCGTCGGTCAGCGTGGACATGATAAGGGCGTACATGCGCTGGAGTGACCAGTTTAAGGCGCTCTGAGCCTTTTACTGTTTTTTTAATATTGTTAATGATGGCCGTGAATCCCATAGAATGTAGCGCCGGGCTTGGATTTCGATGACTATCTATCTTTCTGCCGCCTTTTGTCTGTTCTTCAAGCGTGTCGAGAACCAGCTGGATTGCCTCGGCCATGTTCCTCGAGTTCAGCTATGGTCTCACCCTCGCTGATGGCCCCAGGTAGTTCGATGCACTGCCCTGTGTAACCCCCTTCGGGAGCTTTTGCACTCATTGTGAATTTTCTGAAGCCGACAGTTTTCTTGGGGTTCTTGGATTACTTTTCTTTCTTGTAGCGTTCCATCGCTTCGCTTATCTTCTTTTTCGCAGACTCTTTGTTCTCCCAGCCGGCGACCTTGACGTACTTGCCCTTTTCCAGTTCTTTGTAATGTTCGAAAAAGTGTTTTATCTGGTCCCTGATGTGCGCCGGCACGCTGTCGATGTCCTTGACGTCGGAAAACGACGGGTCGACTTTGGCGACAGGAACCGCTACCACTTTTGCATCCTGGCCCTCCTCGTCTTCTGTTATGAGCACGCCAACCGGGTTTGCCGTGATAACTGCCGCCGGCACGACCGGGTCGTTGCCAAGGACGAGAACGTCGACGGGGTCGCCGTCTTTTTCCTTTGTTTGCGGGACAAAGCCATAGTTGCACGGGTAGAACATGGCGGTGAATAGCTTGCGGTCGACGAACACTGCGCCTGACTCCTCGTCAATCTCGTACTTGATGTTACTCCCCTTGGGGATCTCGATAACGACGTTGATTTCTTCCGGCGGGTTCTTGCCGGCCTTGAGGGTGTCTACGGGCGCCAATTTGACCGGGATTAACGCGACCTGCTTTGGATATAATCCTATTGGAGCGTCATCTTACGCGGGCCGTTGTTAACCGTCTGCCGCTTTGCTGAACGGAGCTGTCTCAGGTCCCTCATCCTGTTTCTTATCGTTACCTCTGTCACCCCGGCCGCTTCTGCTATGGTCCTCTGGGTTACGCCGTTGCCGTCGTCTCTGCAGGACATGTACAGGACTGTCGCCGCAAAGCACATAGGCGCCTTTCCCGCGCGCATGTCCGTCTTGGCAAGGTCGTTCATGATGGATATCGCCCGCCTCCTTATCCGCTCGCTCAGCTGTGCTTTGTTTGCTATCTTTACTATGCACTTCATGGGATCTACGAGGGGGACCCTGCTGTCAAGTTCCATTACGATGAGCCGGTAGTTGCGCGATATGTCCTTGCGCTTGATGTCGCTTATGATGGCTATGTCCTTGAGGGTCACCGGCGTGTCCAGCTCCCTGCAGGCGAGATAGATGCAGGCGGCTAGGATGGCAGATACGGACCTTCCCCTCGTCATCCCTCTTTCCTGGACCTTTCTGTAGATGTACGCGGTCTTTTCCACCATGGCGTCTGAGAGGCCAAGCTTGGCCTTCAGCCTGTTCAGCTCGTCAAAAGCCTGCCGGAGGTTCCTGTCAAATGACGTGTGGAGTTGTATCCTGTAGTCCCACATCCTCAACCTGTTGATTGCGTAACGCGCGTCCGTGCCAAGGGCACTCCCGCTTGCATCTTTGTCGGTCTTCCCGATGACCGTGGCAAGCCCCATGTCGTGTCTTGCAAGCGAGGTGTGCGCGCCCGTGCGGACCTTCTTGACCGACTCGGCGCCAAAGTCTCGCCACTCTGCGCGGGCTTCTGCGGCCTTGTCTGACAGCACCAGGCCGCAGCTACTGCAGACGACCTCCCCGGATTCCTGATCCGAAACCAGGCTGCCGCTGCATACAGAACACAGTGTAGATATTTGCATTATTGTAACAGAAGAACTGTGCTTCGGCACCGAGCCATATAAATGCCCACTATCTGCGCGGCTCGAAGCTTCTTATACGTGATTGGGATATCATGATCGTGAGAAACTCTTCTGGCCTGGTAGAAGACGTCAAATGCCAAGGCTGATGCTAAAGTGCAAGACTTGTGGTGAGGTATTCCCGGGGATCTATGTACCCGAGGGGAGCACCAACAGCTTGCAGTCCGCGATGAGCGCTGAAGCAGTCCACACGTGCTCCCGAGGACACAAGAACGAGTACGCGGCTCAAGACTGCATGGATTGGTCCTGATTGCAATGAGCCAAACGTCAAGGAAAGTGGTCCTTGTGACGTACCCCGATAGCTTTACCCAAGATGAGGCGAAGAGTCTCGTGGACTCGGCGGATCGCCAGAGCATCAAGGTTTTCACCCAAAAGTATCTGAACCGGTCCCAGTATGGGATGGGTTCCGGCAAGGCCGAAGAGATAAAGGAATTCGTAAAGGAATCCGGTGCAGAGCAGGTCATAGTCGACGAGCGACTAACGTCAAGGCAGATATACAACTTGGAAAAGCTCACGGGCGTCCAGGTTATTGACAGGGAGCGGCTGATACTCGATATTTTTCACTCTAGGGCCACCACGACGGAGGCAAAACTGCAGATAGAGCTTGCAGAAGTAAAATACGAGATCCCCCGAGTGCGGGAAAACGCAAGGCTGACCTCCGGCAGCGAGCGGCCTGGAAAGGGCGGCATGGGAGAATACGTGGTAGATGTAAAGTTTCGCGAGCTGAAAAGGCGTATGTCGTTTATCAAGGAAAAACTTGAAGGCGCAAAGACAGCGCGCGAGCTCTACCACCAGCAGAGGATGAAGGACAACATGCCCGTCATTTCCCTCGTCGGCTACACGAGCTCCGGCAAGACCACGCTGTTCAACATGCTCACCGACGAGCACAGGGAAACCTCGAGCAGCCTATTCACGACTTTGTCTACTACCACGCGTGCGCTCAAGGTCGGCGGCACGGACGCGTTGATTACCGACACCGTCGGCTTCATCAGCCGGCTCCCGACGTACATGATAGACGCGTTCAAATCCACACTCGAGGAATCGCTGACAGCCGACGTCGTGCTGCTCCTGATAGATGCGGCAGAAGACACCCAGACCATCCGGATAAAGTACTCCACGTGCCTGCGGGTGCTCGAAGAGCTGAAGGTTGATAGGTCTAGGGTCCTGGTCATCTTTACAAAGTACGACAAGGTGGGCTCGGAAGAAGCGATATCGGTGATTGCCAAGGACCTTGGGATACAGAGCCCAATGGCAGTATCATCGAAAACCGGATACGGCATACACAAATTGAAGGGAATTATCGGCCAGTGTTTAGGCAGCAAAAGTGTGTTCAGCAAGGCAGTAGCAAAAAACGCCTGATGCCGTCGCGACGGCTTGCGGGCGGCGGGCAGGAAACGGACGCGGTTAGATCAGTCAGACGCGTCTAGAGGGCTTTTGGTCACACGCGGCATTCCTTGTTTACCCACAGCCTGCATTTTGCGCTGTGGTGCCGCCAGCTCCCGTTTACAAAGTATTCGAAATGCTTGATGCCGTCGCGGTCGGCGATGACTCGCTCCTGTCCGTTCTTTGGCGAACTTGAACGGATCAGCTTGGGCGACTCTCTGGAATATGGCAAGTTACGCTATGCTCCCTATGTCCTTGAGCATGACGCCCAGGCATGATTCGCAGTATCGTTCAAGAACTGAAATGCCGTTGCCGACATCAAATAATGCTTCCTTGGTAGCTTGCTTATCACAATTCCTGCAAATTTTCTGCTTGCCGGGCGATTCCGGGGACTTGCTGGCAAGGCTTCTCACAGATAAGAACTGCTTGTTCATCGTTACGTAGTGGTAGTGTACCAATAAGAACGTACGGATGAAGCAGAGTCGATGCCGCCGGTGGTCTAACCAAAAACATAAACGGGTCACGGCCCCGCCATCTCGTAGATGGAATTTAACACACGTTTCGACGCCAAGGCGATCGAAAACGAGGTTCGCACTTATCTCAATAAAATTGACATGAGGGCCCTTTTAGAAAATGAGCTTGCAGGCAGGGAGTTGGTAGGCTACATAGAAGGCCCTCCTACGATGAACGGCGAGCCCCACGCCGGCCACCTCCGGGGCAGGATAATCAAGGACCTGTGGTACCGGTTCAATACACTGCGCAAAAGAAAAGTCATTTTCCGCGCAGGCTGGGACACGCAGGGATTACCAGTCGAACTTGCGGCAGAAAAAGAGCTAGGGCTTACCGGCAGCAAGGCCGAAAACATCAGCAGGGTCGGGATCGAGAAAATAGTCCAGACCTGCAAGAAGATCATCCACGAAAACAACGAGAAGTGGGTCGCTGTCGACCAGCTACTAGGCATGTCGTTCAATTACGAAAAAGCATACTGGACCTACAGGGATGATTACATCGAGCGCGAGTGGCAATTCCTGAAAAAGGCGTGGGAAAACGGGGTTTTGAAAGAGTGGTTCCGCGTCGTCGCCTACTGCCCGTCGTGCCAGACCTCGCTTTCAAACGCCGAAGTAAACCAAGGGTACGAGACGGTCGAAGACCCGTCGTTCTATTACAAGGTGAAAATGACGGACGAGGACGCCTACCTGATTGTTTGGACCACGATGCCGTTTACGATTGTGACAGACGAGATGGTGGGCGTGAACCCCAAGGCCGATTACTCGTACGTGTGGGTCAATAAAGAAAATAACGCGAGCGGCGAGCGCTGGCTGATCGGCAAGGATCGGTTGGAAGAATTGATGAAGGAGCTTCGCGTCGAAGACTACAAAATTGAAAAAACGGTCAATGGAAAAGAACTTGACGGAAAGCGCTACATTCATCCATTATTGCACATGATACAGGGGCTTGACGAGCTCGCAAAAGCCGGCTCCATTCACTTTGTCGTCGCAGAGGAGTTCGTCGACACGGCGACGGGGAGCGGACTTGTTCATCTGTCGCCTGCAAACGGCGAGGACGACTTTGAGATAGCGAATAAACGCAACGTGCCCATTTTCGTGCCGATAGACGACCGCGTGATATTCACGGAAAAGGCCGGCGCGTTTGCCGGCATGTTCGTGCGCGACGCGGACATGAAGGTGTTTGAAGCGATGAAGGCGGCGGGCGCGTCCGTCAGGATGGGAAAATTAAAGCATCAATATCCGACGTGCTGGCGATCGCACCACAAGGTGGTCTGGCTTGCCCGGCGCGAGTATTTCTACATCATTTCAAACCTGGGCGAAAGGCCTCTTGCTTCTGCGCAGGGCGTCGACTATTTCTTTGAGCAGCCAAAGAACAGGTTTGTAGAGATCATTCGTGAACAACATCCCTGGTGCATTTCCCGCGAGCGCGTCTGGGGCACGCCGTTGCCGATATGGTCCTGCAGTAAATGTGGACACAAAGAGCCGCTCTTCTCAAGGAATGAAATCGTAATCAAGGCAGCAGAACTGCCGGACGGCGCCGACTTTGAGCTCCACCGGCCCTGGATCGACCACGTAAGAATAAAATGCGGACAATGCGGCGCGGACATGCAGCGCGAGCCTTTCGTGCTGGACACCTGGCACAACTCAGGCGCCGCGCCGTACGCGTCGCTCACCGATCAAGAATATCTAGATCTCATCCCGGCAACGTTCCTGACGGAGGGCATAGACCAGACAAGGGGCTGGGCATACACGCTCTTGATGCAGGGCGTGATAATGGCCGGCTCGGCGCCTTTCAGGTCGTTCCTGTTCCAGGGCCACGTGCTTGACGAGAAGGGAAACAAGATGAGCAAGAGTCTCGGAAACGTCATTGACGCGCGCGGCCTGCTTGGCGAGAACCCTGTCGACCTCATCAGGCTATACTTCATGTGGAAGTCGTCGCCAATTGAGGCGCTCAACTTCAGCCTCGAGGAGATGAAGACGCGCACTTATCAGATCCTGAGCACGCTTCACAACCTGCACGTCTACTTCAGGCAGAACAGCGAGTTTGACAAGTTCGATAAAGAGAAACATACCTTGCAGTGGGTCATAGAAAACAAGCTGCTTGCTCCCACCGAAGTGTGGCTCTTGTCAAAGATGCAGAGTCTGGTCACAGAAGTCACGACGGCGTTTGAGCGCTGCAGGTTCCACGAAGGCGCAAAGGTGATAGACGAGTTCGTGATCAACCACCTGAGCCAAACCTTTGTTCCGTTGACAAGGAACGTGATATGGGACGACAGCGCTGAGAACTGGGACAAGCGGCTTGCCACATATGCTGTCCTTGGCCACGTGCTTGAGAAAATAGACGTCATGCTCCACCCGCTCTCGCCTTTCATCAGCGAATATCTGTATCTGACCTGCTTTGGAAGGAAAAAGAGCGTGCTTCTAGAATCATGGCCGGAGCGCGACGAGAGGCTTGTCAACGCCAAGGTCGAAGGCGCGTTTGACATGATAAAGGAAGTTGTGTCGCTGGCAAACGCGGCTCGCAACCTGGCAGGGTTGAAGCGGCGCTGGCCCGTCGGCGAGGCTATCATCTGCGGCACGCACACCGAGCTGAAGCCGCTGGAAGTGGACGGGACTGCAGACGCGCTGAGAAGCCAGCTGAACGCCGAAAAATACACGACGACGCAGATAAGCGGAGGCACGCAGCTTGATAGGGCCGCAAGCCTGCTCGAGAAAAAGATGCCGGTTGCAGTCGAGGTTTCTCTGGTGAGAAAGGGCGTCGCGCCTAGGGTAAAGGCGGACATCAACACCGTCGTGAAAGCGTTTGAGGGCGTCGACAAGCCGTCACTTGTTTTGGAATTAAAGTCGCAGGGCAGGTATTCACTTGCATACGATGGTAAGGCAGTCGAGCTGTCGCCTTCCGACATCGACGTGAAGTACAGGGCATCAGAAGGTTACTCGCTTGCGGAGCGGGGAAACCTTGTCGTGCTGATTTCGACAAAAAGGGACGGCGCCCTGATTGCAAAGGGCCTACTGCGCGACCTAGCAAGAAACCTGCAGCAGCTGCGCAAGGAAAGGCAGTACAACCCCACTGACATTTTGTCGGCGGCGTACGTCGCAGGGCTTGAAGAGGACGAGATATCGTCGCTTGAAGAGATGAAGCAGGAGATGACGTACTTGGTAAGAGTGAAAGCGGCCCTGCTGTCAAAGGAGCCTCTCGAGAACGTCAAGTACAGCTCGGTGGAAATCGACGGACGCAGGTTCCAGATATCTGTTGAATGAAATTTTACAAAATGGTGTGTATTTTTGCTGCTATAACGTAATATCCGCCGATGGAACTGCGTTTGTTATCGGGGGCAGATAGCGCAAGTTTCGCAGGTACTGGCAAGTAGGGCCTTTTGCCCAGCTAGTCAATGTTTTTTGCCATACTGTCTTAAGTAGATATTTTCGCGGAAATATCTGCAATTGATCAACGAACAGGTGACCCTTGACAGCTGGGTAACCGCAAGGCTTCAGGAAAAGCTCAGGAGAGCGTCCATCCTAGCCACGCGTACGGGGATGCCGGTGGTGCTGTACAGGCATACCATCGAGGAGACGGACGGTGCAGAGGAGGAAGAGATAGCCACTGTTAATGAACAATATGTCGTTGTGCAGGTCATGACGCACGGCGGCTACATCCCGCCGAACTTCCAGCAGCAGTTCGTGTTTACTTTTGAACAGTTTCCCGACTACATCATGAACCGGAGCAAAGAGCTGTTGGCACAGTGCCTTGACAGCTTAGACCAAGAAATCACTGACTGATCGTTAAAATATCGCCACTTTTCTTATAGCCTGCATGGCAAAGTTCGACGGCATAAAGGGGCAGGAACTTCTCGATGTCGAGGAGAAAAAGAACGAGATAACGCTCATCTTCAAGGACAATAGGTACCTGTTTGTCAAGATGCAAAACGGGCAGCTCGTCATAGACTCGGTGCCCGAGTAGTCATTTATTTTCTAGGTATTTTTCGTACATCGTGATTGCCCATTCCTGCACTTCCGTCTGCACGGAGCCGGGCCTCATGTCGCGTATCTTGTCAATTGACGCCGCTGCACCCATGCCCCTTGCCTTTACCAGATAAGCGGCCAGGATGACGCCTGTTCTTCCTTTGCCTGCCGCGCAGTGCACGATTACCGGCTTGCCTGCTGCGATTTCCTGCTCGATGAACGCGATTGCGCGGTCGATGTCCTCCGGCGTGGGCGCATCAAAGTCGTCTACCGGCAGATGGAGATATCCCATGCCGTCGTTGACCCATTCTTTTGGGAGCGGCGCCTCCCTTACCGTGACTATTGATTTTATGCCCTGCGAGACCAGCCAGTCGACCTCGTTCTTTGTAACCGGAAGGCCCGAGCCGGCGAGCATGTTTTCTTCTACCCAGCTGAAGTTCGTGGGTCTGTCAGAGACCATGCCGTGCACCCGGCGGTACATGTCGCCTATCTTGGTCAACTGGGTAAAATTGGATTTTGGATCTTATAATGCTATGCACAAAACAGATATGCTCGGCCCTCGCAGTAATCCTGTGCTTGAGGCAAGGTGCGCCAGGTGCGGCAAGAAGGCTCAGGTGGACGACGACATGGAAAACGTTAGATGCAAGCAGTGCGGCTATTCTGCAAAATACGACGATTATTTAGAGACGATGAAGGACAAGGCTGTCATGATGGCCGACGACTATCAGATGAACTGGGACAGGAACCCGCTCTAGCTACCAAAAGAAAGATTTGTCCGAACAGTCGAGGTGACTTCCGCAATTTGTGCAGATCATGTGGCACGCTGTCATGTTCTTCATCTCAAAGCCGCATCGCGGGCACTCGATGACTTCCTTGGACTCGGACACACGGCTCTTTCGAAAGCCTAGCTTTTAACCGTTTCAACATAAACAAACGTTAATTAAATCCAAAAGGCGCCTTGAATTCTGCATTGGCGCAGTTCAAGCTCGTGATTTCAGACGGAACAGGCAGGAGCATATCACAGGAGCTCAAGGACAAGGCAGCCCAACCGCTGGTAGGCGTGAGAATAGGCAACGTCGTCGACTCTTCTGTTATCGGCATCGAGGGCGGCAAGGTCAAGATAACCGGCGGCTCGGACAAATCTGGCACTCCCATGCGCTCCGATGTCCACGGTGGAGTCAAGAAATACGTGCTGATGTCAGAGGGCGTGGGCGCAAAGCACCTGGAAGGCGGCAGGATACGCAAGCTCGTCCGGGGCAACATGGTCACCGAAGAAATTTACCAGCTGAACCTGAGGCTGGTGGAAGGCAAGCTGCCAGAGAAGGCCAAGGAAGATGCGCCTGCCGCAGAGGCAGAACCGGCCAAGGAAGAGAAGAAGAAAAAGTAATCTCCCTACATTAATATCCCCGAGAATTTTACGATAACTAGTTGCACTGGAAAGAGACCCTGCCGGACTGGTACGTAAAAGAGTACGGGTACCAGCCCTGCGTCAACATCGGCACCTCCGGACACGTGGACCACGGCAAGACCACGCTCGTTGAGGCGATAACCGGTGTTTGGACCAGCGCGCACAGCGAAGAATTGCGCCGGGGAATTACAATCAAAGTTGGATATGCAGACGCGGCGTTTTACAAGTGCCTCCAGTGCTCCAGGCCCGAATGCTACGGGACGCAGCCAAAGTGCGCCAACTGCGGCGGCAAGAGCGAGCTTCTCCGCGTCGTGAGTTTTGTAGATTCTCCCGGCCACGAGTCATTGATGGCAAACATGCTTTCCGGCTCGGCACTGATGGACGGCGCGATACTTGTCATGGCGGCAAACGAAAAAGTGCCGCAGCCGCAGACCCGCGAGCACCTTCTGGCATTATCCGTTCTTGGCATCCAGCAGCTGGTGCTGGTGCAGAATAAGGCAGACCTTGTCACCGTTGAGGAGGCGATGGACAACTACAAGCAAATAAAGGATTTCGTTAAAGGCAGCGTCGCAGAGAAGGCACCAATCGTCCCGGTGTCCGCGCAGCACAAGCTCAACATCGACGCGCTCATCGAGTCGATTGAAAAAAATATGAAGACGCCAGCGCGGGTCAAGGACGCGCCACCTGTGATGCACGTACTCAGGTCGTTTGACATCAACAAGCCCGGAGCCGCCATCAAGCAGGTCAAGGGAGGGGTCCTCGGAGGCGCGCTGGTGCAGGGCCAGTTTTCGTTAGGCGACGAGGTGGAGATAAGACCCGGCGTGCTCGACGAAAAGAAGGGGCGCTACGAGCCGATAACGTCCGTCATATCGACGCTTGGCACCGGCGCTGGTTTAGTTGAAAACGTCAAGCCCGGCGGCCTCGTCGCTATCGGAACGAAACTTGACCCGTCGCTCACAAAGAGCGACTCGCTCATCGGCTCCGTGATAGGCAAGCCCGGCACGCTGCCGGCCGACGTTGACAGTTTAACAGTCGAGACCCATCTGTTCGACACGGCTGTAGGCACGCAGGACATGGTGAAGGTAGAGCCAATAAAGGTAAAGGAGCCTTTGCGCCTGAACATCTCCACGGCCGCGTCTGCGGGCATTGTAACAAGCGTGCGGGACGGCAAGATTGAGGTCAAGCTGAAAAAGCCGGTGTGCCTCCTGCCAAAGAGCAGGGTCGCCATCAGCCGCAGGATAGCCGAGAGGTGGCGCCTTATCGGGTCCGGAATAGCGGTCTGAGATGCGGGTCCTGTGCGACACGAGCTTTTTGATGGTGCTTGTCGCCAAGCCCATAAAGCACGTCGAGCGGATGGAGCATGAATTTGGCAGGCTCGATTTTGTAGTGCCTGACATCGTCATGGACGAATTAAAGAGGCTCGGCGAAAAAGCCGGCCCAAAGCGCTCGACGCTTGCCAGAACGGCACTCGAGGTGGCAAAGGCGCGCTTTGCAGAAGTGCACGCCCCAAAGGCGGCGCACGTCGACGACTCGATAGTGGAATATGCGACTGAGAACAAGTGCGCGGTGGCAACCATAGACACGGCGCTCCGCAGGCGGCTTATAGCAAACAACGTGCTCGTGTTTACGCTGAGCCGTGACAGGCTCATGGTGGCAAACCCCAACCTAGACGACAAACTTTAATTAATTTTTGAACCGCTCTATTCCATGTTAGATTACAAGGGAGTCAAGTTCAGCTGGCTTGGGCACGACGGCTTTCGCATAGTAGCAGGCAAGACAGTCTACGTCGACCCTTACAAGCTTGCCAAGGGTCAGTACGACCGCAAGGACGCAGACATAGTGCTCATATCGCACAACCACTTTGACCACCTCAGCCTTGACGACTTGCGGCACGTCGTCGGCCCAAATACGAGCATAGTCGCGGCGCGCGAGTGTGCGACGCAGCTAAAGCCGCTTGGAGTTGAAGCAAAGTTGGTAGCACCAGGCGACAGGCTGACCGTGAAAGATGTGCCGATTGAAGTGGTCGCGGCGTACAACACCAACAAGGACTTTCACCCAAAGGCCGACGGCAAAGTAGGATTTGTCGTGACGCTGGCCGGCCTTCGCATATACCACACCGGCGACACTGACATCATCCCCGAGATGGAGTCTGCAAAGCCGGACGTCGCGCTGGTGCCGGTTTCAGGGACGTACGTCATGACTGCTGACGAAGCCGCAAAAGCAGTCAACGAGCGCATAAAGCCAAGGATGCTCGCGATCCCGATGCACTACGCGTCCATAGTCGGGACAGAGGACGACGCGAGGCGCTTCAAGGGACTCGTGAAGGCATGCCCCGTTGAGATATTGTCAAGAGAATAATGGCAGTACCTTAAAAAATAGGGGCCAACTCCACAACTGCGATGTTTCTGGGCGGCAGGACTATGTTTCAAGCCGGCGGTTTCGAGTTCACGACCCGCCACCTGCTTGTGATAGCCGTCCTTGCGCTCGCTTTTTCAATCGCTGTTATAATGAGGTCGTACCCCATAAAGTACGGCTTTTACCTCAACGAGTTCGACCCCTACTTTGACTACCGGGCGACCAAGTTCATCCTAGACAACGGGCTTGACGCCTACTGGCAGTGGCACGACGAGATGTCGTGGTATCCGGAAGGCCGCGACATTGCGGCGACTTCGCAGTCCGGCCTGCACGTGACTGCGGCCATAATGTACCAGATGTTTGGCGCCGGAGCGCCACTGATGGACTTTACCATCATGTTCCCAGTCGTAATTGGCTCGCTCACGGTCATAGTCGTGTTTGCCCTCGTGCGCGTGCTTGGCGGGACCACGGCCGGCCTCTTTGCCTCCCTATTGTTTGCGTTTACTCCGCCCATCATCCTCAGAGGTAACCTAGGCTGGTTCAAGTCCGAGCCACTGGGCCTGTTCTTCGGGCTCATTGCCACCTACCTTTTCATCTCGGCGATAAGGCATAAGGAGATAAAATACGCCTTACCAAAGGCCGTGCTTGGGGGCCTGCTTCTCGGGCTTGCAAACGCCTCGTGGGGCGGCGTCCAGTATTTCAGCATCCCAATCGCGCTGTTTTTCCTCGCGCTCCCGTTTTTCAGGCGCGACCTAACGATACCAATGTACGTCGCGATCGCGTTCACGGTGTTCACGCTCATTGCTGCAATCGGGTTCCCCAGGCCGGGAATGTCCTTTGTCACAGGCCTGCCGGGCATAGCGATGGTCGGTACAACCATCTACCTGGTGGCGGCCAACTTTGTAGGCCGGCTCGGAAGCGGCAAGGCGCGGGCGCGCAACATGTCGTTACTGCTCATCGCCTTTGTGGCTACAGGCATCGGCCTAGTAGCGGCTGGCACCTACGACGCTCCCAGCTTTAGGTACGTCAACGCGGTCAACCCGTTTGTCAGTTCGGAGAACGCGCTCGTAGAGTCGGTGGCAGAGCACCTCACGCCCACCATAGTGGACTACTTCCTTGACTATTCCATACTGCTAATGTTCGCCGGCCTCGGCGTGTGGCTTGCGTTCCAGAAGCGCAACGACGCGGTCGTGTTTGCGCTGATACTTGGCATCACCGGAGTTTACGTGAGCGCCACGTTTGCCAGGCTGCTTGTCTTTGCGTCCATCGCAATCATCGTGCTTGCGAGCATCGGCCTCTATGAAATTACAAGGAACGTAATGGAGCGCAAGGAAGCCTCCGCCGCAAAGGGCAAGAAAAAGCCCGAGCAGGCCATCGCCGGGACTTCCAGTACCAGGATAATCTACGTCGCGACCATAATCGCGCTTTTGCTTGTCCCCGTGTTCTACCCGCCCTACTCCAGCTGGACGAGCGCCGTCGACGTGCCGACTGCGATAGCAAACGGCGGCACTGTGTTCAGGACCCAGACTGACGACTGGGTCGAGGCCACAGAGTGGATCTCTCAAAACACAGAGGAGGACGCGGTCATCGCGGCGTGGTGGGATTACGGCTACTGGATAACCACGCTCGGTGAGCGCACCACCGTCGCCGACAATGCGACGCTGAACCAGACGCGCATCGAGTCGGTGGCCAAGATGTTCGTAGGCGACCAGGAGGCAGGCGCCCAGATAGCGCAGGACCTCGACATCGACTACATCCTTGTCTACGTAGTTGGGCAGAAGGCGTTTGTCGGGACTGCCGGCGACGAGTCTGGCGCCGAAGTTCCCTTGTTCACTCTAGGGCAGGGCGGCGATGAGAGCAAGAAACAGTGGATAATGAGGATTGCCGGCTACAGCGAGGCGAGATACCTAGAAAGCGACGGCTCTACAGCCAAGAACACGTTCTGGCAGTCGACGCTCCTTGGCAGGATGATGCCCTACGAGCCGCTGAACTTTGTGCTGTTCGGCCCGGCAGGCGACATCGTCAATGTGAGTGAGACGTACCAGTCCGGCTTTGTCCAGCTTCACTCGAAGAACGTCAAGTACCCCGCCGATGGCGGCCCGAACCAGCCGTTCCACCTCGTCTACTCGTCGTCAAGCTATGAAGAGGACAGCGACATCGTGACTGGCATACACATCTACAAGGTAAACCGCGACTATGACCCCAACCCGCGTGGCGACCCGTACGCGCCCACGACTGGCACGCTCGCAGACACGACGCCGGGCTCGGAGATAGCAGAGATAGAGACTGCGCAGGGTACGATAAAGGTAGAGTTCTACCCCAAAGCGGCCCCGGGACACGTGGACAACTTTATCACGCTTGCAAACGACGGATTTTTCGACGGCCAAGTGTTCCACAGGATATCGCCGGGCTTTGTGATACAAGGAGGCGACCCGCAAACTCGTAATGCAACTGCGGACAGGGATCTGTGGGGTGCAGGCGGCCCAGGCTACATGGTTCCGGCAGAATTCAACGATATAACGCACTCACGGGGTATAGTGTCGATGGCAAGGTCGACCGACCCCAATAGCGCCGGTTCGCAGTTCTTTATCGTGCTCGAGGAAAGTGACCAGATAAAGGCAAGCCTTGATGGTCGGTACACGGTGTTCGGCCACGTCATTGAGGGCATGGACGTGGTGGACAGGATCGCGGCTCTCGAGACGGTAGGGGGCGGCACAGAAGAACCCAAGAGGGAACAGCCTGCAAACCCCGACGACGCAAGGATAATCGCTGTAAGAATAGTCCCCCGCTAGAGCGCCTTTAACAGATCGTTGTGCACGAGCCCGTTTGAGGCCACGATGTCCAGCTTTTCAAACACCGGGAATGCCGGCTTACGTCCGTCCAGGAGAGACCACCTGCCGCCGGCCTCGTCCACTATCAGCCCCGCGGCTGCGATGTCCCACATCGACAGGTCGTTGTTTATGGTGCCGTCAAGCCTGCCGGCAGCCACGTACGCGACTTCAAGGCAGAGGCTCCCGAGCTTGTGGAAGCGCTTTATCTTTCTCAGAATGTTCTCGTTGATGCTTGCAAACCGGCGATCGTCAAACTTGGTGTGGTTGACGTTGAGGTACAGCTCCTCGAGTTTGCGGCGCTTTGTGACTGCAATCGGGTTGCCGTTCAGCCTTGCGCCACCGCCTTTCACCGCGGTAAACTCCTCGTTGTGGTTCGGGTCTACAAGCACGCCTACGAGCGTTTCAGGTCCCCTGCACAACGCAATCGACGTGCAAAAGAACGGCAAGCCTATCACAAAGCTTGTCGTGCCGTCTAGCGGATCTATTACAAAGTAATAACCCTCGCGCTTTACGCTCGAGTTGACGCCCTTGTCCTGCTCCTCTGCCACAAACGGCACGTCGGAAAACTGTTTTTTCAGGAGTGATATTATCAGCGCCTGCGACTCGGCGTCAACCCTTGTCACGAGCGACCTGTCGTGCTTGACAGACATGTTGTAGGTATCATTTTTGCCGAAATTCTCCTTGAGCAATTTGGCGGCGTCCCTCCCTGCCGCAAGCGAATGTCTCAGGACGTAGTCCAGTTCCAAGGTCTGTATTACCTTTTGAGAAGAGCTGCGTAGATGAAAGGCAGGAGTGTTGACGCCTCGCCGTGGATTGTCGTTTGCCTCGCTTTCGTTGTGACCTTGCCCCACGATATCGCCTCTGCGACGAGCGCGCCTGACAGGCTGCCGTCCCATTCAGGCGCCGTAGTTATGTAGACTGCGTAATCAAGGCCTCCGCGGTACTGATTCCACCACAGCGTGTGGTGCTTTGAAATGCCGCCGCCTATCATGAACGCGCCGGATTTCTTGGCGTCAAAAACCAGGTTTGAAAGCAGGTTTTGATCCTTCAGGATGTCCAGCTTGAAATCGCGGTGCTGCTGGTGGAAAAGCCATACCTGGCTCCCAACTGCGCCGTCGACTATGCCCGGCACGATGACAGGTATCTTGTTCTTGTGCGCCCAATAAAGGAAGGACGACTCGCCAAGCGTGCTCCCGATCTTGTCCGTGATTTCGTAGGTGGCGATGTCCTTCCTGCCCTCTTTGTACATGTCGGCGAGGAGGGCCTGCACCTTTTCCTCGATCAATGGGCCGTAGGCAGCCATCGGCACGAGCACGTTTCCAAGCCGATGCACGGCTTTATCAAGAAGCTCTCTGTCGTCCATGCGAAAGTCGCCGGCGTAGTATTTGTCGTAGTAGCGGGCGATGTCGTGGTCAAGCGCGCCGCACGTCGTTATCACGGCGTCAAACATCTTGTTCTTTAACATGTCACGGACGATGCCCCGCGCGCCGGTTGACATCAGCGCGGCGACAAACGACAGGAACTTGGTGCACTTTGGCTCGTCCATCATTCTCTTCAAAATGTCGACGCCTTCGGCAAGGTTGCGCGACTCGAATCCGCCGGATTCTTCCATGCTTTTTAGAATAGCGTTGATGTCGGTGTTCTTGTCGATGGCGTGGTCTTTAACTGCGCTGTGCAAAAGTTCGTCCTTTTTCTTGCCGGCCATGCAAGCGTATCGCCTGCCCTATAATAAAAATCTCATCTGACAGAATTTTTAAGCAAGTGTATTTCTAACAAGATGGTGCGCGACCGCAGCGACCCAAGGCACACTTTTTCAGGCCGCAAGATAGATCCGCCGCAGGTTTCTCCAAACATGACAGTCCCCGACTTGATAAAATTCTACGGCGCGACAGGCTACAACGCCCGGCGCCTTGCAGAGGCCGCCGAGATACTAGAGGACATGATAAACACCAATTCTACTGTCTGCCTCACCCTTGCCGGAGCCATGACGCCGATAGGCATGGGCAGAACCATATCTGCCATGATAGAGGCAGGCTTTATCGACTGGATAGTAGCGACCGGCGCAAACGTTTACCACGACCTGCATTTTGCGTACGGCCTCCCGGTCAAGCAAGGGCATTTCGACGTGGACGACGACGTGCTTTATGCAAAGCAGATCGTGCGCATCTACGACGTGTACATTAAGGAAATGGAAACGCTACAGGCGCAGGACCTTCTGGTGCAAAAGGACATGGCAGAAAGGGCCAGCGAAATCCCGGCAAACGCCTCGACTGCAGACATTTCGTACGCGCTCGGCAAGGCTGCCAAGGAAAACGCCAGGTACCCTGAAAAGTCGTTCTTGGTGAAAGCGTACGAGCACAAGGCGCCTGTGTACATGCCGGCAATAGGCGACTCATCAATCGGCCTCAACATGCTGCCCCTGTTGCTTGAAGGCAAGGGCGTGTTTCCAAACACCATACTTGATGTCGCCGAGTCTGCTGCCATCCTGTGGAAGAGCGAGAGGTCAGGCGGCCTGGAGCTTGGCGGCGGAGTGCCAAAGAACTTTTTCCAACAGACGGGGCCGGCGCTCTACCAGATACTGAAGATAAAGGAGGGCGGCCAGGACTACCTCATCCAGTTGACCGACGCAAGGCCGGACACCGGCGGGCTCTCTGGCGCTACGCTGCAGGAGGGCAAGAGCTGGGGCAAGATCAAGACCTCGCACAAGGGGAACGTCATCGTTTATGGAGACTCATCTGTCTACTTTCCGTTGCTCTGCAGCTACGCGCTGTCAGTCTGCAAGTCGCGCAAGCACAAGGAGATATACGGCAAGAAGGACGTGTGGGTCAGGGAAATGAAAAAGATGTACCTGAGTCAAAAGTAGGACTCTGCTTTCAAGGTCCACCTGCCGCCCTTTGACGTCAACTCGATTTGGCCCACCAAGTAGCCGCCCGAGTAGACCTTGCCAAACTCGGCGCTCCCGAACATCGACGACAGAAGGTCCTTCTTTTCGTGGTAGCCCGACTCTATTGCCTTTATGCGCAGCTTGCCGCTGACCTTTTTCATGATGCTTCTCGCGACAGACCACTCGCCCTTCCACGATATCAATTCAAACACGCCGAACTTGACTGACTGCATCGAGTAGCCCTCCAGCTTTGCCTCGAATTTCAGCTTGTTCTTTTTCGCGTACTCGTTCATCCAGTCGACAGCTTCTTTGCCCTTGCCCTGCTCGACTGCAAAGCTGTCCGCGCCTGCCACGGCATGAAAGCCTATTCGGAGTTATTTAATACAGTCGGGCCCTTGGTGTTGTGTTGAATAACTCATCAGCATATCACCTACTTTTGCCAGAACAAGCTTTATGGTAGCATGAACAACAATGTCTGTTGACGGACGAGAAGAAGCCAAAGAAAAGAAGGAAGGTTAACTGGCATGAATACAACGAGTCGCTGGTAAGACGCGGCGAAGTAATGTTTGATACCGATTTTTTAGAGAACTGGCGGGCAGAATTGAAGGCGATGAACGAAGGAAAGGAAGGCGCCAAATACCACTATCCGAATTCCTTGATACGGCTGCTCGCCACCGTACACGCATACCTGCTGCCGTACAGGCAGCTGGAAGGGTTCCTCAACGTGATGTCAGAGCACGTGCAGAAACTGAAGGTGCCAGACTACACGACGATGTGGTGGAGGGTGACAAGGGTAAACGTGAAACTAAACCCGGAGGTAGACCTAGAAAAAGACGTAACGATAGCAGTTGATTCCACTGGCATCAAGGTGCGAAAGAACGCTTCTGTACTTCATGCACACGGTGCATGCCAAGGAAGATGGTAGTGGTGGAACAGCTAAAAGATGTCAAGAAATGGAAAAGGAGGCACGGCTATGGCATGCGATGGATTGCTGAATCGGCATTCTCTTCTCTAAAGCGAACGTTTGGTGAGTATGTGACATCTGCCAGGTGGAAGAACATCGTAAACGAACTGCTTCTAAAAGCGTCCATCTATAACACGTTCATGAGCAAGGCGTCAGCCTAGGCCAGACTGAAATCTGTGTTTGTTCATGGTCTAGCTATTCGACACACCAGCCCTTGGCAAAATAATATAAATACACATTTTCCACACTGAAATGTGCGGGCTTTTGTCGCAGTCGAAGCCACCAGCGATGCAATCGGCAAACTGCAGCAAGAGATGATGGCTGCATGGAGTCCAAAAGAGGTCAAGCCGGTTGCGCCCGGCAACTTTCACTTTACCCTCATATTCCTGGACGAGATTTCAGAAAAGCAGGCGCAGCAAGTGCAAGAAGCGCTGTTGGGCATGTCGTTTGAGCCCTTTTCGCTGACGTACACGGGTGTGGGCGCCTTCCCCAGGCCGAGCAATGCAAGGGTGGTCTGGGTCGGGATCGACGAGGAGGGTAAGAAGAAGCTTGAGGTTCTTGCAGGACAGGTCATTTCTAGGATGCAGGCGATAGGCTTCGTGCCTGACAAGCCGTTTTCGCCCCACCTCACCATCTTCCGTTCAAAGAACAGGCATGTGCGAGTCGGCGTGGAAAAGTACGCCGGCAGGACCTTTGGAACCGACATAATAAACAGAGTGTACCTGAAAAAGAGCGAGCTTGCGCCGTCCGGCCCGACATACTCGAACGTTTATACCGTGAATGCTGCAAAGGAGGCAAAGGAATGACTGCGGACATGCTGGCAAGGGCGCTAGCGACGTGCGACCCCACCGCAAAGGAAACAGAGAAGATAACCGCGGTAGCGGAGAAGGCTATGAGTCTTGTCAAAGGCAGGGCTGGCCCCGAGGTGACAGGAGTCGTCTACGGCGGCTCTTTTGCCAAGGGCACCTGGCTCAGGGGCGACGCCGACGTGGACATTTTCGTCAAGGTCAGCCCGTCGTTAGACGAGAAGAGATTCGAAAAGCTGGGAGTCGAGCTTGGCATGGCCTCCCTGAAAAATCACGGTGCGCACCTGCGCTACTCGGACCACCCTTATGTTGAGGCGTTTGTCAAAGGCGTCAGGGTCAATGTCGTGCCTTGCTACGACGTGGAGAAAGGGAAGTGGAAGAGCGCGGCAGACAGGTCGCCGTTCCACACAGAGTACGTCCAAGGCGCGTTTGACGCGCAAAAGCGCGCCCACGCGCGGCTCTTGAAGAAATTCCTGAAAAGCGCCGGGATTTACGGCGCGGAGATATCCACCGGCGGGTTTTCGGGCTATGTGTCTGAAGTCTTGGTGGCAAAATACGGCTCGCTTGAAGGTGTGCTGGCAGCGGCTGCGGATTTAAAGCAGGGACAGGTAATCGCAATAGGCGACTATGACCGCGACGTTGTCAAGGGGTTCTCAAGCCCTCTTATCATAATCGACCCCGTGGACTTCAGGCGCAATCTCGGGACTGCCATATCACCCGAGTGCGCCGGCAAGTTCACGCTCGCAGCGCGGGCGTTTCTGAGAAAGCCTTCAATCAGGTTCTTTTCGAGGTTGAAGGCAAGGGTAAACAAGAAGCTGTACCCGCACGTGCTGGTCGCCGAGTTTTCGCACCGCAAGCGCAGCCCTGACACGATATGGGGTCAGATGAAGAGGAGTCAGAACGCAGTTGCCAAGCAGCTGGAGATTGCAGGCTTTGCTGTGATAAGGTCAACGTGCGCCACCGACGAGGAAACGCACGGTGTTTTCGCGTTCTTGCTCGAGTCCCACATGCTTGCCCCCTACACGGCAAGAAAGGGCCCCGAGATATTCAGGGCAAAAGACGTCGACAGCTTTGTCGCAAAGGCCAAGAGCCCACTTGCAATATGGGCCGACAAAGGGATGCGCGTCTCCACCATAGTCAAGAGAAAGGAGACCGACGCCGGCCGGCTTGTCCGGTCTCTTTTGAAAAAGGATGGGAGCGGCGTCGCAAGGGGTATGGTGACCGGGAATCTCAAGATTTATACTGGAAACCGCGGGACAAATGCCCTGGTGAAACAGGCAGTTGACGAGCTTGCATCGACAGAGGGCCTCATTCTCGGGTCTTGACGCAAGCGCGCCAGAGCTTGCCAAGATACTGACTTATCCGCGGGTTGATGAAAGCGACTATTCGGCTCGCCTAGGCGAGCTGCGCGGCCTCGGCGTCTCTTCGATCATCCCCGGAGGTGACACTATTGTCTCTGGCATGAGCATCGCCGGCAAGGGCTGCGTCGGGCTCGTGGTCAGGGCAAAGGTTGGTAAAAAGATGTGCGCGCTGAAGATACGCAGGGTGGACGCCAACAGGCAGAGCATGGCAGGCGAAGCCCGACTCCACAAGATAGCAAACGACGCCGGCGTGGGCCCGCGCCTTTATGACTATACGCAGAATTTCATGCTTATGGAGTTTGCTGAGGGGCCGAGCATTGCAGAGTGGGCCTCATGTGCAGGCAAGGACGAGGCGCAGCAAACGGCAAAATCAGTGCTTGAGCAGTGCTACCTGCTTGACAGGGCCGGCCTCGACCACGGCCAACTGAGCAGGCTTGACAGGCACGTCATCGTTGCCAAGCGCGCGACGATAATCGACTTTGAGACCGCAAGCACCGAGCGCAGGACCGCAAACGTCTCTGCAGCCGGCCAGTCGCTCTTTGTCGCCGGCGCGGTCGCAGCTATGATTGGCAGGGCGATGGGCAAAATTGACAGGGAAGCCGCTATATCCGC
Source organism: Nitrososphaera sp. (assembly GCF_036397675.1). Classification (GTDB taxonomy): domain Archaea; phylum Thermoproteota; class Nitrososphaeria; order Nitrososphaerales; family Nitrososphaeraceae; genus Nitrososphaera. The sequence goes on along the minus strand of NZ_DASWIL010000007.1, from coordinate 19,192 downwards.
GCTGAGGGCATACAAGCGTGACCAGACCCGCAAGGGGCTGAAGGCGCTCTTGGACGCGCTCGACCTCTGAGCTATGTTTTATAATCAAGCGCTGCCAAGCTTGGGCGTTGGCCGAACCCATAATTGAAATACGCAAGCTGAAAAACGTGAACCTGAAAGGGGGCGTACTCGTTGATGGCTTTCCAAGCGTCGGGCTTGCAAACGCGATTGCGTCCGAGTGTCTGATACACTCGCTCAAGACAGAATTCGTAGCGATGATAGACTCGCCCGCTTTCCCGCCGCTTTCCATCGTCCGCAACGCGATGCCGAATTGCCCTGCACGCGTTTACGCAAACGAGGAGCTGAAGCTTGCCATGTTCGTGTCCGAGCTGAACCTGGACGCGTCGCTGTTCAGGCCGGCGGCAAACCTCATGCTCGAGTGGGCCCTCCACAGCAACTGCGACCTGATAGTCAGCGCGGCAGACCTGCCGTACGAGGAGGGCGAGGCGGCCGACGCGTTAAGCCCGCAGGTGTACGCTGTCGGAAGCACTCTCCACGCGCTCAGAAAGGCCGCCGAGGCGGGGATCTCACCGGCGCTTTCCGGCACCGTCTCCGGCATCCCCGCGATACTGCTCAACGAGGGATCGTGGCGCAACTATGACGTTATAGTGCTCCTTGTAAAGGTGGTGCGCGACGCGCCGGACTTTCGTGCCGGCGCGGCCATTGCAGAAGCGCTGGCCAAGCTTGCGCCGGGGGCAAAGTGCGACGTGGTGGCTTTATTGAAAGAAGCAGAGGTCATAGAAAAGACCCTGAAAAAGATAAGGAGTGAGCAGGTACCGCCTTCCACAAAGGAGCAGATCTACGGCTGAAAGAAGCGATTGCCCACCTCTCAAGGGCCGACGCCCGGCTTGGCAAGATAATCCGGTCGGTGGGCGACTACTCTATCTCTGCAGGCGGCGAGCCGTTCCAGTCGCTTGTGGAGGCGATAATGTACCAACAGCTTGCAGGAAGCGCGGCCGATGCGATACACGGCCGGTTCATGAAGATATACAATGATAGGTTTCCCACTCCGGCGCGACTTCTCAAGACCCCGCAGGAAAGGCTGCGCGGCGTCGGCCTTTCCGGCAAAAAGACAGAGTACATCCGCGACCTTGCGTCGCGCGTCCATTCTGGCAGCATCGACCTTGCAGGGCTTGCATCATTGAATGACGAGCAGGTAGTCGAGCGGCTGACAGAGGTCAAGGGCATCGGCAGGTGGACCGCCGAGATGTTCCTCATATTCTGCCTGGGCAGGTCCGACGTGCTGCCGGTGGGCGACCTTGGGCTGAGAAGGGCGATGCAGAAGGCGTACGCCCTGTGGACGCTTCCGACGCCTGAAAAGATGGAGAAGTTAGCCGGGCCGTGGCGGCCCTACCGCTCGATAGCCACCTGGTACCTCTGGAAGTCGCTTGACAAGTTCAAGACTATTGGCTAGTCAGCTCTTTTGCAAGCGCCCTGACAAGCTCCACGTCAAGGTCAAGCTGCTCTGCGACTAGCTCGTCGGATATCCCCGAGTCGAGCAGGTTGCGCATGGCCTCCCTCTTTTCCTCGGTCACCACGTTTGCGGGCGGCGACAGCAGGAGCTCTTTTTCGACCGACCTGACGTAATCCCTCACCTTGGCCACGACTTGGTCCGGCGCGGCGTCAGCCTCCGTCGAGATGACCACGACGTGATCCTTGACAGGAATGCTGATGATGTTGACCTTGTCGTAGGTGTAGACGACTGACTTTAGCTCGCCGAGCTCTCTTGTGAATATCTTGCGCAGGTCGACGATATAGGCGGACTGCGCCAAGGATATCTCGGTGCTCTTGTCTGAAAGCTTGTTAGGGGTTTCTTCCCTCCTGACACCGGCGTACAGGTGGCCGGATTTTTCGACCACGCCGGCAAACCTGATCCGGGGGTCAAGCGCCAGGACGTTCTTTGAAAACTGCTCGGCTCTCATTTAACTCAAACGTGGAGCCCAAGAATATAGGTTTTATGTAACAGGGGAAAAAGGCCCCTAGGCCTTTTGCGGAGCGTCCTTGACCCTGCCGCGGCCGGTCTTGCGTGGAGCAATGTTGCCGACCTTGCGCCCTGGCGGGGTGCTCCTGCTGACGGACGACTGGCGCCCGATGTGTTGGTGCCTTCCGCCTCCGTGTGGGTGGTAGACCGCCGCCTGGGCGATGCCCCTAACAGTCGGGTACAGCCTGCCGTGCGCCTGCATGTATTTCGCGCGCATGCCGGCCTTGAGGAACGGCTTTTCCTTTCTCCCTGCGCCTGCCACTGCGCCGACCATTGCCCTGCACTTTGCGTTTAATGTGAGGAACTTGCCTGACGGGAACTTTATGGTGACGCCTTCGGTGCCGTGCGCAAACACGATTGCGGACGAGCCGGCGGACTTTATCAGCTTGCCTCCGTCGCCGGCGTTCTTTTCGATGTTGCACACAACGGTGCCGTCAGGAACTGATTCAAGGGAGAGTATGTTGCCCCGCGATGCGGCGGTGCCGGTGCCGACCTCGATGACGCTCCCGACGGTCGTTCCCTCGGGCGCAGGCACGTACGAGTACCTGCCGTCGTCAAAGAATACTTTTGCCAGTGGCGCGTCCCTGCCACGTTCGTGCACAATGTCAACTACGGTACCTTGATGATGCTCTTCTAGCTTGAAATTGGGATACTTTGCCGGTGCTATCTTGCCGACCGTGATTGCGCGAAACTGCTTGCCCCCGTGCCCACGCCGGCGAACCAGTGTTCTCTTGCCCATTTACCGTTCAGTGACAGAGCCCGCGGATAGGTGATTTTAAGCTTGCTCTACTGCTTGGGCATTTGGGCCATCCATTCCTCGCCGGCCATTTTCATCTGCTTTGCAGTCAGGTTGCGCTTGCGGGTCGCAAGGCCCCAGACGTGCCCGAACGGGTCTATGACGCTCCCGTGCCTGTCGCCCCAGAAGGCGTCCATCACAGGCATGGCGACCGTCGCTCCGGCCTTGACTGCCTGGTCAAAGACCTTGTCCACGTTCTTAACGTATACGTAAAGGCTAGAACTGACGCCTCCCACGCTCTGCGGCGAGTAGCACTTCATGTCAGGCATCTCGTCGCACATCATCAGGTGCGAGTCGCCTATCTGGAGCTCGGCGTGCATGACGGTCTTTCCGTCGGGCAGGTGCATGCGGTGGAGCTCCTTGGCCCCGAAAGCCTTCTTGTAAAACGCTATTGCCTTGTCTGCGTCCTTGACTACTATAGACGGCGTCAGAGTGCGGTATCCCTTTGGGATTGGGCTTGCCTTTGCCATGCGCGTTTCTGCCATTTCACTGTATTAAGCATTATGCACATAGATGACGTATTATTGCCGCCTGCCTCAAGCTCTGCTGCCAATAATTCCCCTATCCACAAAAAATATATGATTTAAAACACCGTTTTAATCCTGTAGATGACCAAAGCCAGGGCCGCCGCTGCAAACCAGAAACAAAAGGGCGTCTCTCCACCAAAGCCCAACCCCAGATGGGGCAAGGAGGAAGAGACCGAGTTTTTCGCTAGAAAAGTCAAGCTTTTCAGACAGGGCAAGATTTCGGAAGACGATTTCCGTCGCTTCAGGCTGCAACACGGCGCCTACGGCTCGCGCCTGCACGCCGATTACAGCATGGTCAGGATAAAGATCCCTTCGGGCGAGATAACCCCGGAGCAGGTCGAGAAAATCGCCGGCCTGTCGGAAGCCTTCTCGATAGGCTCCGCCCACGTCTCCACGAGGCAGAACATACAGCTTCACTGGGTCCAGCTTGAAGACGTAAGCGAGGTTATGCGCGGGCTGGTAGAGTCAGGGCTTACCACCAGGGAGGCGTGCGGCAACACAGTCCGCAACGTCATGTGCAGCCACTTTGCCGGCGTCTGCCCCGACGAGGCGTTTGACGCCACGCCATACTCGATGGCAGTCGCGAGGTTCTTCCTACGCAACCCTATGTGCCAGAACCTGCCGCGCAAGTTCAAGGTAAACTTTGGATGTTGTGAAAAGCACGGCCTGGTAAGAGTTGCAGACATTGGCCTAGTCCCGGCGATAAAAGAAATAGACGGGAAGCAGGTCAAGGGATTCCGCATCTACCTTGGCGGCGGGCTTGGGGCCGCGTCGTTCATAGGCCACCCGCTCGAGGACTTCACGTCAGAGGACCGTGTGCTGTCTACGTGCATGGCAACTGTGCGGCTGTTTGACAGGAACGGCAACCGCGAGAACATGGCCCGCAACCGGATGCGCTACCTGGTGCACGAGACCGGCTGGGAGAAATTCCAGAAGATGGTGCTCAAGGAGCGGACGACAGTTGAGATGACCACGTCGCTTGCGACCGCAAAGACGTACGACGCCGAATCGCAGGTAGACAGGCGCGTGCTCCCGAAATCTAACGAGATGGTAAAACTTCCAATGTTTGACAAGGTGACAAAGGACAGCCCGGCGTTTGAAAGGTGGCTGCACACAAACGCGGTGCCGCAAAAGCAGGAAGGTTTTTTCACGGTGTTCATCACACTTGGCGCAGGCGACATCACCGCAAGCCAGTTGCGCGTCCTGGCGTCTGAAATCCGCGAGCTCTCTGGAGAAGGCGTGGCAAGGACTACGCCTCAGCAGAACTTTGCGGTGCGCTACGTGCGCGGCAGCGACCTGAGAGAGTTCTTTGACAGGCTCTCGACAGCGGGCCTCGCAAACCCCGGCGCGCTCACGATTGCGTCGACCGTGGGATGTTCCGGGACGACGTCGTGCAACCTTGCAATCACAAACTCGCACAGGCTTGCCAAGGAAGTGCAGCGCAAGTTCCTAGAGCTCGGGCTTGACACCGACGACAGCCTCCAGGACGCGACCATAAAGATAAGCGGCTGCCCCAACTCGTGCGGCCAGCACGAAATAGCGACGGTAGGCTTTTTCGGCGGCGCGACCAGGATAGGCGACACGATGTCGCCGACATACACTATGCTGTTTGGTGGGAGTGCCGGCGAGCAAGGGGAACTTGGCAAGGCGATTATGCGCGTGCCGGCAAAGCGCGTCATTGACACCATACTGAAGATAATAGAGACCTACAAGGCCGAGCGGGCAGAGGGCGAGACCCTGCACCAGTGGATCGTGAAGGTCGTGAGGGGTCAGGGTTCTGGAATTATCAAGAACCTCGACGACATGAAAAAGGCCCTCGTTTCCACGATTCAGCTGCCGCCGGCCGAAAGCGACCCTGACGCCTACCGCGACTATGGAAGCGACTCCAAGTTCGTTGCAAAGACAGCAAGGGGAGAATGCGCGGCTTGAAAAAAGCAATGAGGGCAGAGGTTAAGCCCAGGCCCAAACAGAAGGCTAAATCCGTAAAGAAAGTCAAGGCTGCCAGAGTCGCAAAGGGCGCGCCCAGCTTTGTGCAGCTACCAATTGTGTGTGACGCTGATTTGCTGCGCACGCTTGTTCGCAAAAAGGCGGCACGTGTAGTGGACGTGCGCAGGGCAGAAGACTATAACGCCGGCCACATACCGACTGCGGCATCGCTGCCGCTTGCGCGCTTGCTTGAGAACGACACCCCAGAGCGCGTCGTGAAGATCTTGGAAGAGTTTGGAATCACGGAAAAGATGCCGGTCGTGGTATACGACGACACGTTTGGCGCTCTGGCCGCAAGGATGGCGTGGACGTTCCAGTACGTCGGCCACGCAAACACGGCGCTCCTTGAAATGACGTTTTCGCAATGGAAAGGGCTCGGCCTTGAAGTCGAGACGAAGCCAAACACGTTCAAGCCTACCAGGCATCCTCTTGCAACAAACAAAGAGATGTACGCGGACGCGTCCTACGTGGAATCGGCGCAGTCGCAGCAGGGAAAACTGCTGGTCGACTCCCGGGAGCGCCTCAATTTCCTGACAGAGCACATACCCACCGCAACGAACATACCCTACACCATGCTTGGATCAAATGGAAGCATACTTCGCAAGGCCGACGAATTAAAGCGCATGATAGAAAACCGCGGCATAACGCCTGACTCTGAAATAATCACCTACTGCGGCAGCGTCGGGACGCTTTCGGGGCTTGCGTACTATGCGCTGAAACTTGCCGGCTACAGCAACGTCAAGCTGTATCCCAAGTCGTTCAAGGAGTGGAAGTCGCTTGGCAAGCCCAAGGACGAGTTCAGGGAAGCTAACTACTGGGATCTGTCGGCGGAATAAAGATAAACCTGCTTTATTGGAGAACAAGCGTTGTCAAGGCTCATAGTGTGCCTCACCGGGATGCCCGGCGCAGGCAAGTCCACGGTCGCGTCATACCTGAAGGAAAAGGCGTTTTCCGTCATAACGATGGGCGACGCGGTGCGCGAGGAGGCAAGGGGTCGGGGACTGGAACCCACGGACGCAAACTTGGGCTCCATGATGATAAAGCTCAGGCAGGAGCTGGGCCAGAGCGCGGTCGCGCACCTGATATTGAAAAAGCTAGAGAGGGACAGCAACACCAACAATCTGGTGATAGATGGCATACGCAGCATACCGGAGATCGAAGTCTTGAAAACTGTCGGGACTGTAAAGCTTTTGGCAATTCACGCTTCCCAGGACACGCGCTTTAAGTATCTAGTCAACAGGGGCAGGTCTGACGCGCCGGCGTCGAGCGGCGAGTTTGCCGGCCGGGACAAGCGCGAGCTGTCAGTCGGCATCAGCGAGGCAATCGCGCTTGCCGACGAGACGATATCAAACAACGAGATAACTATCGACCAGCTGAAGGAGAGGGCGTGGGCTATAGTGAACGGCTGGCTGGAGGAGGCAAAATGAGAAAGCCGCCCGTCACGTCGTTAATCGAGGTAAAGGTCGAGGCGTCGGTCAACCCATCCGAGGACCCGGATAAGATCATTGACGCGATGAACAGCATAGTGAGGTGCTCGCCCGAGTTCCGATACGGGAGCAGGGTCATCGGCAAGACCACAGGCGCGGGGGCACTTGAAAAGATATACGAGCAGGTAAGGTCAAGGTCCGCGATGGGCGTGCTGAGGCGGATGCTGCTCGACAACAGGGCGGGGACTAGCACGTGGTTCCTCCTCAACAAGCAGGCGGCCACCGCAGGAATTGCAGTGGTCATCGAGGATGAGGGGGAATCTCCCCTGGGGCCCATCAGGGTCACCCTTGCCTGCGAGGAGCTAGACACTCTCACGGACTGGCTAGTTCCCGACCAGTAGACTTTTTTAGCCCCACTCCGCATAGGGGCATTATGGAAGCATACTGTGTCAAGTGCAAAGCCAAGCGCGAAATGAAAGACGCCAAAAAGATTACCATGAAAAACGGTAAGCCTGCTACACAGGGCGTCTGCCCAAAGTGCGGCACCAAGATGTTCAGGATAGGCGGTTAAACCCTCTTTTTTCATTTTTATTTTCTTTTTCTTTACATATAATAGCCGAAGGCGTCAAGTGATAACGCTTGATAAAGATAGAGGGCCTTGTCAAGCGCTACAACGGCCTGACCGCGGTAGATGGCCTGACGCTTGACATAGGGCAAAACGAGGTATTTGGTTTGCTGGGCGCAAATGGCGCCGGCAAGACGACGACCATACACATGCTCGCCACCCTGCTAAAGCCCACTTCGGGCACTGCGACTGTGAACGGCTTTGACATAGTAAGCCAGCCCGCAAAGGTGCGCGAAAGCATCGGCATAGTTTTCCAGGCCCCGAGCAGCGACGACATGCTCACCGGCTACGAGAACCTGTACATCCACTCGCTGCTGTACAGTGTGCCGGGCAATATCAGGAGAAAAAGGATAGAGGACGTGCTGGAGCTCGTTGGGCTGTCAGAGAGAAAGCACGACAGGGTCAAGACGTATTCTGGGGGCATGAGGCGCAGGCTAGAGATTGCACGCGGGCTCCTGCACAAGCCAAAGGTGATGTTCCTCGACGAGCCCACCCTGGGCCTCGACCCGGCAAGCAGAGAGAGCATGTGGAAATACGTGCGCAAGCTGGTCAAGGAGGAAAAAGTCACAATCATACTGACCACGCACTACATGGAAGAGGCGGACTTGCTGTGCGACAGGATTGGCGTTATTGACAAGGGCAGGATTGTCGCATTGGACACGCCGGCAAAACTAAAGGCGTCGCTTGGAGGCGACATCATCCGCATCAAGACGCAGGACAGAGGCGCGGACGCGGTTGCAAAAAAGTTTGATTTCGTGCAAAAGGCCGAGTTTGTCGACGGCTTTCTTGTGCTGTCGGTCAAGGACGCGAGGCGCAGCCTGCCGGTCCTCTTGCAGAATATAGATGCCGAGTCGGCCGAGTTTTCAAGCCCCACTCTCAACGACGTGTTCATACAGCTGACCGGCAGGAAGATCAAGGAAGAGGCAGAAGGCGGATTCATGGAGAGGTTTGCTAAGTATGATTGAAGCTCACTTAGCAAAGGTGTACGCGATATGGCTGCGCGAGTTCAAGGTCTTCTTGCGCGAAAAGAGTAGGCTGGTCGCGTCGACGTTCACGCCTATCTTGTGGCTGTTCGTGATAGGCTCTGGCATTGGATCGGCGGCCGGGTTTGATGTCGGCCTTGTAGACTACCAGACGTTCATCTTCCCGGGAATAATCGCCATGTCAATCATATTCACGTCGGTGTTTTACGGCTCGTACATAATCTGGGACCGCAAGTTTGACTTTTTGAAAAGCGTGATGGTCGCGCCGGTGAGCAGGGGCACGGTGTTTGTAGGAAAGACGCTTGGCGGCATGACAACCTCGCTTGTGCAGGCTTTGATGCTTCTTGCGATAGGCGCGGTCATAGGCATACCACTCACGCCTGTTTCTCTCGTGCAGGCAGTAGCCGTCATCCTGCTTATGTCGTTTGGGCTCACGTCGCTTGGGCTTGCGCTTGGTAGCTACATGTACAGCCTAGAGGGGTTCCAGATGATTGTGAGTTTTGTCGTGTTCCCGCTCTTTTTCCTGTCCGGCGCGCTGTTCCCGCTTGACAACCTGCCAGGGTGGCTTGGCGTGCTCACGACTATAGATCCTGCGACCTACGGTGTAAGCGCTCTCCGCGGCATGATGCTTGGCATAGGAAGCGCCGATCCTCTCATCGACTTTGCGATACTGGTCGCGTACACCGGGGCTCTCGGTCTGTTTGGCATCCTGTCTTTCCGGCGCATGAAAGCGGTGTAGGTTTAATAGAGGTCGGTAATCCTGTTTTGGCAGGGGGCCATAGTCTAGCTTGGCAGGATGTCAGCCCGGGGCGCTGGAGGTCGTGGGTTCGAATCCCACTGGCCCCACTCCTTTAACGGTTCTTAAATTGGACTCTAAACCATAAAAGAGATGAGAAACGAAGGGTTTGAGCCGGCCATCATCAACGGATCAGGCAGAAATACTGGGAGTTCCTAACCAAGACCCGATTGGCATGTTCCTGTATGCCATAAGGGCTGAGGAGACGAGGCGCCAGTATACCTCAAAGCTAAAGGCATTCTTTGACCACCTCGGTCTTGAAGGAACACTAGATGAACAGGCAAGCCAGTTCGTTAGGGAGTGCGGCAAGGACGGAAATTGGGCCCTCAACTCAGTGATACGCTTTATCAACTTCCAGAAGGAGAGGGTTACAAACAGCGAGATAACTGAATCTACTCTCAGGAACTATTACAAACCAATCAAGCTTTTCTGCGAGATGAACGACATCCAGCTGGCCTGGAAAAAGATTGCCAAGGGCATTCCTCGTGCCCGCAGCGCAAGCAACGACCGGTCCCCGACCATCGACGAGATCCGAGCCGTTCTCAATTACCCGGACAGAAGAATAAAACCCATCATCCTAACGATGATATCATCAGGTATCAGACTTGGCGCGTGGGACTATCTTCGCTGGGGAGAGATCGAACCTATCATAAGGGGCGAGGAGGTGGTCGCAGCAAAAATCAAAGTTTACCGCGGCGAACCAGACGAATACATGACATTTGTTACGCCAGAAGCTTATAACGCGCTAAAGGAATGGATTGACTACAGGGCACAGTCGGGAGAAAAAATAACCCAAAACTCGTGGGTAATGAGAGACTTGTGGGATGCAGAGCATTACCGTATAAAAAACTCGTGGCAGTTTATTCCCAAGAATCTGGATGATAGACCTTACAAAGAATTTGTCGAAAATATGTACAACAAAAGATTGGAGTTGAAATTGCAAGGTGACGCTCTACAGTTGCCGCTAAAGACCATCCTCAATTCCATCTACGGCAAGACTGCTCAAAAGCAGCATGGCTATATCGGCAATCTCTTTAATCCTATCATCTGCGCATCTATCACTGGCAAGACTAGAGCAAGGATGTATGATTTCGTTGCCAGAAGTCGCCTCTCGGATAGCGTTGTTTCTTTTGCAACTGATTCTATCTGCTTTTCCAAAGAGGTCGATATTCATTCAAATGCACTAGGAGCGCTTAACCTAGACAAGCACAGCAACGACGCTTACTATCTCCAAAATGGTATCTATAGATTCGGCGGCGACTGGAAAAAGCGAGGTCTTGGCAGGTTGAAAGGCAAAACCTTCGAGCATGTCAAAACCATAGTCAAACAAGGTAGAATCTATCTCGAGATGAGTGAGGATAGGGTTAGCCATCTGCGCTCATGCATTATTCAAAGCCGCCTACATGATATTGGAAGAATAAAACCTGAGAGGCGTTTGATCAATATCAATAGTGATAGGAAGCGTTTCTGGATTGGCTCGCTCAGTTCAGTCGATGATGCTACTTGTAACGATTCAATGCCGTTTTCCTTAAATCACATAGTTTCAAAAGCGATTTGATTTTCTTGATTGGGGCTTGTGAAACCACAAGGTTTGTCGTAATATTGTAATATTGCTAAAGTTTAAAAGAACAAACGCGTAAGCGGAGACATAAATTGACTAAAATTCTTCCATATTACATTATTTACATTGTAGGTATCGGCGTATTACCGATATTAGCTATGGCATTATTTGTGTATGCTGACGCCATAAGCCGTGAGTATGTAGGTCAAATTAAGGGTTCTGTGTTGTTGCCGGTTATTGCATTTCTTTTCCTTATATCGACTGTCCCGACAAAAAGCGAAGATTATGGAAAAATTGGGTACGTTAAGGCGAAAAAAGCTCACTTTACCCTAAATATGATTCGCAGAGGTTGGTTATCGGTTTTTTTCTTAACGCTCATAATTTTTGTATTCCAAGTTGCGCTTGTATTTGCGGCGTCCCAATCTTACTTTGATGTTTTCCCTGGACCTGCATGGATTCCTATTTTATCGATTCTTTCTGTATTCTGGTATTTGTTAACTCACGCGGTGTTTGGTTACTGGGACAAGAATGAGCATTTTCTACTACTTATGGCTAGAGGAACATGCAAAACCATAAGTGAAAAACAAGATGGATTCGAAAAGGTCAAACTCCTGATTTTGAGCCTGCAATGGTATGAACGATATGCAAGTGTGGCGCTCAATCTGAAGCATGGGAATTCCGAAAAAATTATTGCCAAAATCCTGACAGAAAGCGCCGACCGACAAGCTGAGACGATTAAGGTATTCTTTCAGGCTTTTACTCACAACGACCCTTTAGAACCCCTCAGAGAACTAGCTAAAATTGGTGATATAACAAACAGCAATGGAATTCAAGGAAGGGAAAATTCATTTTCGAAATTGAAAAATCTAGAAGTGATTCTAGCAGTAGTTGCAAGTGCCTTGGCTATTCTGATTTATTTCGGCAATTTATTCGGTCGTTAGTTTTCTTAGGCAACACCTTACCTTTTCAATCCTAAAATATTCGTTCTGACCTTTATAGGATGGTATCATGAGTGCCGAAAGCGCCTTTGAGATGGTCGCACCTAACATAACGGATTTTAGATATGAGGATGCTTTTTTCGGCATTAAAACACGCAAGCACAATAAGATAGATGTTTACGCCAAGAATGTCCACTCAGATTTTCGACTTCATCTATACATGAATGATAGAGAATGTGGTGGAGTAATTACCCGAGAACCAACAGCAACGACGCCAAAAAGTCATGGAGAGCCTTTCGTGGTGCTAGACTTCTTGCGCGTCATTGCTGAACCATTGAAAGACTTAATCGGAAGTATTGAGCAAGTGAGCAGGGAAGACCGAAGGTTCTCAGGCAAGGATGTTCAATTGGTAACTTTTCACAAGTTTCGGTTCTGTTGTGTTAGAAAGGGGATGGCGTATATCGAACCAGATGTAGAATATAGAGAATATAAGTTTGACAATATCGACCTTGACCTTCCTCAAATTGGTGTCATGAAAGGATGGTTAGGGAGGGAGACAGCATTAATTTTCGTAGGTAGAGGAGAACTTCATATCCTGAGCATAAAACACGTAAGAAAGTGTGCTAAACGGCTGGAGCGCGAAATGAGAAAATTCGGTTTCGATACTTTATACCCTACGTAAAATCTGCCAGTATCCAGCAACTATCTTCACCATTCGTGAATCATATTCTGACCGTTTTCCTCCATACCAGTCTATACAAAAAAGCGTACAGAACTGAGCACGAAAATGGGGGAGACTATTTTTATAGACAAGGAGTAAAAAGAGGCATCCCCCTCTTTACGCACGAAAATCTACCACCGTCGTAAAGTCTTTGTGTACGTATTAACGTCTTTACGTATGTTTTTAGTGTAGATTATAACAGAATGGTTTTTCTTTTTACCAGATCAGAAATAATGATTTGATTATTCTTGGCTAACAATCTGATCTTAGATACCGTATGGTGGCCGTCTGGAAAGAATCGGCGAAAGTCGCCTTAACTGCCAAAATGCCTCACTAAGAACTGCATACTCTAATTCTGCTCTTGTTCCGTATTCATGTCTGACTAATCTCAGATTCCCCAAATCTCGCGCAGACAAATCAGATATAGACGATTGTTGCTCAAATATTTCATCGTACGCGACGCAGCCCGCAGCTTTAGTGATCATTTCTGGAGATAGAGCTATAAATGCTAACTCTCTGACCAGTCCTAGTCGCTTTCCTTTTTCAGTGAATATCAAAAAGTTTACATCGGCAAATAGTAAACACCGTTGGCTAAGTTCTAATGAATTGAGCCCTTGTTCATCGAAATCTTCGACTATGTACGTGGATTCGTATCCATTACTAATAAGGAAGTTTTTCAAACATTCAAGAAGATTCTTTTCACTTTCCGGAAAATAAGATCCGTAGATAATAATTATTAGGCGGGGTTTGAGAGAATTCACACTATCTTCATACTTGCGATTGAACTCGTCCCAACGACTAGACAAGGGCGAAATTTGCTAGCACATACCACCTCATATATATACGCCTTCGATTTGGACGAAGAGGTGTGTTTAACAAAACTCAATAAGGATTAAATACTTGAAGCCAAGTTCAATAAATTGAACTAAATGGCAGAGGATTCAGCGGACAACATTAAACGATATGCTAGTGAAATTCCGCAAGAGATAAGACTTCTTATGAAGGCCTTAGGGGATGACAATCGTGCCGCGATTATCGTAGCACTTATGAAAAACTCAAAGATGTCATTCTCTGAACTTAAGGACTTGTTTGACCTAAACCCAAGTAGTCTTACACTACACCTTACTACTTTGCAAAACAGCGGCTTGGTGAAGAACTATTTGGAGCGAGGGGAAGGCGGTAACTATTCATTTTATGTTGTTTCCGACCTTACACAGCCTGTTTTGGAATCATTATATGATAATGTTCTTCAGATTCCAAAACCTAGATTCGAGACGGATGAATCACAAGTTGAAAAGCCTGTAATGTTCAAACAAACTGAACCTCAGGATTTATCATCGTTCTCGCAAATTAGAGCGCGTACACGAGATAGGGGCCGAATTAGAAGGGCTGGCAATCGGTATTATCAAGATTTCACAAGTCCATACAGCGGTGCATAAGTTATGGTCAAGAAAATCCCAGAGAAAAGCAAATTTGAATTTTTGGACGTTAGATTGGGGATACGCTTGAAGTATCTTGTTCCAATACTAAACTTTGGCGAATTCGCAACTTGGCTCGTTGGTGCTGGCTTCAAAATCCAGCAAACTGCTAACGTATTAGATAACTTCCAAGGGCAAAAGGGAAGTGTTGATATTTATCTCGATGGAAACAAAGGGGTTTTTGGAGTTCATGCAGCCAGCATCGAAACTGCAATTACAACTACGCGTGAGATGATTGCGATAATTAGTAAGAACTACACAAGTATAGAATCTCGTATCTATTTCTACGAATTTGATGTAACCGCGAATTATTATTATGGTGCCGATGTCTACGCCAAATTTGCAACCTTATTTCAGGATTCAAAAGATATAGAATTGATCAATGAAGTCCTCGGAGGCGGTTATTCTCAAGGGGACATACATTTCATGCCAACAGGAAAGAATATCGACAGCAGTAGTTGGTACGAATTGAGAATAGATCCAAAGTTCAATAGTTTGGGAGATATGCTCATCATCAAAATGATTTGCAGGGATGAAGATCTCACGAAGGCAGCTTCCATGGCACGAGCTGCTCAAGAAAAAGCTGAGAAAATAATCCAAAGAGTATTGACCAAACGTTAAGCCATGACAGCCGGATGCGTTAGTTGATTTTCAATCAGTCTAGGGGATCATTAAGTGAAGGAGGCCCGAAGGGCCGACGTGATGGTTCCCTGATGACTTGCGAAGAAATAAACACGCCGGTTGGTGTAGGCGGGATGGTGGGTATTAACTTGCACAAAGGAAACAAGTGATCAATATGTCTAGCACCAGATTGAGCATGCGGCTTCAGAATTACAGATTGCAACTTTGTCAAGCCACACATCGCACTGGAAGGAAAAACTCCTGCTGAGGCGACGGGGTTAACTGTGAGCGGATGGGCAGATGTCAGGACAGGCAGTGAAACATCCAAAGCCTTAAGAAGATGAGCAATCTTACACGAAATGCTGTGACTACGCAAGAGATAGACCCTGAAGTAAAATCAATGTTCATGCCTAACGAAGAGGTTTTACTGATAGCGTCGCAAGGGAGAGGGCTGCCGGGTGGTTCAATCACAACTCCAGACAAGATTTATGTTACAAACATGAGAGTTCTGTATAAAGACCCTAAACTCTTCGGTCTCAAGGCTAGAATTAATGATATAGCATACAGGGATATTTCAAACATAGAATTGAAGCGGGGAGTTTTTTCAACTGAGATACAATTGATCGTTCGTTTTAACTCAAAACCAGAAAAACTTCCAGCTGTTGACAAACAGACTGCACAACAGCTGAATATGTTGATTCAGAAGGGCATACGAGGAGAGTTACCAAGGCAGATTATGACAGCGGAAAAGAATGCTCCAGTTCAGGCGAAAGAACCCAGCGATCCGTTGAAGGAATTGGAAAGACTAGGAGAATTGAAACAAAAGGGATTGATAACCGAAGAAGAGTTTCAAAGACTTAAGGTGGAACTGCTCAAGAGATTTTGAATTCAATACTTGACAACCGAATTTCAATAACCCTTTCTAATACCCGAAGATTCAACACAAGACTAAATTAAGTACGGATGTTGACGAAGCTTTGGAAGGATCGGGACTTCCATTGGCGGGTGTTATAGAGGGTAATAAGTGATGGCGATATCTTCGCCGCGTAGCAAAAGCTATAGCTATCCAAGTCATTACGTTCGTTATGACGCTCGAAGGCCAGAAAAATCACTATAACACAAAGCTGCTGAGGGTACGGCTTTCAATCAATCTAAGGAATAACATAATCGCTTATTATGTTAGAAGAGTTACCGAAGCGACTAGTCTACATAGCTACATAGGAGTGTTAGAACCCGAGAGGACAAAGTCTCTAATGTACAAGTTTTCTGATAATGGTTGGGTCCACTTCTAGAACCGTTAACGGCACGAAAACCACTGGCAAAGCAAAGTGGTAATCGAGATAGTCGCGGGTAAAGTACTGTGAGAATCATTTCTTGGTATCTGTTTTCTTGGTATCACTTCCTTCTGAAGGTCGAGTGTCAGGAAAGATTCTTCTCCACGCCTGGTCCAAAAGGTCGAGTGTTCTTTTTCCGAAAAATCCAAGTAAGAACGATATTATCATAACAACACCGATCTTGCTAAGGTCTTCACTGTCCACAATATGTTGCACAGGACCTGCACTTTCATTCACCGAAAAACCGAGGGTGGTCAAGAACAATACGATTACAGCAGCTACAAAAGGGGAAACAGGAATCTTGTAGCGATACTTTTCCAGTTTGCGTGGATCGAATTTGCCTTCCAGCATGTCCTCCGCGAGCGTAATGAGAGACATGCATACAGCCCCGAACCAGGACCAAAATAATACTTCCCATGGTACTCTGTAGATATCAGCAATCGAGATATTGGATCCAAAGATAGGATGTAAGACTAGGTAAATAACTACAGCCGGAACGAGCCATCCGAGCAGGAGAATAGCTGATTCTCTTATTCCGATCTTGGTTTCCCAGTTTTTGAGATGGCCATCCGCTGCATCTAACAGGTCACGCGCTGTCGCGACTATTGTCATTACGGAACTGAGGATGAACTCAGTCGCAAGAGTTTGCATACCTGAAGCGGGCGCCGGACTTGTCGAGTTAGGCGGTTGGTTGGATATAGCCGGAGCAAGTGGGGGAGAAGTTTTATTGTTAGATAGATATTCGCGATACGCCATTATTTTCTCAGTTAGACCAAGCAGGTGACCAGCGCGACTGGTAATTTGAAGAATATCGTAGGGTTGTACTTTCTTCAGATCTTCAGTTTTCCGTTGGTACTTCATGGCCAACTGTTCAGCTTGCCCTACGTGTTCCATAGAATATTTCTCAGGCGGTACGGTAAGTAGAGTCTGGTCAGGTTCATCTTTGTCCGGTAGTGAATTGTCATATCCTAGTTGTAGGAAAAAATCTTTAGAAACGTATCCCTGAATCTTGAAAGCCAATTCTCTCAATGGACCAATTCTGTTATGAGTGTCAGACCAAATATTCCAAATTTCTTCCTTCAGATCAACCACTAAATTCCACCTTCTTATTTGTGTTGAACCCCGCTCACATCCAACCCATCATGTCGCCATTCTCTTTGACTATTTTGGATACTGGACAAGGCACTTAGTAGGTTGAGGAGAGTCCTTACGATTCTCCCACCACTCCGTTCGATCCAATACTGTACTTGAATATTTATCATCGCGGCTTCGTTTTCTCCCGTCAAGCGGAAGTCTCCGCGATATCCGACTATAATCTTTCCACGTGCATAGGCGTAACCGATCTCACTAGCAGTACCAGAATCTACATCTGGACCGTCCAGACCCGCAACCACAATATCCGCCGTATCTAGGGCTTCGCGATTCAAATTTCCAATCTCGTCATTTAGTTTTCGGAGTCGTGACACTCTTGCTTCGTCCGAAAGATTAGCCGATTGCATCTGAAATTCCTTTACCATAGGCTCACCGAACTCCCACGGATCAAGTACTTCCCAGCCCTCGTCTCTTAATACACCCCGCAATTCCTTCAAGAACCCTGATGTGGAGTATGCAAAGCCGTAAGGTGAAGCTAGGTATACCTTTACCATGTAGTGTGCTTAGGTTAGGGAGAATGTGCTCTGATTTAAGCTTGTTTAATTTGGGCGGAGCCATCAGTGTCAGACTGTAAAATGTCGGAATCCCTAATCCCTACTTTTCCGGATCTAATCCTAGGAAGCCCGAGCGGTTTTAGAAGCCACAGCGGGCGCCTACTCCTTTAGATTCAGACATCTTTAATAATTCCAACACTCATATCCGTCTGAACCCAATTTTCGAACCGTTAACGGCACGCAAACCACTGGCCCCATTCCTTTAACGGGATAGTGATACAACAGCCTCAGGATGTTGATGTCTTCCCAGCCTATAGACGCGACTGCATCATAGTTGTATCACGTCCTTACAAGCCATAAATGAGCACCGCGGTGTCAGGGCATAGGATGGCCACTTGTAAAGATATGAATCTGCCAGCCCTATAACCCCGTACCCATTTCTTTCAGGGCAACGCTAATTTGTACGGAATGATCTACGCGCGCATATGGTACAACAACGAATGGCAGGCGCTGTATTATCCGTGGGGTACTGTAAAGTTATCGCGTGGTGCCACCATTTTCGTTAGTAATCACCACCTGCCAAGTGAGGAATCAAAACAATTACGAGGTGGTTGATGGGAAGCAACCAAAGGCTCAAAAGCAAAAGATTCAGACTAGACAGATAACTACAATACCTGCAGCGCAAGCGGACAAGAGAGGCAGGTTTAAGGGCTAGGCTTCTTGTGGTAAAACATGTTACTTCGACATCTTGATTTGTCATTTTCAAGACAGGAGAGTTTCAATGCCATACGTTAATGTCGGTCAGGAAAACTCTGGCAGCATCGATCTCTATTACGAGGACCACGGTACCGGCAAGCCGGTCATCCTGATTCATGGCTGGCCGCTGAGTGGTCGCTCTTGGGAAAGGCAGATGTCAGTCCTGCTAGCTGCAGGTTACAGGGTCATCACATACGATCGCAGAGGATTCGGCGACTCTAGTAAGCCGACATCCGGCTACAACTACGACACATTCGCCGAAGACCTGCACAAGCTCGTGACGAAACTCGATCTCCATGACGCAGCTTTAGTCGGCTTTTCGATGGGTGGCGGCGAGGTGGCCCGCTATCTGGGCACCTACGGATCTGAGCGTGTAAGAAAGGCAGCATTTCTAGCGTCCATTCCGCCATTCCTGCTGAAGACGCCTGACAACCCTGGCGGCGTGGACGGCGGCGTCTTTGACGGGATCAAGGCCGGCATAGCCGCAGACCGTCTTGCATTTCTAACCGCTTTCTTCGCGAACTTTTACAACGTCGATGTCTTTAGAGGTAAGCGCGTGAGCGACCAAGCAGTCCAGTTCAGCTGGAACGTTGCAGCCGGCGCCTCACCCAAGGGTACTCTGGATTGCGTCTCAGCGTGGTTGACCGACTTTCGCAAGGATCTCGCACGAATCAATGTGCCCACGCTGGTCGTTCACGGTGACGCCGACCGGATACTTCCCATCGATGTCACGGGAAAGCGCACGCACGAACTTGTCGAGGGAAGCCGGCTGGTAGAAGTTGAGGGCGGGCCGCACGGTTTGAACTGGACCCACGCCGAACAAGTCAACCGTGAGCTGCTGAACTTTCTCGGACAGAAAAATTAATCGGATGAATATACGACATATTGCATATCTGGAACTTTATTGCACTATCGCTCAGAAAGTAGCCACTATCAACTATGGATATGTTCATAAAATTGAGTGGAATTATGATTAA
>NZ_DASWIL010000006.1:0-43610 GCF_036397675.1 Nitrososphaera sp. | reverse complement strand
AAGCAGAAACAATAAAGTAATTCCAGCTTTTACTACAATCAGTGCGCAATACGCTCCCGGATGATGAGGTAACTGCAAGGATTGAAGCGGCGCTGTATTCTGCGGGCAGGCCTCTAACGGTCGATGAGCTGGTGAGGGCGTCAGGCACCAACTCCAAGGAAAAGGTGGTACGCATTGTAAACGACCTCGTGAAAAAGACAAAGTCGACCTTCAAGGCAATAGAGATAACACCGCTGGAGGACGGCTCGTACGTTTTCCAGCTGAAGCCGTCATACACGCCGTTGATACGCCGGTTTGCCCAGCACCCGCTGATTCCTGCAGCCGCATTAAAGACGCTCACCTACATCGCCTACGAGCAGCCCGTTACCTCAAAGCGCTTGGTGCAGATACGGGGGAGTCAGGTCTACCAGCACGTCAAGGAGCTCGAGCAGATGCAGTTTGTTGAGCACGAGTCACTTGGGCGTCTAAAGGTCTACCGCACCACTGAAAATTTCAAGGAGTACTTTGGCATCACAGACCTCAACTCGATGAAGAGCAAGCTGGTGGCAGAGACTAACAGGCAGAACCCAAGGCCGGCAAACCCAGAAAAGTCTTAATTAGAGTGTAAAATACCTGAAGGCAAATGCGCAAGTCCATAGAGAACCTTGCGGGCCGCAAGTCCACAGGCGGACGCAGGATCGCCAACAGGGGTAGGAGGAAGTTCGAGATTGACAGGTATCCAAATGAGGCTATTGCAGGTCCTACCAACATCGTGACTAGGAGAACGAGGGGTGCAAACGTCAAGGCGGCGTTCAAGACCGCCGAGTTTGCAAACGTCATCAACCCCGAGACGCACAAGGCGACGAAGTCAAAGATAACCAAGGTCTCCAAGAACCCTGCAAACCGCGACTATGAGAGGCGTGGGGTGATAAGCAAGGGCGCTGTCATAGAGACAGAGGCAGGCACCGCGCTTGTGACTTCAAGGCCGGGGCAGACTGGCGTCGTTAATGCAGTTCTCGTCAAGAAGCAGTAACCTCGCCTCAATTTATTAATGAGGCCCCTTCGTACATTTTTGCCGTGAAAGACTATGACCACGTCATACTCTGGCTTGACTACTTTAACAAGAACTTGAAGCGCCGGCAGGGGCGCAAGGTCAAGCGCGAAAGGGCCGTGTTTGACCCGACAGTTACGGAGCTGGTCGAGGCAATCAAGACGGCCGGCTTTCAGGTGGCCGACGACGCCATCAGCGACCAGGCGCGCTTTCCACGCCGGTCGTTTGTAAAGTCAGGATACGTCATGATGGCCAAGAAAGAGGGCGTGAGCAAGTCCAAAGTCGTGGACAGCGTCGCGGAAAGGCTGTTGCAAAAGCGCGCGAGGCAGAAATCCGGGAAAAAGTAACTTAACTATGCATGCAGCGATTTAACCCCGGACACAAGAATATTGTTTATCAACAAACTTAACAATTTTGACAGAAGCTTATGATAGCAACATCAACATGATTGTCGAGTACGTGGGGGAGATCGGAGAAGTTATGCATTTAGCAAGGAGCGGGAGGCTTATCGTGAAACTGACAGCGGAGGCAAGGCCGGGAGAGATGCTGGTTGACTCTGCAGGCAAGCGCATTGGCAAGATTTCAGAACTTATCGGGCCGGTAAAGGCGCCGTACGCGTCCGTCATTCCGATGACTGACAGGACAGCGAGGCTAGTGGGCGCCAAGGTGTTTTCAGGTGGGATGGCCGTCAGGCCCGCAAGGAGGCCGAGGAGATGACCTTTGTCGAGTACGCGACGCAGTGCACCGAGTGCGGCGCAAACCTGATTCAGGATTACAGCAAGGGCGAGTTCATCTGCGAGCGGTGCGGGTGCGTCGTGGTCGACGCGATGTGCGACTACGGCCGCGAGTCAAACTCTACAGACTTTGAGGAAAAGGCCCGCAACACGAGAGCGAGTGGCTCCACCAGCTTTGCGCTGCACGACTACGGTCTCAGGACGGAGATCGCCTTTGGCTCAAAGGACTATGCCGGCAAGGCCATAGGCTCCGAAATGGCTGAGCAGATGAACAACATACGCAAGTGGCACATAAGGTCCCGCATAGTCTCGCCACATGAGCGCCGGCTCTCTAACGTGCTTACAAGGATAAACGAGACTTGCGCTGCCATGTCGCTTCCAAAGCTCATCCTGGAGACCGCCGCTATGGTCTACAGGAATTACGAGAGCATACAGGAGGCAAAGGGTAAGTCAATAGCCTGCATGGCAGCTGCCACCATCTACCTTGCGTGCAAGAAGTGCAACGTCGTGCGGTCGCTTGACGAGATAGTGATCGCAACAGGTGCGACAAAGCAGGACAGGTCTTGCGCGAAACTTGCTTCGAAATACTACAGGATGATGGTCATGGAGATGGGGAGCTTCTCAGAAACAGAAAGGCCGGTCAACGTCCCGCAGATCCAGTCCGCGACCTCTATCGACCATTACATATCAAAGCTCTCCAACATGGCCAAGATAGACACGAAGGTGGAGAGGCTGGCAATAGACATTGCGCATAAGACAAACGACCATATGCTTGCAGACGGCAAGGCCCCGAACGGGCTAGCTGCCGCATACATCTACGTCGCCTCGATACTGCTTGGCATCAACATACTACAGCGCGACGTGTCAAGCTTGTCCGGCGTGACGGAGGTCACGATAAGGAACAGGTGCAAGGACATACTCGGTTCGTTCAAGTTGACAGTCAAGGTCAAGCCCGGGAGGCCCGGGTTTGCCTGATGCCCTTTTTTAGTAATATTCTATAACTCTTGTCGTAATTGTTTAAAAGCAAGTTGTCCGATAAGCTAGCAATGCACTGCAGGTCCTGCGGGACCGAAATGGAAGCGGCCGAGAACTGCCCGTCGTGCAACGAGGCGGTGCTCTGGAAATGCCCGTCGTGCGAAAAGGAAAACGAACGGTCCATTCACACCTACCACGCCGACAGGTCGTCATGGGCTGCGTCACTTGTCTGGGCCGCGCTCAGCATGGTGTCCAGCGCCAGCACGTTTGTCATTCTGTAGGCCAGTCCGGCTGCTTGTTCCTTTTGTGCCTGAGATACATGGCAATGCCGAAAAGCACTGCAAGGCCGGCCACGAGTAACAAAAACACCCCCTCGTTTTTCACGCTGCCTTCGGGCAGGATTACAAGGGCCGGCAGCCAGTTCATATAGTTACCGTACCTCCCAGACCTTTTATGCGTTTAACCGGCAATCTTTATCGCGGTCGCAAGGACGTCGGCGCCCATGAGCAGTCCCAGACTTCCTCGCTTGCCGTACTTTTCCGTGAACCTCGCGCTCCCATCCTGCTTCACCCTGTCGCCGGAGACAAGGAGCGGAACGGGGTCATCGCTGTGCGCCTTCTTGATGCAGGGAGTCGAGTGATCGCCCGACACAACTATTGTCGGATTCTTGACGCCGGCAAGGTCCTTTATGAGCGTGCTGAAGAAGCGCCGGTCGATGTCCTCAAGGTTCTTTTTCTTGCCCCTCGCGTCGCCGTCGTGGCCAAACTCGTCGGGGCCCTTGATGTGGACATACATGGCGTCGACATTTGAAAGGCTCTTTGCCGCCACCTTTGCCTTCAGCTCGTAGTCCTCAAGCGAGCCGGCCTCAAACATCTTCATGCCAAGGACCTTTGATATTCCTACTTCGACCGGCATCTCAACTATGCAGCCAATGGGTATTCCATACTTTTCGCTTATTGGCTGAACCGACGGGAATCTGTTGCCCGAGTCGCGGGCCAGGATGCAGTTCATCGACCTTCTGCCTGCCGCAATTCTTGCCCTGTTCACCGGGTGTGCCTTCAGCAGCCTGACGACCTGCTCGGTGAACTCATTGAGCATCTGCGCGGCTGTTTTTGCTTCAGTGGTGTTTTCCTGCGCCTCCGACTTTTGTACGAACATGTCGCCGGTAGTAGCCCTGGCTATTCCAATGCCCTCGACCTTGTCGTACGCAGGGTCGGTGTTTGTTATCTTGTCTGAAAGTTTCATCCTGCGGTGGCGCAGGCGTATGACCACGCGGTGCGCGACCGTCGGTTCGAGCGCTACTGACGCGTCAGGGTCGCTGAACTTTATGTTCTCGCCAAGGGTCTTGCAGACTGCTTTTGCCTCGTCGGCCGATATCACGCGGCCGGCGCGCCTGTCAATAATGCGCATGCTGTCGTCGATCGTCGCAAAGTTGCCCCGGAACGCAAGGTCGCCATTCTTGAAATCAATGTTGCAGCCTATTGATTCGATTACGCCGCGTCCGACGTAGCTGCCGTCGCGAAAGCTGTAGCCGAGCATGTTAAAAACAGCAATGTCTGACTGCGGCGCAATCCCCTTGCCGACGCTTATCACCTGGCCCATCGCGCCGTTTCTTGCAAGCGCGTCTAGGTTTGGCGTGTAGGCAGCTTCTAGCGGCGTCAGGCCGTTGAGCGCGGGGTGGGGCAGGTCTCCGACCCCGTCAAGGAGCACGTAAACAATCTTTGCGCCGTCTTTTTTCATGCCGGCGAGAGCGAGTCGCGTCCATTTATTTTTTCGTTTGCCTGCGCCTCGGCCTTTCCTAATAATGGGCAAAATACCTCCTTAGCCTCGCTGCATGCCTGTTCGTAAGCTCGAACACCTCGTTATTTTCGTCGTCTGAAAGCTGTCGTCTGTACCTTTCTATCATGCTGCCCTCTGCAAGGCCCTTGTAATATCCGGCCCTGTGGCCGTACCGAAAGTCGTACGCGTGGTCGCGTTTCCACGTTCTATTTAGCTTTGGCTCTCGCTCCTGGGAACATTTCGGGCGGCAAGGTCACTATCAATCACGCTTTCAATCATTCCTCTGATGTCTCCGTCAAGGGGCGCAGTACAAAGAAAAGCGCAGGACTGGAAAAACCTTGCTGGCAGGGTCTAATAACGTGCAAGCGTTTTTTTGACTGTTGAGCGCTGCAGGTTCTGCGGCTGTGTGGTAGTCAACGACGCTGGCACAGGGACGTTGACTTGCACTGTGCGCAATATCCGCTACATCTGCGCCGGTGCCTGCGCACGTTCGAGTTTTCCATCGGATGCTGAAGGTGCAGAACCTTTAATTAAAAGCGGTTGCACGCTTTTGTGGGAACGTGCTTGAGGGAGCTTCGCAAAGACAATGTGCTTGACAAATTCGTGCTCGTCCCAGACTCCTCTGGCGCGCCGGAAGAAGGAAAGCAACCTGAAAAATGTCCCTACTGCCCCGGCAACGAGTCAATGACGCCGCCGGCGCTCCTTGCGCTCGTGGTCAAGGAGGGGATGCTCCAGCGCCTGTCAGACAGCGAGGACGCGCTGGTCGACGATTGGTCTGTCCGCGTCTTTGAAAGCAGGTCGCCTGTGGTGACGCCGACATCTGCTGCAGGCTACAGCGAAAAACCGCTGTACAGCGAGCCTGCTTATGGCTATCACCAGGTGGTCGTGGCCACACCGGAGCACAAGCAGAGCCTGACCAAGATGTCTGTAGACCAGTGGGGCAACGTGCTTGTCGTCGTACAGGACCGCGTCAGGTGGCTTTACACTCAAAAGGGCGTTACATACGTCTCGATATACGTCAATTCGGGTCAGGCTGCGGGCGCGCAGGTGGCGCACCCACACCTGAACATGGTCACGTTTTCCGCGATACCGCCGGCGATAGAACTCGAGGCCGAAGGCTCGCACCGCTTTATGAACGAGAACGGGAGTTGTCCTGCCTGCAACATGTTATCTGTAGAGTCAAGCGGCCCTAGGCAGATCTTGGCAACTGACAGCTTTCTTGCATTATGCCCCTGGGCTCCGACGTACCCGTACGAGTTCTGGATATATCCGAAAAGGCACATCACGTCGTTTTCAAAGATAACACAGAAGGAGATAAACGACCTTGCGCTCATGCTGAGGTCGACCCTTGGCGGCATGTCAAAAGCGCTCAAGGACGTGCCGTTCAACCTCGTCTTCCACCTGTCGCCGGAGAAAAAGAACAGCCGGCAGATCCACTGGCACATTGAAGTTTACCCACAATTGTCAACGTGGTCGGGGCTTGAGCGGGGGTTTGGGGTTTTCGTGAACAACGTCAGGCCGGAAAAGGCGGCCGAGATACTTGGCTCGGCAAGTCGGAAAGAGCTTGCGGGGCTCGTTGGCATAACATAATGGTTTAATTACCAAATTCTATACAAAAGCGACATGAAGCTGGAGACATGGGTCGCGCTGGCCTCTCTCGGCCTGTCGGTGATGTTCGTAGCCCTCGTCCTCTCGTTCTACAACTTTCTCATAGGCCCTGAAGGCCAGGGACCTGATAGGGTGGTCGATCCTGCCGGCCTTTTGATACAGCAGATCTCAATATCTGCCGCGCCTTCGATAATCCTTGCAGTGTTTGCGTTTGTGATGACAAAGAGCACCGGCAACAAGCAGGCCGGCATGTTTCTGATAGGAGCCGGCGTCATAATGATCGCAGGCATGCACTATGGCACCACGCTCGTGCCGCTGATAAAGAACGAGTTTGTAGTCGGGGGAGTGGGAGTGGTACCGTACCCGTTCATGGCGGCCGGCGCAGGGGTCGCCGGCCTTGGCGGCTACTTGGCATCAAAGAAGGGTCGAAGAGCACAACTGGATGATCTCCGTTGAGCCATGACAGCGAGATACCGGTGTCAAGGGATCTTTTGCCCCTCAGGGTATCAGGCAGCCTGCCTTCGGTGTTCGAACGGGCGCGCAAGGCGTCAAGCCCGGTGCTTTCAATAGTAATCGGGACAAAGCCGGACTTTTACAAGCAGGCCCCGCTCATGGCAGAGGCCGCAAGAGAGGGCGTGCCAGCGTTTGTGATAAACACCGGCCAACACTTTGACGACGTGCTTGGGTTTGGCATGAAGGAGTTTGGCCTCGACGAATTTGTCGGGTGCAACCTGCAGATACGGGGCGACCTCATGGAAAAGGCAAGCGAGATGATATTGAAATTTGGCTATTTCGGGCGCTACTGCCGCAAGAACTTCCCGGAAAGGCCGGTGCTCCCAGTCGTTCACGGCGACACCATAGTCGCAGGCATTGCCCCCCTTGCCTGGGTCTTTGGGATGGGACAGAAGGTGGCGCAGAACGAGGCGGGCCTGCGCTCGATGAGCCCGCAGGCGATGAAGCGGATAAATGCCGGAAAAGAGCCGACGCGCCGGCTGGTGGAAAGTTTCGTCCACAGCCAGCTTGCCGGCAAGTGGTTCATTGCCCGCGAAGAGCCCTTCCCTGAGCAGATAGACACTTGGATATGCTCTGCCGGTACGCAGTTCTTTTTTGCGCCCACGCAATTGAACAAGGACAACTTGGTTCGAGAGGGCTACCCAGAGGAATTCGTCTATGTCACCGGCAACTCTGTAGTTGACGCAATCCACCAAAAGCGTGGCCAAAAGCCAGAGACAAGCGTTTTTGACCTCTACCCGCAGCTGGAGCAGGGGGAATGGGTAAGGACGGACATCCACCGGCGGGAGAACCTGACGGAGCGCCGGTTCAAGTCCATCATAGGCGGGGTTGTGGATCTCGTGAAAAACTCAGACAATAAAATAGTGCTTGTCATGCTCAACGCCACGCTTTCCGCGCTCAAGCACTATAACCTAGAGTCAAAACTGCAAACACTTGCAGGCGATTACCCAGACAAGTTCGTCATAACGCCTCTCTGGAAAGAGTACTCACACGTCATCGAGTTTCTGGACAGTGGCCACTGCTGGGCAGAAATGACCGACTCGGGCTCGATGCAGGAAGAGCTTTTGTATTTCCCGAAAGTCACGTCGCTCACGGTCAGGCTCAACACCGACAGACCCGAGACCGTGTTTGACGCAAAAAGTAACATCTTGGTTCCGCCACTGAGCCCGTCGTGGATATCTGCCATGGTAGATATAACCGGCGAAAAGGGCGAGGCACTGGGGTTGAACCTAAAAAGGAAAAAGCCTATCTATGGCAGGCCAGGGCAGGTGTCGAAAAAAATAGTGCGCATAATCAAGAAAGAGTTTGAAAAAGGCGATGCCAACTTTTACCCCTGGCTACACCAGAGGCTCGGGCTCTGGAAGGAAAAGCAGGGCATAAACTACATGTGACTAGACCGAAAACTTGGCCTTTCGCACGCCGGCCTTTTTCCTGTCTGCCGCCGTCATCAGAAACACATTTTTAATCATCTTTTCGTACGCCTTGCTCATCGCCTGCCCGCGCCTACTCATCATCTTTTTCTGCGTCTCAATGGCGGACGACAACTCCAGCTCGGCGCTCTTGGCGCCAATGCCTGCGCCCCAGATGGAAAACGACGGAACATCCTTGGTGACGAGTCCGTGCAGGTGCGCAGACACGCCTATTTTCGTGCCGCTGTAGACCAGAGTGCCTATGGACGTCTTGGCCATGTCAGCGATGAACACTCCCACGTTGTCAAGCCCGGTGTCCGTGCCGGCCACCTTGACCTTGCCATATGTCATCTTCAGGTCCGAAGTCGTGGTCATGGCGCCCAGGTTCACCCACTCTCCGACGTACGAGTGACCCACAAAGCCGGCGTGGGCCTTGTTGGTGTAGTCGGAGATGATTGAATGCGCGATCTCGCCGGTGACCTTGCAGCTGGCACCGATGTAGCTTGACTCTATCGTAGAGAACTGCCTTACCTGCGCGCCGGCGCCGATGTACGCCGGCCCCGTTATCCTGCACGGGGCCACCTGCGCCCCGGGGCCGATGTAGATGCCTCCGTTTCTTGCGTCGAGCACAGCGCCCTCCTCGACCTCGGCGCCTGCTGCCACGACGCCTGCAGCGCCTGTAACCCTTGCGCCCGGCGGGTCGGAGCTTCGGTCAGAGGCAGTCTGCAGAGCAAGCGAGTTTTCAAGTACCTTGATGATGTCCCAGAGGTCTGCCGGCATGCCGTCGGCCGCCCTCGCGTCGGTCGCCTTCTCTACCTGCATCTTCTTTATGTTGACCTGCGCGCCGGCCCTGACGCACTTTGCCAAGTACTCCACGTTCTTTTTTGAAAGGCGCGCGACCACCAACCTGTTCCCGGACGTTATCGCAAAGGTGTGGCTTACCTTTTCAAGCCTCGCAATGTCAAGCGCCGACGGGTGCACGAGCCCGTTGATAAAAATGGTGTCGCCGTCATGGGAGCTCGGGTTCACCTCGCAGCCGTGCCTCTCTTTTGTTATTTTTTCAAGGTGCTTCCTTGACAGCAGGAAATCTGGGCGCCTGCCTGTATGTTCGTACTCTTCGAAAATAGTCCTTGCGCCTAGCTTGACGTCAAACGTCGTTCTTGTCAGCGTAAGGGGACTTAGGTTCTTCCAGTGGTGGTCCTCGAAAAGCGCGACCGGCATTATATCTTGCCCAGCCTGTTCGCGTATTGCTTGTACGCGTCTAGGTACGACTTCTTGTTGCCGATGTCGATAAATCCGGAGTCTATCTTGAACGCCTTGACTTTCTTTTTCTCTGCAAGGGCCTTTCTCACCGCGTCGTCCATGCCAAACGAGCCCGTCGCCGGTATCATCTTCAGTAGGCCGGGGTCCATGACGTAGCAGCCGATGTTTATGAGGCCGGATATCTCTGGTTTCTCGCGCCAGCCCATGACATTGCTGTTGTCTGTGTCGATAAAGCCGTACTTCAGTTTCGTCGTGTAGGGCATGAGTGCCATAGAGACAAACGCGTCCGACTCTTTGTGCATCTTTAGCATCTTGCGCAGGTTGAACTCGTAGACCGAGTCTCCGTAGACGCAAACAAATGGCCCGTTGAGGAACTTTTCTGCAGTCTTTAGCTGACCCGCAGTGGCAAGCGGCCTCTCAGCACTCGCATATTCTATCTTGACGCCAAACCTCGCGCCGTCTTCAAAATAGTCTTCAATGGTCCTGTGCAGGTAGCTGACACACAACACCACATCCTTTATGCCCCCGGCGTTCCTCAGCCACTCTATGATGTATTCCAAAAGCGGCTTGTTGCCGAGCGGCAGCATCGGCTTGGGTATAAAGAATGTGTAGGGCTGCAGGCGCGTTCCAAGTCCACCCGCAAGTATGACTGCCTTCATTTCCGAGCCTCAAATAGCATTCTGGCATATATAAGATAAAACGTGTCTTTGCAGAAGAATACTTCGTCACCGGTACGCTTTCAATATCTTTTCAATCTTGAGAAGCACGTCGCCCGGATTCTTGCCAAATACAGTTATCATGGGTTCCTTGCCAATTGCTCCTTTGTGGTAGATGACGTCAGCCGCCGGGTTTTTCGCAAGGGCTACGCTTGTGCCCCACGACACTGAAGAATCTTCTTTGCGTCTGGTGCCAATAGGCTCTTTGCTTCTGTCGTAGCTTGACACGGAGAAAAGCGATCTGCACACTTCAACAAGCTTGCTTTCGTACCTGATGTTTATGACAGACCGCGTCGCCGGCTTCACTTTCATGAAGGCGACGACTGCGCTTGCCATGTGGCGCGACGCGCCAAATTCTACTCTAGACACTGGAACAGATGCGTCGCCAGCCTTGACTATCCTGCCCCTGACTGCAGCGACATCTGTCGGACCTTCCGCGTCCAGGACTGCATAAGCAAAATTGGTCGCAGTCTCTGGTATCAGGCGCCCAAATCCCTGCAATGCCTCAAGCCTGTCAACTGCTTGCTGAAGTTCCACAAGCGTCGCATAGCGCTGCGCGTCGCGGTAAATAGATGAGAGAGGGTTTGTCACAGGCAGACCCCTGCCGAACGTTACTGCGCCCTTGATGGCGTTGTGCACGTACTCGTTTGCCCGGTCACACGCTTCTGCAACGTCGAACCCTCTTGCAAGGTACGCGGTTGCGGCTGCTGAAAAATTGCAGCCCGAGCCGTGCGTCTCTTTTATGTTTATCCTAGGGTTTGACATTCTGATCAGCTTGTCGCTCTTTTCAAGGAGGATGTCGGTGACAACGTTCTTGCCCGCATGGCCGCCCTTGACGATGACGTTTTGCGCGCCAAGAGAGCGTATCCTTTTTGCTGCTCGGATAACATCGCCGTCATCGCGTATTTTGACGCCTGACAGTTTTTCTGCCTCCATCCTGTTCGGGGTGACAAGCGTACAGATCGGCAAAACCTTTTTGATGAAATGTTCCAACGCGTTTTTTTGCATCAGTCCGTAGCCGGTGCCTGCCGCAAGTATGGGGTCAAGCACTATGGGCACTTTTGCCCCGGCAAGCATGCCTGTGACCGCCTCGATTATCTCGATGCTGTAGACCATGCCCACTTTTATTGCGTCGGGGGGCGAGTCTGACATGACTGCCCTGACTTGGGCCTTTATTGCATCGACGGGAACCTCAAACACACCACTGACTTTTCTCGTATTCTGCGCCGTGATCGCGGTGATAGCGATGCACCCGTAGACGCCAAGTGCGGAAAATGTTTTCAGGTCGGCCTGGACGCCGGCGGCGGCACCCGAGTCGCTTCCAGCTACGGACAACGCTACCTTCAACGCAGGTTTGTGCGCGCCAAGACTTATTCAGTCTATCGGACGCTCTCAACATCGATCCTTTATATCGCATTGTTGCAATACATACCGATACTATGGTCACTCAAATGTCCAGCGCAAGAATGGGAATAGCTACCGACGAGATGAAACAGGTGGCAAAGGAAGAGGACGTTTCGCTTGATTTCATTGTGCGCGCCGTCGCAAGCGGCTCTATAATCATCCCAAAGAACGTCGCCAGGCCGCAGAAGGAGCGCAAGATAGTGGGCATTGGCAAGGGATTGAAGACGAAGGTCAACGTGAACATCGGGACGTCTACCCTGCACCAGGACCTTGACGAGGAGATATCAAAGGCAAAGGTGGCGGTAAAGTACGGCGCAGACACGATAATGGACCTGTCAGATGGGGGCGACATTGACCACATACGGCAGTCGCTCTTGGAAGCCGCGCCGATAACGTTTGGCACGGTGCCCGTTTACCAGGCGTACTCGCACGGCGTAGAAAAATACAAGAACCCACTCAACATCACCGAGGACGACTTCCTAAACGCGTTTGAAAAGAACGTCCGGGACGGCGTCGACTACACGACGATACACTCGGGCATGACAAACGAGCTTGCTAAGCGTGTCCTGGAAGTGAGGAGGCACGGCGGCATCGTTTCAAAGGGCGGCACCATAACTGCTGCGTGGATGCTCAAGTACGAGAAAGAGAATCCATACTTCAAGCATTTCGACTACATGTGTGAGATTGCCCGGAAATACGACGTGACGTTCAGCCTCGGCGACGCGCTGAGGCCCGGATCAATCCTCGATTCGCATGACGAGCTGCAGGTGTCAGAGATGATTAACGTGTCAAGGCTTGCCAAGAAAGCACACGAAAAGGACGTACAGGTCATGGTAGAGGGACCTGGCCACGTGCCGTTGAACGAGGTGGCTGCAAACGTGAGGCTTGCCAAGTCGCTGATTGGCGAAGTGCCTTACTACGTGTTGGGGCCGCTTGTCACCGACGTTGCGGCCGGCTACGATCACATCGCAAGCGCCATCGGGGCTGCGGTATCGGCTGCAGAAGGCGTCGACTTGCTATGCTACCTCACGCCGGCCGAGCACCTTGCGCTGCCTACAGCCGAGGAGGTCAAGGACGGGCTCATTGCATACAGGATAGCCGCGCATGCCGGCGATTTGGTGAAGATACGCGACAAGGCGATAAAGTGGGACAGGGCGATAACCGAAGCGAGGCGCACGCTCAACTGGGAGCAGCAGATAAAGCTGGCGATAAACCCGGAAGAAGCGGCAAGGATTCACTACAGGGAAGGCCAGCACGATGGCAACAACGTGCCGTGCACCATGTGCGGAGCCGCATGCGTCTACATCATGCTCCCGCAGCAGAGGCAGCCAAAAGAGCCGAAAGAAGAAGCGCCGGCGCAGCCCAGCTGATCAGAGAACATAGTTGCACAGGCAGACCCGCTTTCCACAACACGGGCATTTCTGACCTCCTTGGGCAACGCTGCAGCGCCTACCGTGGGTCTCGCAAAACACGAACCGCTCTGAATCGGCATCCTGGGCTGTCTGCATAGCATGTCGTATTAAAAGCGCCGCTTAATCCATCAAGCAAGCTAATTTAGACACGCTAGCTAACTTTGGTAGATTTGCGCCTGCAAAGTAGAATTATAAATAACGTAACTCGCTGCCCTCACTGCAAATATGCGATTGCTGGAATATCAAGGTAAGGAACTTTTCGATCAGTATGGGATAAGGATACCCCGCTCGCACCTGGCCAACACCATTGAAGAGGCAAAGAAGGGGGCAAAGAAGATAGGGATTCCGCTTGTGCTAAAGTCGCAGCTTACAGTCGGCGGCAGGGGCAAGGCCGGCGCCATCTTGAAGGTTAAGTCAGATGCAGAGCTTGAGCCCAAGTTCAACGAGCTTGTCCACAAGGAGGTCAAGGGCGAGCTACCCCGGGGCATACTGCTTGAAGAGATGGCAGACATCAAGCAGGAGCTTTACCTCTCGCTGTTTTTGAACAGGAGCAAGCGCTGCTACTCGCTCATATCGTCGGCGGAGGGCGGCGTCGAGATCGAGAGCGCCAGCAACAAGGTGGTAGTCGACATTCCAATCGAAGGCCTCACGCCGCAGGTGGCAGAGGACACGGCTACCAAACTTGGGCTTAAAGGCAACGCGGTTGTGGCGTTTGTCGACCTAACCACAAAACTGTCGAGGTTTGCAAGTGAGAAGGAAGCAGAGCTTGCAGAGATAAACCCCGTTGCGATACTTGGCGACGGCTCAATGATTGCACTTGACGCCAAGGTGATAATCGACGACAACGCCATGTTCCGCCATCCCGAGCTGAAAAAATACGAGCACGTCTCGGAGCTGGAAAGGCAGGCCGAGGTGTCCGGCTTTTCACTTGTCGAACTTGACGGCAACATCGCGATAATCGGCAACGGCGCGGGCTTGGTCATGTCGACGCTTGACCTAGTAGTAGACGCCGGCGGAAAGGCAGGCGCGTTTCTTGACTTTGGGGGCAGGGCGACTACTGAAACAATCTACGAGGCGCTGAGGGTCGTGAGCCAGATAAAGAACGTGAAAGGAATCCTTGTCAACCTGTTTGGCGGCATCGTGCGAACTGATTTGGTGGCGCAGGGTCTTCTTGATGCCTACAAGAACAACGTGATAACCGTCCCCGTGTTTGCGAGGATCTCAGGCGCCGAGTCCGAGCGGGCGCGGCAGATGCTGCGAGGAAGCAGGGCGAAGCTCTATAACACGGTCGAAGAGGCAATACAGGCCGCTGTGGCCGAAGTTGGGAGGAAATAGCGATGGCAGATTTTGACATATTTGATATACTTGTAGGCAATGGGGATGAGAAAAAACCGGTTATAGTGCAGGGGATGACCGGCAGCTATGGCTCGACTCACACGCGCCTCATGAAGGCCTACGGCACGAACATCGCCGCGGGAGTCACGCCGGGTAAGGGCGGGCAGTCCTTTGAGGGGATACCCGTTTACAACGATATGGCCGACGCAGTCAGGGCCACCGGCGCGCAGGTGTCCGGCATATTCGTCCCGGCGCCGTTCTTTCTGAACGCGGCGATGGACGCCCTTGACGCAGGCATCAAATTACTGGTCGCAATCCCAGAGCATGTGCCTATAAGCGATTCTATAAAGGTGATAGAGCGCGCCAAGACAAAAGGCGCAAGGATGGTGGGCCCAAACACCGCTGGTGTCATCGTGCCGGAAGTCATGAAGGTGGGCATAATGCCAGCGCAGCCGTTCAAGCGGGGCAACACCGTTGTATTTTCAAGGAGCGGAACTCTGATGTACGAAGTGTCGTTCAACCTGTCAAACAAGGGGTACGGCCAGAGGCTGTGCCTTGGCATCGGTGGCGACCCGATAAACGGCACCAACCTGATAGAGGCATTTGACCTCGTGCGCGACAGGCCCGATGTCGACTCGGTCGTGGTGGTGGGCGAGATAGGAGGCGAAGCAGAGGAGCAGCTTGCAGACTATGTTGTTCACACGTCGTTCTCAAAGCCGGTAGTGGCCTATATCGCAGGGAGGGCCGCGCCCAAGGAAAAGCGGATGGGCCACGCAGGTGCAATAGTCTACGGCAACTATGGTTCTGCCGAGTCCAAGGTTACAAACTACGCCAAGGCAGGCGTGCCGGTTGCAAAGAGGCCTGCTGAAGTGCCGGAGTTGCTTGCGCAAAAGATGCGCAAGTAATTACGCAAACTCCTCTTTGTAGCGCTCGCGCGGGTAAAGCAGTTCCTTTACGAGATCGCATATTTGCGCCGGGGCGATTTTAGTCTCCTGCAAGAACTTCTCGCCGATTCCAATCGACAGGAGCTTCATGATGTCCGAGTGCATCTGCAAAATCTGAGGGTTTCGCACAACTGCCGTCCACAAATCTGGTGTGAAAAGCTAGGTGTGTCGTCAGGAGCCCCTGAGCCATGCGCTGTACGCTTTCGCGTCTATGCAGAAGACAAGCGCACACTGGGCTAGTGATCCCATGCTGTTCTGCAGCATCCTGATCCATATCGCAGAGACGAGCCTGCGGTTTTCTGGGCTGGGTATCCTGACCACCTTTTTGATGTCGCGGCTTGATACCGGTATGACTTCGTTGTAGATGAACCTGCTTTCGTGCTCGCCCACCCTGACCGGAAGGCCAAGCTTGTATGCAAGCGCGCGCATGAGCGGGAAAGGCAGGTCTGTATTGGTCTGCTCTGCAAGCTCTTTCTTTACCCTGAAGGCTAGGTCTACCATCAGGTCATGTCCTTGGACGTGGGTGTTGACAAGCACATAGTCGCCTCTCTTCATCTTTTTGCTGTACATTATGATGGTGAGGCCTTGCGACGAGAGGCGCTGCTCGCGGTCCGGTTGCGCAATGGCGTCTCTTACAACGCCGCGCGTTATTCCGAACTTGCCCTCACATTCTTTGCGGAAAAGCTTTGTGTACAGCGTGGCCATCTTGCGGGTTATTTGAAACATCAGTACATATTAAAATTACAGGCGCGCCGATGACAGGTGTTGTCAGTGGAAAAGCGCTTCTGCGATAGGTGCATGGCCCGCACTGCACACGACGTACTTGAAGAGCCCGACGCGATATACACGTACAAACGCCGTCGCCGCTACCGGTGCCAAGAATGCGGCAGGACCAGCTTCAAGCGGGGCCTGCGGCCGAGCGCGGAGTCGGTTTACTGATGGACATTGCAGACACTATAGTCAAGCTCAAGGCCGAGTTCGCGAAAAACTACAAGGGCTCCAGCCACATGCACGAGGCGGTGCCCGTCCAGTCGTCTGAACAGTTGCCGATCAGGCCGAGCGGACTTGCCGCGATGCACGCCTTTGCAAAGAGCAACCCAATCTACTTTGGCTCAAAAGACATGGAACTTATCGGAATTCCCTGCACTGTATACGAAGGGGACATCAACGAGTACTGGCTTTCAAGCATCAAGCACGATTCGGGCTACCAGCCCTTCTACCCTACGTGGATACTGTCCGCGTACGCGCTAGCGCTTGCGTCCAAAGAAATGGGCTTTGAGCAGGTGGTGGACATTGGCTCCGGCGACGGCAGGATAGCGTACTGCGCTAGGGCCGCCGGTCTGAGTGGCCACGGAATAGAGATAGACCCGGACTTGGTGGCGCTGCAGGAAAACATATCATCTGCTACAGGCCTAGACTTTGACGCGAGGTGCGCCGACGCTACACAGTTCGACTATTCTTCACTTGGGCTGACGAGGCCGCTTTTCTACATATCGGGCCTGCCGGAGATGGGCGAGATGCTTGCAAACAGCGTGCTCGAAAAGATACTCTCATCCGACCTGAATAAGACGGCCGGATTCGTGCTTATGGGAAGCTATGTCAAGCGGAAGTTTGCAAGGGACAACTCGCAGTGGGGTTGGGGCGAGGTCATAAGCCGATTTAGGCTCGAGGTCAAGCAGGTCATCACACTACCGACGCACTGGACTGCAGAGCAGCCTGTGGACACGCCCTACATCTTTGCCATGCCTCACGCAGGTCAGCATTTGTAATTTATACCGGCTCGTCCAACACAACTTTGTAATTGGCCGAGAACCTGCTTGCGATGCTCCTTTGGCTTGGGGAGCTCACACTTGCAAGCTGGGTGCTCTCGTACGGGGCAGAAAACTTGTCCAAAAAGTACGGCGCCAAGTTTGTCGGGCGCACGCTCCTGAGCGTTGCAACCACACTTCCAGAGATAGCCATCGTAGTTTATGCTGCAGCAGGCGGCTTTTACGGGACTGCAATAGGCGCCGGCCTTGGCAGCAACCTGCTCATGATGACACTGGGCCTTGCGGTTATGCTGCTTGTGGCAACCACACGCCTGTCAAAGTCTCCGCTGAAGGGCATCGACGTATCGACTTTCAAGCTGGACAAGATATTCCTGATTGCAACGGCCGCTATTAGTGCAGTGCTCTTCATTGACGGCTACAGCTTTATCGACGGTGTCATATTCTCCGGGTTGTTTGGCGCCTACCTCTTCATGGCACTTGCGGAGATGCGCCAAGAGCGCAAAAAAGAAAAAATTGCAAACGACCACGCCATCGACGGCCGCAAGCTGGTGGAAGCCAAAAAGGAAAGTGGTCCTAGCAAAGGGCAGATGCTAAAGGCAGTCCTTGCCTTTGCTGCAGGCACCGCCGGCATATTTTTTGGCGCAGGACCCTTCATCCATTCGCTTCAGGGCTACTCGATTGAAGTCGGCGTGTCGGTGATCGTGCTTGCGGTAATAATCAGTCCGATTGCCGGCGAGATGCCGGAAAAGATCTCGATGATTCTGCTTGCGAGAAAGGGAGCGGCCGGGGCGTCGATAGCGGTCGCAAACGTGCTTGGCTCAAAGATACTGAACAACACA
This sequence comes from Nitrososphaera sp., assembly GCF_036397675.1. Taxonomy (GTDB): domain Archaea; phylum Thermoproteota; class Nitrososphaeria; order Nitrososphaerales; family Nitrososphaeraceae; genus Nitrososphaera. The sequence goes on along the minus strand of NZ_DASWIL010000006.1, from coordinate 25,880 downwards.
CTGCTCCTTGCAGTAGCGGTGTTTGGTGTCGCGTACCACGGCGGCATTAACGCCATAATAGAGGCAAGCGAGATCCTGCAATACCAGATCATACTTGTCACAGTCGTGACCATGGCAGCAGTAGCCATGATGTTCAAAAAGTTGATCGGAGTCAAGATAGGCATAGTCCTAACGACGATGTACGCGGTCTCGTTGGTCATCCAGTTCCTCCTGCCCCAGGACCTCACCTTACATTAAATAGAGTGCAATAGATATGACCGGCGTGCCCTCGAAAATCCTCGTGCCAGTCGACGGGTCTGAAAATTCGTTCCGGGCCTTTGAGCGTGCACTGGAGCTGGCAAAGGACACGGACGCGCAGATGACAGTGGTACTCGTGATAGAAACGCCGCCTACCGTATACGTCGAGTCGCAAAAGCTGCTAGACGAGCTCTTGAAGAACTACCGTCAAGAGTCCGCAAAAGTGCTTGACAGGTACGGAGACGTTGCGGAAAAGCAGGGGCTGAAAGTGGAGTCAGCTGTCATGGAAGGCGACCCCGCTTCAAACATCGTCGGCTATGCGGAAAAGGGCGGCTTTGACATGATAGTGATGGGGAGTAGGGGGCTTGGCAGGTTCAAGGGGATGGTGCTTGGCAGCACGTCAAGGAAAGTTTTGCAAAACGCCAAGTGCCCGGTTCTGATAGTGAAATGATTAATTGTGGCCACTAGTCAGTTTAAAAGAAATAGAACTATTTGTATAGGCGGTTTCCACTGGAAACGCGAATTTGGCTGGTCAGTCGGCGGATTCTGACCACCGCAGGACGACAGACACGTCGTGTGCGTACACTTTCTCCTTTGTTGCGCTCAGGTCCTGTTCCAGTTTGGATTTGAGCTTTGCGTGCTGTTTCGTCTCCGCGTGGCCTTGGGCCTTTGCAAGATCTATCTCGCAGTTGCAAATGTTGCAGCGCAGCCTCTCTGCCACAATTAGAGAATAGCGTACGCGCTATAAAACCTCTGCAGCAAGCCATTTATTGCATGCGCATGATATTACCGACATGGACACGGGTCCTGCCGCTAGGATAATACTTGACAACCTAATGCACGTCGCCGGCGCGCAGGGTGCCAGCTTGGGCCAGATCAAGATGTGGCTCGTCCCACAAAAGGCGGAAAACGAGTACGACTATAACATCAACAAGGGCTATTTCGAGTTGCTCCTTTCGCAGGCACTCCGCGGCCTGCTTGAGGAAGGATACGTCGCCTCGTCGCTCCCGGACGGCGTGGACGACGCCGACGTCAGGCATTTCTCGCTGACTGATAAGGGCGCAAAATACGTGCAAGAGCTCGCTGCAAGCGAAATCGAGCAGGGCTACTGAAGCGACGAAAACATTCAAAAGCAAGCCCGCATCTTATGAACGCTCGACGGCGGGAGAGAGAACGGCATTGACATCAGCCAAGAAGGAACAGAAGGAAAAGGAAAACAACGAGCGCCTTGCGCGCGCTATAGAAACACTTGACTCAATAACCAAGAACAACGACGTGCAGAAAAGCGTTAGGAACATGATAAAGGAAGTCCTGATGGCCCTCAAGGACGACAAGTCAGGCAGCCCGTCGGTCAGGGCGGCAAACGCAATCAGCCTTTTGGACAGCGCGACGCAGAGCCCCCAGATGCAGTCCCATATCAGGACAATGCTCTGGCAGGTCGTGTCGACGCTTGAAAGCATCAGAGAATAACTAGGGGGTAGGGTTTTTCAGCGGCTTTGGCGGTGGCGGAAGTTTCTCCAACTTGTGCGTCGGGTTTGCAAGGTAGTGGCGCGACGCGCCCTCTCCCGAGAGGACTATGTTGCAGTGGACACACTTGTATCTTATTGCCATAGGGCCTTACACCTTAGTATTGGAAGGACAGGGTAAAAAACTCTGCCCTATCTTAGGCGCAGCACTTCGCGGTTGTCAGGCACGCTTGAGCGGATTTTTAGCCTTGAATAGACAGAGCTTGCCACGTTTTCAGATTTTGAGCGCTCGCCGTGGTTGACAAGCACGCGCTTTGGCTTGACCTTGGCCACGAAGTTCATTATCTGGTTAAAATCGCTGTGACCTGAAAAGCCGTCAATCTTTTGCGTTTGGCACCTGATGGGCACGACTTTGACCTTGCCCGACTTGTCCATCATGCTGACGTCAGACACGTTACCGTCCAAAACACGACGGCCAAGTGTGCCGTTTATCTGGTACGAAACGAAGACTATCTTGTTCTTGGGGTTTGGCGCAAGTTCTTTGAAGTATTCTACGGACGGCCCGCCCTCGAGCATGCCCGACGTTGCCATGACTATGGCCGGATGTTCGTCGTTAAGTATCTCGTCGCGCTTGCCGTAACCGGAAATGACCGTGAAATACTCAGATAGGAAGGGGTTTACGCCCTGCGAGACGGAACGCCTCACGTCCGTGCCCAAATAGTGTGCGTACGACATGTGGATGGCGCTGGCTTCGGAAATCATGCCCTCTATGTATATGGGCGACTCGACGAGCCGACCCTCGCTCATCTCCTTTGCCATGACGAGCATTATCTCTTGCGCCCTGCCTACCGCCGGCACAGGAATCAATACCTTGCCTCCTTCCATCAACACTCTGTTTATCGATTCTGAAAACGTTCTGTAGACCGCCTGCTGGTCCGGCATGACGTCAGACGAGTTGCCGTACGTGCTTTCTGTGATGAGGGTCTCGACCCTTGGGTACGTTGACACGGCGCTGTCCAAAAGCTGCGTGCGGGCGTACTTGTAGTCGCCGCTGTATAGTATGTTGTGCGCGCCGGAAATGTTCAGGTGGACAGTGGCACTTCCCATGATGTGGCCTGCGTTGTTCAGGGTTACTGTGATGTCAGGTGAAATGTCGGTCGGCTTGCCGTAAGGGAGCGTTATAGTCCTCTTTATCACTTCGTGAATATCGCGTGCCTCGTATGGAAGGTAGTTGCCGTTTGCGTTTGCAATCTTGACCGAGTCCATCTGGAGGAGCGTCATTAGTGGCAATGTGGGCTCGGTGCAGTAGACCGGCCCGCGGTAGCCGTACTTGAAGAGCGTCGGCAAAAAGCCCTGGTGGTCAATGTGGGCGTGGCTGATTACGACGGCGTCAAGCTCGTCAAGGTCAAAGTTGAGCCAGTCGATACGCGGGTACGCATCAAGCCCCGACATCTCGCCGGGGTTGATGCCGCAGTCAAGCATCACCTTGCTCTCTGGCGTGACTACGATAAAGCACGACCTGCCTACCTGCTTTACGCCGCCGAGGCAAAACAACATCACTTCTTCCTTGCTTGTCGACCAGCCCTGCGGCCGTGGCTGCGAGTCTGACTCCTGCTTGCCGTTTGCGTTCTCAAAGCCGCCTACTACCAGCGGACCCCTGAACAGCCTCCTTCCAAGCTTTTGCAAAAAGTCCGTCCTTTCCTTTGCAGAGTTCTTTAGCGTAGAGTGTATCGTGTTAATGCTCGTAGACGGTATGTGGGGCGAGCGCCTAGTGTGCGCAATCCAACCCGTGGTCTGTGCTACTTCGACGATCATCGCCGGGTCTATGGCTTCGGGCCTGCTGACTTCGAGCACGACCTCGCCTGTCGCGTCGTCGCAAAACACTGCCGAGACCGAGACGTCCTTTGGCAACAGTTTCGCGACTGCCTGCCTCGTCGCGTCCTCCTCGAGGCGCACGGACGGGTCCGTCCTGATTATGAAGCGCTTTTTCAGGGTCTTTGAAAGCGATGACAGGTAATACGTCAATTCGGTAAGCGCAAAGCGCGGGTTTTTAGTATAAAGCGCGATGTTGGGACCCTCGAACCTGACGGTGATAATCTGCGAGTCTGCCGGGATTGACTGCAGTATGGTCTTGGCTACTTCCTCCTCGCTTTCCGTGGTCACCTTAGCGACCGGGCTTTCTGCTGGCGGCCTCCTGTCACGAAATTCGTGGCCTCTCCTGTACTCCCCACGCCTCTCAAACTCTTCGCGCTTTTCCAACTCTTTTTCGGTCCTTGTATTGTCGTATGCTACGTGGTCACGGTCGATAAAATGCCACGGCACAAACCGGCAATAAGCACTTGTACATCGCTCTTTCTGTTATAAAAGCCTAGTGCTACAGGACGTACGGCAACAATATCGCTGCAGCAACTATTGCAACCATTATAGCCGTGAGCAGGTTCGTGGCGTTTTTTGCAAGCGCTGCCGACCTGGCCTTCTTTTCGATGAGCGAGCCGTACAGCTGGCCTCCGTCAAGTGGGCCTATCGGCAGCGCGTTGAATATGCCGACGTTAAAGTTGACAAACCACAACCAGAACAGCATGTTGGCTACGAGCACCCACGCAGGTCCAAGACTTGACTCGTACCTAGGTGCCATCAAGTCAGAGTACGGCACTGCGCCCTGCTGCATCGTCGGCGGGAGCAGTATGGCAATCGGGTTTGCGCTGAACGCGCCCTTGTAGCGCTCTAGCACGGCGCCAGAGTCAGGCAAGAGGGGCGTGACGGTGATGCCAAGTATTCCCCGCCCCTGCTCCACCGCGGCGGGGAGTGTCGCCTGCCTGGTTATGGCTTGGTTATTGCTATTGACCCAAGTTATGTCGACGGTGTCGCCAAGGTTCGCCCGTAGTATGTTCCCCAAGTCATCAAGCTCCCTGATCTCCTGACCGTTAACCGTCTGTATCACGGACCCTTGAGTCATGCCTATCGACTCGGCAAGCGAGCCGGGGTTTACTGTTAAGACTGCAATGCCAAACTGGGGAGAGTTGGGGTCGGGCGGAAGCGGGGTGAGAGTAGTTATCACAAAGTAGAGCGCCGCAAGCGAAAGGCCGGCAAGTATCATGTTGTTCAACGGGCCTGCGGTGAGTACCGCGCTCTTTTGCTTGAGAGTGACTTTGTTCAACTCGTCCCGCTCGATGTTGACAAAGGCTCCAATCGGGATCCCGAGGAACAACACAAGGCCGGTAGACTCGACCCTTATGTTGTAGATCCGGGCGATGATTCCGTGGCCCGCCTCGTGTATGACGATTGTTACGATGAGCGCTATCCACCCGTACGTTATGGGCAGGTACGGGTTGAGGCCGGGGATGAGCAGGTTTGCCTGCGGCCCTATGTTACTGATGCCTTCGCGGGCGTCCGCGCTTGCGATTAGTATAGCAAGCGAGCCGGCAATGAGGAATATTGCAAGAGCCGTGATGATTGGCATGAGGTACGTGTTAAAGTGGGCCCACGCCTTCGCGCCAGGCCACTTGGCCACCCTGTCAAAGAAATCCAGCCCAAATGGCGTGTGGATGAGAATGAGTGGCAGCTTTACCTCTGCGCGGACTTTCCTTTGCTGTTCCAATCGCCGCTTCTACGCTGTTTGATTATTTAAAGCATAACGGCTAGACGCCCGAAGCCTCGACCTTCTGTATCTCGATTGCGACCTTGTCGCCCACCTTTATGCCTAGGTCCTGGTACTCCCTCATACTCAACTTCATGACTGGCGTCTCTGTCATGCCGCCGAACATGCCGGGCATCCCTGCCATCACCTTTGGCATGTTCTTCATCATGTCCTCTATCGACGAGAATGCCATAGTGTTCTGGCCAAAGGGGCTCATGGACTTGTCGGGCTTGTACTCCTTTGGGTCGTTGAAAGTGACATAGACGTATGGGCTACCGTCCTGAGAAGCTTCAATCCTGGCTACTACGAACTCTCTTTTCATCAAAAAGCTCTTCTCAGGAGACCCTTATTTGCATATCGAAGCCGGAACGATCCTGCACGCAACGGCAGGGCCTTCCCTGGGGATACTATCTGGTTTTTTCGGAAAGACAGATGCTTTTGTCAGCGGCGCGGACAGGCTATTTTCTATGCCGGCAGATAAAATGGTCGTCGACGATTCGTCTACTTGCAGCTTCTATGTTCAAAAACTCTAATTTGGGCTTGCCGTAGCACCTGCGTGCTTGCCATTCAAGCCGAGCATGTTACAAAGGTGTACAAGGGTTCGCCCAGCCCAGCGCTCTCCGACATCTCGCTGGAAGTCGAGTCGGGCCAGGTGTTCACGCTCCTTGGCAGAAACGGCGCCGGCAAGACCACCTTTGTGCGCATGTGTGCGACGCAGTTGATGCCCACAGCAGGCAGCTTAAGTGTGCTCGGGCTCGACGTCATAAAGCACGCAAAGCAGGTGCGCGACCTCATCTCAGTGGTGCCGCAGGAAGGAAGGCCGCTGCGAGCCTTGACACCATGGGACCACGTGTACAACTGGCTCAGGATAAGGGGCGAGAACAAGGAGCGGGCACGGGAAAAGACCGAGGCGATGCTCAAGAGGCTCGAGTTGTGGGAAGCGCGCAGCAGGCCGGCGATGAACCTGTCCGGCGGCATGAAACAGAAGGTGCTGGTCGCTATGGCGATGGCAGTCGACGCGCAAATGCTGTTTCTGGACGAGCCCACTATAGGACTCGACCCGGTCTCAAGGAGGCAGGTTTGGTGCGCTATAAAAGACTGGAAGGCAGAAGGGCGCTCCATCTTGCTCACAACACACTACATGGACGAGGCAGAGATGCTGTCAGACCGTCTCGTAATAATCGACAGGGGCTCGATCGTGGCGCAGGGCACGATCTCTGACCTGCGCAAAGTTATACCGCACAACACGCGGATTGATATCGCCAAGGACGGGCTTGACGAAGAGACCCTAAAGTCGTACGGCGCAGTCACCGACACGGGAGTCGGGACGCTTCGCGTGTTTGCATTTGAGTCTGCCGTGCGCGAACTGTCAGAGCTTGCGATACGGCGCAACCTGCCGTTCACCGTGTCGCCTGTCACGCTTGACGACGTGTTTGTCTATTTGGTCGGAAACATGGAGGGAAACGAAAGTTGATGCTACCTGTGAGACAGGCCATGCTTATCGCGTATTCGACCGGGATTTTATGGCTTCAGCGAAACCCGATGTCACTGGTGTTCACCGCGATAAGCCCGTTCTCGCTCTTGTTCGTGCTCTTCGTGGTAAGCGGCGGCCAGTACGTGCACCTTGCCGTCGCCGGCTCGCTTGTCATGGCGCTTGTTGGGTACGGCCTTGCGCTCGGGCAGGACATATCGTTTTACAAGACAGAGTACAAGATACAGGACATTTTCGTCGCGTCGCCAGTGTCGCCGTTGACATACATGATGGGACTCGCGCTTTCTGAACTGCTATTTGGCTTGCCGGCACTTACCGTGCTTGCGATTCTTGTGGTGTACTTTGGCGGGTCGCTATTGACCATCCCCTTGCTCCTGGTCACAATACTGCTCCTGTGGGGTTCGATGTCCGCGATGGGCTTTTTCATATCGTCGCACATGCTCCACATGCGAAACGCCACGCAGGTGATATCGTTTGTAAACGTCATCTTGGCTGTGCTGCCGCCGGTGTTTTATTCAGTGTCGACGCTGCCAGACGCATTACGTTACCTGTCGTACGCGGTTCCCACTACGCACGCCTCCATAATGTTCCAGCAGACGATGGGGCTTGCAACGCCGGCGGACTGGTCGCTTGGCTTTGGATTTGCCGTGCAAATAGCATATCTGGTAGGCTTTGTCGCTCTTGCTAAAACAAAGGCTATCTGGCGAGAGACGTGAAAAAGGTCACGGTGGGATTTGGACCCACGACCTGCTGATTACAAGTCAGCCGCTCTGCCAGGCTGAGCTACGTGACCTCGAGCTGGCAGATTTGGTTGTACATAATTAATACTTTCGGCGACAGGCGCCTTATGTATTTAAATTACAGCGCGCATCCAAAACAGGCGATGGCGCAGAAATTTCTCGTGCAAGTCATCATCGAGAATAAGCCCTACATCAACGACCCTGAAGGCGAGACCATACACCGGGACTTGGTCCTCAAGGGCGGGTACTCGCAGGTTCAGTCCGTGCGCTCCGCCAAGATGCTAAAGATGGCGGTGAGTGCACGTTCCGAAAAGGACGCCGAAAAGACTGTGCAAAAGCTGTGCGAAGAATTGCGCATCTTCAATCCAGTGGTGAGTACCTGCATGGTAAAGGCGTCAAAAGCCTAGTGCTTGTCGTGGGTCATTGTTGCGATTACGTCGTCGATGCTTCCCGTGTCGCCCAGTGTGCCTTCCAAAAGCAACGTTGTTCTCAGGTGCTTGGCAAGGTCTGTGACTGTTATTATGCCGACGACCCTGTCGCCTTCCATTATCGGTAGCCGGCGTACCTTGTGGTTCACCATGCGCTGCACCGCGACTTCAATCGGCGTGTCGGGCGTAGCAGTCGTTAGGATCTTGGACATTATGTCTGACACATTGACCTGTGAAACGGCGAGCTCTTTTGCGCATATTTTCTTGATAAAGTCCCGCTCTGTCACGATGCCTGCAGTCGTACCTTCCTTTACTACAAAGAGCGAGCTTATGCCCTTCTCGGTCATCATCTTGGCGGCTTCGAGTGCCGTTTTGTCTCCGTCGATGGTGACAATTTCCTTTGTCATGATGTCGCGCACCACGCTTGCCGCCATGTCCTACACACGCACGTGTACCGATTTAATCCTTGCCGTGGTGAGCCAGTTAGAATCCGGGAAAGGCCCTCAAGATATTAATACGAGCATTGAGAAGTCAGACTCAAAATAATGAAAATAGGGATCGCCGTTTTCCCCGGGAGCAATTGCGACCGCGATGTCCACCACGTTTTGAACAATGTTGTCGGCGTGCAGGCTGACTTTATCTGGCATACAAAAGACAGAATATTGGGCTACGACGCGATGGTCATACCCGGAGGCTTTGCCTTTGGAGACCGACTGCGCGCAGGGATAATCGCAGCACACAGCCCGATTGTGCAGGAGGTCAAGAGGCTTGCGAAGGAGGGGACGCCGGTTCTTGGGATATGTAACGGCTTTCAGATACTCGTCGAGTCGGGGCTGTTGCCCGGCGCGCTCTTGATGAACCACTCGCTAAGGTTTGTCTGCAGGTGGACGAAGGTCAAGGTGCAAAATAACAGCACTCCATTTACGCGGTCGTTTTCAAAGCGCCAAGAGTTTGACATACCTGTTGCGCACGGCGAGGGGCGGTACGTCGCAACTCCTGACATCGTCAAGGAACTAAAGAAAAAGAACCAGGTCGTCCTTCAGTACTCTCACGACGACCCTAACGGCTCAACCGAACTTATAGCGGCGATCTGCAACGAGCAGGGAAACGTCATGGGCATGATGCCGCACCCAGAGAGGGCGAGCGAGAGCATAGTCTCTGCACGCGGCTCTGGCGAGGCCATAGCAATATTCCGCTCTCTTGCGTCTTTCCTTGAGCAAAAGGCGGTCGCCTGACGATGGGCGTCCTCACACCGTGGGAGCTGCGCCACCTCGAGGAAAAGCTGAAAAGGCGCGCAAATGCGGTCGAGCAGGATATCGTCGGCGCTGAGTGGTCGGAGCACTGCTCGTACAAGTCGTCCAAAAAATACCTCAAGCTCCTGCCGACAAAGGGCAGACGTGTTATTGTGGGCCCCGGATACGACGCCGGCGTGCTTGACGTGGGCGACGGCTACGTGCTCACGGTCCACATTGAAAGCCACAACCACCCGTCGGCAGTCGAGCCATTTGGCGGCGCTGCAACAGGCGTGGGCGGCGTCATACGCGACATCATGTCTATGGGCACCAGACCGATAGCGGTCTTTGATGCTCTGCGCTTTGCGCCCATAGAGGGCAAGGGCAATCAGGCTCAAAAGTCAAGGTGGCTCTTCAAGAACGTCGTCAAGGGCATAGCCGACTATGGCAACTGCATCGGGATACCTACCGTCGGGGGAGAGGTAGAGTTCGACCCATCGTTTGAGGATTATTGCCTCGTGGACGTGGCGTCGATTGGTGTTGGCAAGAAGGAGGAGGTTATTGCAAACCGCGCAGAGGCAGGCGACTATTTGGTGCTTGTGGGTGGCGCTACCGGCCGGGACGGCATCCACGGCGCGTCGTTTGCCTCAAAGGCGTTGGAAGCAGAGAACCGCTCCGCAGTACAGATACCCGACCCGTTCCTTGAAAAATTGTTGTTAGAAGCGACGATGGAAGCAGTCAAGCAGGGTTGCGTCAAGGCAATCAAGGACCTCGGCGGCGGCGGGCTGTCCTGTTGCCTTTCAGAAACCTCGGACAGCCTGGGCAGGGGCTTTGACGTGGAGCTGTCCAAGGTGCACACGCGGGAAACAGGCATGACCCCCAACGAGCTGATGATATCGGAGTCGCAGGAACGCATGCTGTATGTCACGGATGCAGAAAAGATGCCTGCGCTACAGTCTATTCTTGACAAGTACGAGATAGGATATTCAGTTATTGGCAAGGCGGAAGGACACAAGAACCTGACTGTCAGGCAAGACGGCAAGGTAGTCGCGGACATGCCATCGAGTCTGGTGGCACATGCGCCGCATGCAGACAGGGCCAACAAGAAGCCGGCGTACCTCGACAGGCTGAAAAAGGCGCGCCAGCCAAAAGCCATAAACCTTGGTAAGGCGCTACTGGCGCTTTTGTCAAACCCGACGATTGCAGGCAAGAGCTGGGTCTACCAGCAGTACGACCACGAAGTCGGCGTACGCACGGTGGTCAAGCCCGGCGCGGCCGACGCGGCGGTGATGCGGCTTGACAACGGAAAGTTTGTCGCGGCAAAGCTTGACGGCAACTCCAAGCACTGCTACCTAGACCCCTACCAGGGCACGCTTGGCTGCATGTCAGAGGGCGTGCGCAACGTGATATGCACCGGCGCCGAGCCAATAGGCGTGGTGGACCACCTGCAGTTTGGGAGTCCCGAAGACCCCAAGATATTCTGGACGTTTGCGCAGGCAGTAAACGCCATTGTGGATTACTGCAACTTCATGGAAATTCCGGTCGTCGGGGGCAAGGTCAGTTTTTACAACGAGACTTCCAAGGGCGCAATAAAGCCGTCGCCTGTCATGGGCACGCTCGGGCTCATCGACGACAGGTCGTGGATTACCCGCTCCGCACTAAAACAGGGCGATACGATCTTTGTGGTCGGGGAAACCAAGCCGGAGATGGGCGGTTCCGAATACTATGAATACGTGCACGGGATAACGGGAGGACAGGTGCCGCAGGTAGATCTTGCAACAGACAGAGCAAACGGCGTTGCCGTCATGAAACTGATAAGAAACGGCCTTGTGGGCTGCGCGCATGACTGCTCAAAGGGCGGACTCGCAGTGGCGCTTGCAGAGATGGCAGTGACGGGAAGGACCGGGTTCAGAGTAAACATCGACAAGGTTCCAAGCACCTGCAATAGGTCAGACGAGCTCCTCTTTTCGGAGTCGCACTCTCGCTACGTCGTAGGCACCAGCAAGTCTGCGGAGGTAGACCAGCTGCTAAAGTCAGAGGGGGTGAAATTTGCCCAGGTGGGCCGGTCTGCCCGGGGCAGGGCCGAATTTACTAAGGGCAGGAAAATGCAAATATCGCTTCCGCTTGCAAAACTCGAACAGGCTTTCGGCGCGCTTAGCAGGATAATGCAGTGAAGATACGTTTTTTAGATCATGCCGCCAAGCTAGCTCCACTTATGGCCTGTGCACTTTTCAGGGAGGGAACAGCCCTTGGTCCATGAAAACTGCGGCGTAGTAGGCATCTTCTCGCTCGCCGGCCACAACGTAGTGCCGTTTGCAATAGATATGCTTCGCGCGGTCCAGCACAGGGGGCAAGAAGCCTGGGGGATTGCCGTCCCGGGCAAGGCGCCCTTCAAGAGGCTCGGGCTCGTGTCAGCGTCTGCGCCCGACTTTCAGTCCATAGTCAGAAAGTACAAGTCAAGTGCGGCCATAGGTCACGTCAGGTATTCCACCTTTGGCAAGAGCAACCTTGAAAACGCGCAGCCGCTCAAGGTCAAGGACCTGTGCATAGCGCATAACGGCACGATAGCAAACGTCGAAGAACTTTCAGGAATGGTGGGCGGGTGTACGTTCACACCACAGACAATGAGTGACACGCTTGTGGCGGCGCAGAGGCTCGTTATGCACATAGCAGAGAAGGACGACATCGCTTCTGCAATGTCAATACTAAAGAGCGAGATGGTCGGCTCGTTCTGCTTTACGTTCCTTACAGACGCCGGCTCTGTTTACGCCGCCCGCGACACGCGAGGCTTCCGCCCGTTGGTACTCGGCTTTCACAAAGAGACTTCGACCTACATGGTGGCGTCGGAGTCATGTGCCCTTTCAGCAGTTGGAGCGCAGCTGGTGCGCGACGTCGAGCCGGGCGAGCTGGTCAAGATGGGCAAGGCCGGCATCGAGACCAAGCAGTTTGCAACGGAGAGCCCGCACGCGCACTGTGCCTTTGAATACACATACTTTGCACATCCGTCTTCCATAATGGAGGGCATCAACGTATATGCGGCGCGCAAGCGCATCGGGCAGTTCCTAGCCAAGAGTTTCCCGATAAGGGAGGCCGACGTCGTCGTCCCGGTGCCGGACTCGGCAAGGCCGGCGGCGCTTGGCTACGCGCTCGAGGCGGGTCTGCCATTTGAGGAGGGGCTTCTGAAGGACAGGTACAGCAAGAAGGGCAATATGAGAAGCTTCATCGAGCCATATCAAAACGACAGGGTCGAGATAAACAAAGGCATCATCCCAATTCGCGATGTGGTCGAGGGCAAGCACGTCATCGTGGTGGACGACAGCATCGTCCGGGGCACAAGCTCGGCCTCGATAATAAGCACGCTCAAGGCGTCCGGCGCAAGGCGGATAAGCCTTGTCGTCACGTACCCGCCGATACGCTATCCGTGCTACGCTGGCATCGACTTTCCGTCGCAGGAAGAGCTCATCGCGTACCAGCACGGAGCAGAAGAGCAGTCCAACGAAAAGGTAGCGTCAAAAGTGGCGCATGTGATTGGCGCAGACTACGTCGCCTACAACGACACCGCAAACCTGGCGCAGGCCATAGGCATCCCGGAGCAAGAGCTGTGCTTTACCTGCTCCACTGGCAACTATGCCCCGCTTGGCATCAAGCCGCTGTTCAAGACCAGGGCCCAGATCAAGGGCGAATGAGAACTTATATCTTAGAAACGGGCTTTTTTGCAAGTGCGCGTTGGCATCGTGATTGCAATCGCAAGCGGCGTTGTCGCTGCGGCAATGGCAATCATGCTTGTGCCCGCCATCCCGACGCAAGACTATTCGCTGACCGTTGACGCGCTGAAGGACGAGCAGTCGCTTTTCACCGACGCCCGCGTAGTGCTTTCAAACACCGGCCGGCTCACGCTTACAAACGTCGTGGTCGATTTTGGTGGCGGCCAGACGGAGTCTGTTGGAACAATGGAGGCCGGTACCAAGAGGACGGTGTCGCCGCCCGAGGGGGCGCAGCTAGAGTCTGTCACAGTGACTGCAGACCCGGACATCAGGAAAGTGCAGCAATATCGCACTCCGATAAAGTTGCCTGGCATGATAGGCTCATGACTGCGTTTAAATAACAAAACCGCCGCGGAAATTCTGATGAACATCGACTCATTCTCTGACGCCGAGCTGAGGGAGTTCTACAAAATGAAAAACATCGCAGTGGTCGGCATGTCCAAGACTGACGGCAAGCCGGCAAACTACGTCCCCAAGTATCTGATGGAGCAGGGGTACAACGTGATACCGGTCAACCCGACGGCGCCGGAGATAATGGGGAGGCAATCGTATCCCGCGGTTTCAAGCGTGCAGGAGCCAGTCGACATCGTTGACGTGTTCCGGCCGTCAGACGACGTACTGCCTGCTGTCCAGGACGCGATAAAAAAGCCGGGGATAAAACTCATCTGGATGCAGCTTGGAATCTACAACGAACAGGCAGAAAAGCTCGCAAAACAGAAAGGCATCAAGGTCGTTTACAACCGGTGCATGCTTGAAGAGCACCATCGGCTTTTCGACTCCTGACCATAAGCTCAATTATCCGGCGCGCTGGATGCAGGGTATGGCAGAGAGCACAGACAGGGTAGCGCAGAAAGTCAGGGAGGCCGTAGACGCGCTTGCAGCCGAGGGGGTAATGGCTAGGGTTGGCGTCGATGGCGACGCCGGTATCGTTAAGGTGTACACGGAAAAGTCCGACGCGCTAAAAAAGGCGTCGTCGGGGCTTGCAGAAGTTTTGGAACTTGCGTACACGACCGCAGAGCACCACCCCTACTGGGGTATGCTTTACCACGCTACGGAGATATCGAGGATGCTGCTTGAGAAGTGGGACTCAGACCTAACGGAGGACAACCTGTTAGAGATAGCGTGGCGATGCGACGAGATAAGGGTGGCCAAAGAAAGGGCCGGCGAACGTCATGCCGACTAGTTTATCGGCTAGCTCGGCGTAAATAACGCGATGGCACAGGCGTTAACGACTTTACATGCAAAACCAACATCACACAAGCTATCGTTTGCTGTCCATGCATCGCTGCTTGCAAGTTTCGTCGGGCTGGTGGGCTTTGTAGGCTCGGTATGCAGCCATGTCCACTAATCCACATCCTATATATAATAAAACAGTGGGGGTTTTTACATGATCAAGATCGGCCTGATCGGCAAGACCAACACCGGTAAGACAACCTTCTTCAACTCCGCAACACTTGCTTCGGCCGAGATATCGAACTACCCGTTCACGACCAAGCAGCCGTCGGTGGGCAACGCGACCGCAATCACCTTGTGTGTCCACAAGGAATTTGGCGTTCAGGACCACCCGAAAAACTCGCGGTGCATAGACGGGTGGCGCTTTATACCTGTAGAGCTTGTGGACCTGCCAGGCCTTATAAAAGGAGCGTGGGAGGGCAAGGGCCTTGGCAACCAGTTCCTCTCAATCGCGGCGCAGTCAGACGCGCTACTGCACATAGTTGACGCCTCTGGAAGCATCGACGCATCGGGCAGGATAGCAGAGCCCGGCTCTGGCGACCCGGTTGCCGACGTGGGCGACATCGAGGAAGAGATGGTGATGTGGTACCTGAAACTGTTCGAGGCAAACCGCGACAAAATGTCAAGGGCAGCAGACATGGTCGAAGCGATAACGGAGGTGTTCAGGGGTATAGGGGTAAGGGAGGACCACGTCAAACTCGCACTGGCGCAGAACAACCTTGTCGGCATCCTGCTCGACGACTTTGGGCCGGAACAGAGCAAGGACTTTTGCTGGAGCCTGCGCGACATTTCAAAGCCGACCCTTATCGTGGCAAACAAAGTTGACCTGTCCAGTTCGACTGACAACTTCAAGCGCCTGCGCGAGGAGTACAAGGATATGATAGTCGTGCCGTCAAGCGCGGACGCCGAACTAACGCTCAGGCGCGCCGAGCACAAGGGCCTCATAAAATACGTTCCGGGCGACGAGCGCTTTGAAATAAACGACCCTGCATCCCTCAACGACAAGCAAAAGTGGGCTCTCAACCTGATAAGAAAGGATATACTGGGCGAGTACATGCGCACGGGCGTGCAGTTTGCCATCAACGTCGCGGTCTTCAAGCTACTTAAGATGAACGCAGTCTACCCTGTCGCCGACGCAAAGAAGATGGCAGACAAGCACGGAAACGTGCTCCCTGACGTGTATCTGATGCGGTCCGGCTCTACTGTGGAGGACCTTGCGCGAGAAGTACACAGCGAGCTTGCCAAGGGCCTGCTGTACGCAGTAGACATCCGCGACGGGCTCCACCTGCCTTCCGACTACCACCTGAAAGACAGGGACGTGCTTTCAATAGTATCTGCAAAGAAAAAGAAATGACAAGACAGGAACTCTTGCAAGAGATCCGCAGCATCCTGAAAAGGGAGCCGGACAGGATGTACTCAAGAGAGGAGATACTCAACCTTTTTGGGAAAAAGGACAACGACACGGCCGTCGAAAGCCTTCTTGCCGAGCTTGAGGTGTCAAGCTCGCTCAGGGAGGCTGGCTCTGACGTCTATGCCACATGCAGGGGCGGCACTGTCTACTACAAGTGGAACTTGTAAAGGCATGACTCGCGCTCTGCCAAGGGACAAAAGGGTCGTCGAGTTTCTTGATTTGCTCAAGGCAAACGCTGACTATTCGTCGGGCCAGTCGCTTGCAAGAAAAGCAGGGATTTCAAGGAGCGCCGTGTGGAAGCACATACGCAGGCTTCGCCGGCTCGGCTACAGGATAGAGTCGCTGCACGGCAAGGGCTACCGGCTGGAGAGTGCTACGGAAAATCCCGTCCCCTGGGAACTTGCAAGGGTGCTTAAGACGTCGTTCGTGGGCAAGAACATAATCTACAGGGAAAGCACGCAGTCGACGCAGAGCCTCGCAATCGCGCTTGCAGAAAAGCCCGGTTCGCACGGCGCGGCCGTGATTGCAGAACAGCAGACCGGCGGGCGCGGAAGGCTCAAGCGCAAGTGGCTCTCGCCAATGGGCGGCATCTGGATCTCTGTCATACTAAAGCCGTCCATACCGACAGCGGCAAGCACGATGCTGCCGTTTGTCGCAGCAGTGGCGGTGTGCGACGCGGTGAGGGAGGCGACTGACCTTGACGCAACGCTCAAGTGGCCAAATGACGTGATGGTGAAGGGCAAGAAGGTTGCTGGCATACTCCTGGACCTGAGCGCCGAGGCAGACGCGGTCAACTACGCTGTAATTGGCATAGGCATAAACGCCAACGTTGACACTAAAAAACTGCATCTGGAAAGGGAGGGAAGACCTGCGATAACCTCGCTTTCCGACGAGCTCGGGCACGACGTCAACCGCCTGCACCTGACAAGGCTCTTGCTGGAAAAGCTGGAGCAGTATGTCGTGCTGCTCGAGGAAAAGGGGTCTGTTACTATAGTCGCCCTGTGGCGCAAAAGGACAGACATGCTCGGGAGGCAGGCGTCAGTGGTGCAGCAGAACAAGGTCATTTCTGGCATGGCCAAGGATGTAGGCGATGACGGCTCGCTGGTGCTTGCTACTGCCGCCGGCGACGTGAATGTCGTGTCGGGCGACGTGACGGTGAGCTACTGACCAGCCTTGTAAATAATGGCAATGTCGTTCACGTTGGTGCCCGTGTAGCCGGTGAATATAAGCGAGCCCATTTTTTCAAGCGCATGATAGCTGTCGTGTCTGACAAGAAAAGCTTTTGCGCCGATTTTTTTTGCAAGGGCGGCGGATTTTCCCGAGACGAGCGCGCCTGCCGCATCAGAGTTCCCGTCGATGCCGTCGGTGCCCAGAAAAGCCGCCACTGCCTTTATGCGGCACAGAGCACAGGTAAGGGCTGCTTCCTGGTTTCTGCCTCCCTTGCCTGAAGTTTTTCCGAGTTTGACGGTCGTCTCACCTCCTGCGACAAGCGCAAAAGGTGATTTCGACTTGATGTCGCCGGCAAGCTTGGCCAAGAAGGCGCCAAAGTCACGCGCTTCGCCGTCAAATCCGGAACCGAGAAATTCCGTGCGCACATTTTTGCGGCGCAAATAGCATGAGGCGCTTTTGCAGGCAAGCTCGTTGTTGCCGACAAGGACGTTTGCGACGCGCCTAAAAATCGGGTCGCCGGGCTTGGGAGTCTCTCTTATCAAGCCACGCGCTCCCCTTGCGATATGCCGCGCAGCCCTTGTGTCTGTAATTCCGTATTTTTCCAAGACTTGCTGTGCGTCTGAAAACGTGGTCGAGTCGGGAAAAGTCGGGCCCGATGCGATGACTGCCAAGTCGTCGCCAATGACATCGGACAGGACAAGCGACAGCACGCGAGATTTTGTATATCGTGCAAGCTGTCCGCCCTTTACTGCAGAGAGGTGCTTGCGCACAGAGTTTATTTCGTGTATGGTAGCCCCTGACGCAAGCAGCGCCGACGTGGCCTCCTGCTTGTCTTTCAATGTAAGGCCTTTTGCAGGAAGCGGCATCATCGCAGACCCTCCGCCGGAGACGACCATAATGACAAGGTCTTTTGTTTCTGCTTTTTCTAGAATGCTGATTATCTTTTTAGTTCCCCTTGTCCCTTCGTCGTCAGGAACCGGATGCGATGCGTGTATTATGGAAATCCTGTCAATGTTGTTTGCTTCCGTGCCGCGGGGCACGTTTATGCTCCCGCCTGTAACCCTGTCTTTCAATACGCTGGCAAGGGCCGATGTCATGGCTGCAGACGCCTTGCCCGCCCCGACGATGTAGATGCTGTTGAATTTGTCTATCTTGAAATTCTTGCCTGTAATGTTGCGGGCGACAAGCGTCCCCCTGCTATATGACAATGATTTTTTGACAAGGGCACCGGGGTCGACGCTTTTTATCGCTGCTTCAAGCGCGGACAGCACGAGCGACGACTGCTTGCCGTGAAACCTCTCAAGTGCCGCGCGGTTTTTTATCAAACAAACTGGGATGGTCGGCTTGCTATTTCTTTATTTCCTGTAGTTTAACCTATGTTAAAGTCACGCTTCCATAAGCTTTCCGACGGAAAAAGGGCCGTACAGTATCGCAAAACGCAATTTTGTATTACAATGGGCAAACCATGCTATAATCATTACCCAAGTTCCATCGTTCAGAGCCGCAAGGATCATCCTTCAACGCTGTCAATAACCATGCCAAAGAAAGTTGTCAAGGAGTGGGACCTACAGTCCGGTCAGATTGTCGAATCTAGGACCATGGCTGAAGGCCAGGATGTTTTTCTTAAAGTTAAGAAGATAACATTCTAATCGGCTCTGTTGAATCTAACCATTCTTGACCTCTTAATCGACATATCTCATAGGGACAAGCTTTTTGGCAGTATCATACCACACGCTATAAAAGAGTCAAGATACGTCATGATGGCTCTGCTTACATTATACATCGTGCGACAAACCTGCTTGTCATAGTGACTGTTTTCTAAACAACCACCGGTTACACAAGGCAAATAGTGGCATATCTTGTGCTCAGAATTGCACCTTAAGTGGCACATTGTCCATCCGAGCTTTACAGTAGGGTCCTCGTTCATTTTGGGCAGCTCCTCGCCCTTCGGTCCGGCGATCCATTCACGTAATGAAATAATTACATAAACGATCGATGTTTATGCAGAAGACTTGATTCCAAGTCCAGATAATGGCCATGATATTCATACCAATCACTGCTTCTATAAGAAAACTCTGTACCTATTTTTATAGTAGATCTCATGGTAAAGTAGTGACATGATAGGCCGGTTACCCAACATCTTGCCGCATGCAATTCCAATCCCAAAATCGGACAGCCATGTCAAGTTCGTTATACTCTTTGCCATCGGAGCTGTTGGCATTTTTGCTCTAACAAGCACTCCGCAGCAGGCGTTTGCTGGAACTGTGATATGGGATGGGGGTGGCGATGGGGTAAATTGGTCTGACGCAGATAATTGGGATGGCAACATTGCCCCGGCTGATGGAGATGTCATTGTAATTGATGGCGACGTAGGTGTAGATTCGGTCGTCCACCTTGATACTAATTTTACGCTAACTTATGGCAGCATTACCATCAACTCTGGCGATGAGCTTGTAATTGACCCCACATACGAACTTATTCTGAGCAATAGCGGTGGCACCGGCATCACCAACAGCGGCACCATCTCCAACTCTGGCACGATTACGGTGGTGAATAGCGGTATCGCCACCATCGGCATCACCAACAGCGGCACCATCTCCAACTCTGGCGAATTAAGCGTTGAGAATACCGGCGAAATCAGCACCGGCATCGTCAACGAAGGCACCCTCACCAACTTTGACACCTTGACAGTGGCTAATAGCGAAATCAGCAACTACGCCATCCTCAACATCGGCACCATCACCAACGAGAACTCTGGCACGTTGAGTGTGGAGAATAGTAGCCTAAGCAGCACCGGCATCCTCAACGAAGGCACCATTACCAACTTTGGCACGATTACGGTGCTGAATAGCAACGGCGCCCTCGGCTTTAACAGCGTCGGCAGCGAAGGCATCAACAACCATGGCACCATCACCAACTCTGGCGAATTAAGCGTTGAGAATACCGGCGAAGGCAGCACCGGCATCACCAACAGCGGCACCCTCACCAACTCTGGCACGATTACGGTGGTGAATAGCGACTTTAGCAACGTAGGCATCCTCAACATCGGCACCATCACCAACGAGAACTCTGGCACGTTGAGTGTGGAGAATAGTGGCCCATTCACCATCGGCATCGGCAACGCCGGTACCCTCACCAACTCTGGCACGATTACGGTGCTGAATAGCAGCGACGCCCTCGGCGCCAGCAGTATCGGCATCACCAACATCGGCACCATCACCAACTCTGGAACGTTGACTGTGAGTAACAGCTCTGACAACGCCCTCGGCATCCGCAACCACGACATCGGCACCATCACCAACTCTGGAACTATTACTGTGAGCAATAGCGACTTTAACAGCCTCGGCATCACCAACATCGGCACCCTCGCCAACTCTGGAGATATTACTGTGAGCAATAGCGGCGTAAGCAGCTTCGGCATCTTTAACATCGGCACCATAACCAACTCTGGTACTATTACTGTGAGCAATAGTGGATCCAACAGCAGGGGCATCCTTAATGACGGCACCCTCGCCAACTCTGGAGATATTACTGTGAGCAATAGCGGCGTAAGCAGCTTCGGCGTCTTCAACAGCAGCAATGGCTCCATGAACATCATGGGAGGCGGTGCTTACAATAACAATCTAGGCTCTGCCACGACCAACGAAGGCACCATAAACATCTATTTCGGGGGCACCTACAACAATAACGAAGGTTCCACCACCACCAATCTGGGGAATATCTTTAGGTGCAGTGGCGGCGTCTTTAACAACTTTGGCACTTTCAATGGCAATCCCTTATCAGAGTTACCTTGCGTTATTATCAACGAAGTTGAGCTGAACCCGCCTGGAAATGATAACATCTCTGACGATGGCGTTATGGAGCAGGTAGAACTATACAATCCATCATCCGAGCCTGTCGATGTCAGCGGCTGGACTGTAAGCTCTACCCACGGGACAGAGCATGAGACGATAGTTATGCCTTCTGACACAATAATTCCTGTCGGAGGCTTTCTCCTAGTCGGATTAGACAGTCAATGGCTAGACAACGACGATGAAACTGTCATATTGAAAAACACACTGGATGTTCAGGTAAATTCAGTCGGCTCTTTTGCTACTCCACCGCTTGACGAAGAGAACGATTCCAGAAGCTGGCAGCTATGTGTTGATGGGAGCTACGCGTGGCTTTTCAGAGAAAGTACACTAGGACAGGCAAATGATTGCCTATCGGAGCCACCTCCAGCCCAGCTTGACGTGACACCATCAGACCAGGACTTTGGCTCTGCACAGATAAACACTGACGGCGATTCACACCAGTTCACCGTCACCAACACAGGCCAGACCACGTCTGGGACCATATCCCTAGCCAACGGCGGCACCAACCCCGGTGACTATCTCCTCCAGCTTGGCGACACCTGTACCGGCGCTACGCTCGCATCAGGACTGACATGCAACTTTACCTTGATGTTCCACCCGCTAGGCGTCGGCTCAAGGCCAGCTACTGTCACTGCTTCAGAGGCAAGTGGCAGCTCAGACTCGGCCAACCTGACAGGTGAAGGAACAGAAGTACCACCGACTCCAGCCCAGCTTGACGTGACACCATCAGACCAGGACTTTGGCTCTGCACAGATAAACACTGACGGCGATTCACACCAGTTCACCGTCACCAACACAGGCCAGTCGACCTCGCCAGCTATAGCAGTGTCACTTGGTGGTAGCGACCCCGGTGACTTTAGCGTCACTAACGACAACTGCAGCTCCCAAACACTTGCAGTTGGCGCTTCATGCACATTTGACGTGACTTTCACACCTACTGCCACAGGCCCGAGGTCAGCTACAGTGACTGCTTCAGCCACGGGCGTCGGCTCAGCCTCAGCCAGCCTGGCAGGCAACGGAACAGCACCTCCAACAAGCCCCGCGGACGCCTTAAGGGTGTTGATAATCAAAGCTGAAGGAATGGGGATAGACGCCAATATGCTGAATCAGGCTCCAGGGTTGCTAGAAGATGACAAACCGAACAATGATGCATCGGTCTGTGGAAAACTGGGCGCTTTCATAAACCATGTGGAGGTCCAGGCAGGGAAGAAGTTAACCCATCAAGAAACCGAGGAGCTGATAGTAGATGCCCAAGAAATTGAAGATACGCTAGGCTGCTAAATGATAGACAACCCCAAGGCATAATCATGGTCCCAGAGGAATGTGGATGTGGTTTCATAATTGCTGATTGGTCTTCTATTAGGAAACCGCAAATTCTGCAAAGATTCTTTGAGAATCATCTTTCGAGTAACCTTCAATTCGAATTGTACCGCTATCATGCGTCTTATTCGCGAAGGGCACGGTTGCGTAACTCCATTCAAGACCTTTTCCCGACATTCAAGCTAGGATAACGAAACTCTGAGAAGCACGTTCCCATTCTAGATTTCCTTACCCACGTGACTATCCTGTTTTGGCCTAGACTTTTGTATTTGTGAGTAAATGTTGTCGTTTCTGGAATAGTAATCTTGGTGGTAAGTAATTTCTGAAAGGCTTCTTCTGTTGGGTGGAGGAAAAAATTGGTGATGTTAATAAGATGTGACTGCGCTTCGGCCTGATACTGAGATCCGCCCTTGATTTCGGGGCCTTCATTGGCCCTTATTTCTTATCGTCAGCATCTGGTGCGGCGGAGGTGTTATTTTCCTAATATCGCATCGATGCTGAACGACCTTTGCACGCTACGCCTTTTCTTTCCACACGCCGGATTATCGCATTGATATTCTCTTTCTGCTTCCCACCCTTGGAACGTTTCGGTATTCATACGTCCTTTATTGAGGACATAGCCAGTAGCTTGCATCGTGCCCATTTTACATTCAAGACATTTATCGCCTTCTTCAACCATGCAGTCCAACCGGATGACGTCGCATTTAGAATCTACTAAGCTATCTTATTGAATGGTAATAGTCGGCTATGATCATCTTCCCTCTTGATATCCTGCCCCTAACTCCTGATTTTGTCCGTCAAGGCCCCTGCAGAAATAGACTTGAAAACCAAGAAACCAAGCCAATATGTAGAGATTGACTACAAGTCATAGTACCAGCCCCGTACATCATGCCAAGTGCTTAATCCGTTGGATTTTGCTGTCGATTCTACAAAAGTCGAGAATTCGTCAGCTGAAACATGCAATGCGACATGACTCACTTTGTTTGGCGTGCGCCTTCTTTGAGTGGGTCCGGCATCTTCTTGAAGTTAGGAAGACGCTTTTTATTCCTATAGACTCTAGTCCCATTCCAGACAGAGGGGGCATAAAGAAGTCTGGGTCTGCAATGCAGTGTACACTCGCAGCTTAAGTCCAACTGCCGCATGTGAGATAATAACCGAGTTCCAATGAGGTCCCGCCCCTCCTTCTCTCCCAGTTGCGCTTTCCAATGGGCGGGGCCTTTCTGATCAGCAAGCTCTTAGACAGGCCTCAGGAGGCACGAGACATGCGTCCAGTACGACGCGCCGACAGACCCAAATTCGCTATCCTTTGAGCAGCAGCTAGTCGAAGACCGGGACATTTGCCGGCGTTGTGTTGATGGAATAATGACTGCTCATTATGATGTTGACATGCCCTACTTGAATCCGTGTTTCATGTGGTCGTTCACATAGGCTCTGATTTCTGCTTCTTTACCAGCTCTATTACTTCTTCGACTATATGGCCTTCTACATCCACCTCGTCAGCAATATCCTGCAGGGTATGACCTCCCTCATGCAGGTTAATGATTCGCTCTAGCTTCCACCTGTCGATTCCAATATGCCTGAGTTTTGGGAGATCCATGGGATTGATTCGAGATGCATCGATTTATTTAATAGGACTGCACTGCATTACAAGATCACAATGCACTACGCGTCTGAGTTGTGGAATAGATTAGCATCCAACTACGCAACACTGCAAGAACATCGAATCGTCTACCTGAAACGGCCCACTTGCCTGATCATCTCGCGTATATGATGTATCACAAATGGTGCAATATGATGTAGAATTTATATCGTATCACTCGATTGCAAAGCATTTACCAGCGGCCCTAGCAAGAAAACTAAAATCTTTGAGTCGTGTAGAATATACAATGGTACCGATGATCGACTCGCCAACGTTCAAAGACTCGATAAGGATGGGCATAGTTGCAGGACAGATAGCCGGATGGTCCATATTCGGACTGATTCTGGCTATCGATGCGAACCTATTGACACCCACCATGACGCAGCCTGGAACGTTCTACAAGATGATTGGCATGGCATTTGGGCAGGGCCCCGCGACTGATGCCTATGTTGGCTTTCTTCTACACATGATAACCGCCACGGTAATTGGAATCGTCTACTTGCTAATTTCAAATTCCGTGAAAAAGCTGTACATCACCTCTGTGTTCAAAGGCCTTGCGACCGGCACAATCACAGGCGTGGCGATATGGGCGATATTGTTCCTGCCTCTGCACTTTGGCGTTATGCAGCCAATGCTCGAGAACATCGTGGCAACGTCAGACCCATCATCCTCTGTCTACCAGCTTGCTAGCACGTTGGTGCAACTTTCAGGAACCATAGTGACAGGAGCGCTTGCCATGCACATAGTATTTGGTGGCGTTCTTGGGTTTAGTGGAAGACTTGCTACATCATCAGGAGAGCTGGTGGAAAGGGCCGCAGAATAGCTCCTTTACTTTTTTGAAACCATCTGTCAGACGCGATCTATTTTCTCGCCAATGCTTTCTGATGCCTCGTAAGCCATCATCAAAGTAAATAGCTCCGCCGCGGTACTTGCGATGCAACTAGCGCATGAATTCTATCAGGGCTTCACAGCCTTTCGCAGCATTAGCTCTTTTTCTAGTTATGCTATTTTGGTTGATAAGTCTTGTTTCCTACGGCCGGCCTACAAAGTTTTGATATTCCTCTAGGCTGACTCGGATCTCTCGCAGTAGATCGTCCCTTCCCTTCTTAAGCAGTGCCCTGCGATCTTCGTCTACCGCAGCTTGCAATTGATCCTGCAAAAGCTCCAAGGCTTCGCCGGGGTCTTCATCCTCCTTCCATATCTTGTACTTTTGGCCGATCGGCAATATGTGCCTCAAGAGCGCTACAAGACTTTCATAATCCTCTTTCTCATAGTAAGAGTCGTCGTGGAGGACATCATGAACATCTTGCTTCTTAGTATCCAGACTCAAGGTGTTTTTGACGTACTAAGTACGGTAGATCTGATAGATAAAGATAAGCTCCAACCTGTTGTCTGGCTATCTATTGCTCTAACCACAACTCCCATGTCAGGACGCAGAACGGGGAATTATCATTCAGATGCATTGCCTATACCATGCAGAGTGACCCACATTCTTGTGTTGTTGGTGCTGGCTTATGCACGGCCGTTACGGTTCCTTCCTTTAAATACAAACTCTGAAATCTGTGACGATTTGCCAGAATTGTCAAACTGCCAGTTCTACCATTTCATAGCGTATGTGATGACTCGCCCTATTTTTGACCTCAAGATGCCAGAAGAAGTTTTCACGCTGCAAGGACTGAATATCATTCCCTCTTACGGCTCTAACAGCATCCACACTTGCACGGTTCTAACTTGCAGCAAGAATCGGTACAGCAATCGCCGTTTGACTCTTTATCTGCGCTCTCTTGTTTCCCCATTATTTCACCTCGCTAATAGTTTACCTAAGAAACTATTTAAGTTGTCAAGTAGACTCGGCTACAGTTGTTGTAAGAATGGAAACTGACCTACACAGCAGGCGCGGCCATGCTCTGGAGCTCTGCGACGAGCGCGCCGACTCTCGCCAGCTCGTCATCACATAGAGCGCCGCTCTCAAGTTCTGCTAGCGCAAGGTGTTAACTTGGTGTTGAAGGTTGTCAAATCTTTGCACGCTTTATCTTACGATCAATACCGGCTCTCTGGCGTGATTGACAACAGCATGAGACACACTCCCAAGCAACAACTCTTTAAAACCTCCTAATCCCCTACTACCCATCACAATCAAGTCTGCGCCAACCGTCTTCTCTGCAACATCTACGATGACCTTAGCGGGATGCCCTATTTGCCATTTGAGCTCTGGTTTTATGCCATATTCCTTCTGTGCTCTTTCTGCAAGACTATC
>NZ_DASWIL010000005.1:0-10785 GCF_036397675.1 Nitrososphaera sp. | reverse complement strand
TGTCGAAAAATCGTTTGGTGGTAGGAAGTGAGCCGGATACCACCAAACGCCAGTGTGACAGAACCTTCTCGACTATGTTAGACGCTGCGCCACTCGCCTCGAATATTACTTCCTGAACAATTTGGAGTGACAAAATCGCTTACATACGAAGCAAACAGGCTACAGCTGATCAAATTAACCAGCTTTACGAAATCGGTAAGAAACTATCTCCTGCCGTTGACACTCTAACAAATAGCACTTCTCTGGTTATGGTATCAAGGTAGATGAGTACGCAGCCGTTTTTTTTATCAGAAGCTCATGTCCTAGATTTTGGAGAAAGTAAAAGAACTAGTTGCAACTAATCATGAAAAAGGTGCGTTAGCATGGGTGGACAACCCTTTAACCCAGAACAGTTCAAGGCACAACAGCGCCAGATGTGGGACAATGTTGCCGCAGGCTGGCAGACCTGGTGGGCGACCTTTGAGCAAGGAGCGCAAAGAGTCAGCGACAAGATAGTAGAACTGGCAGATATCAAGCCCGGCGACAGGGTTCTGGACATAGCTACTGGGATAGGAGAGCCGGCAATCACCGCAGCGAGGCGAGTCAGGCCCAACGGCAGGGTGGTGGCTACAGACATTTCTCCGCAGATGCTGGCAATCGCAAAGGCCCGAGCCAAATCGCTCGGTCTGGATGATGTAATGGAGTTTAGAGAGAGTGATGCAGAGGCTCTGGATTTGCCAAAGTCGACATTCAATGCAATTCTTTCGAGATGGGGCCTGATGTTTCTTCCAAACCTTCCTGCAGCTCTTACCGGGATCAGGCAGCTGTTAGCTCCAAACGGAAGGCTGTCTGTGGCAGTGTGGTCTACGCCTTCGAAGGTTCCATTGCTTGACCTGGCCTTTTCCACGGTGAGAAAGCAGATCAATGCCCCTGCGCCTCCTGCCGGAACGCCAGGCCCTTTCGCCTTGGCCGATGCCGACGCCCTTGAACGCTCGTTCAGCAAAGCAGGATTCAAGGACATTCGAATAGAGACATTGCAAATAACGTTTGGCTTTGATTCGCCTGATAGCTACACCAGATTCCACCAACAGATCGCTGCGCCTATTCAAGCCATGCTATCCAGTCAGCTTGAAGAAAGAAAAAAGCAGGTGTGGAATTCAGTGACGGAAGCAGTTTGGCAGTATGCCGACTCTCATGGCAGGGTAAACCTGGACAACGAGGTCATCTGCATAGTCGGGAAAAGTTGAAAACGTCCAATAAATGCTACTGGCATATCAATCAAATTTGAAATGCTTTCATAGCACATTTGTAGATGCATCAAAATTGATGTAGGAGCTTAGAAACTGCTCCAATGGTTTTGCCGTCATTTCAAGTGTCCGCTCTCACTGTGGAACCGAATTCCCTTAGTTCAGCAGGGATAGAGGACGCAGAATTAAGAAGGAGCGGGCCCGGAGGTCTGTGCGCCTCTAGCAGTTCGTAAATTGGATTCAAATTAATAAAGGCGCAGGGGCTATTAGATTTGTCTTTGCTTGAGCTCCAAAATCAGTTTGTTTATGGCTTATCTTGCGAAGAGTCATGTCAGGTACGGGAATATGATCCGCGGCCGAATGCAAAAGGCAAGTACGGATCCCAGGTATGCATCCACTGCGGCCAGCCAGCGACAAAGGAGGCTCTTTTCAGAAGTGGCGGCGCCATAGTTGTTGAAGAGTACTGCGATTCATGTTTGCAGGCCGAAAAGTTCATGGCGATAATGACGTTTTACGGACAGATTGAATAAAGAGAAAAAGGAGGGAAGCGGTTCAGGCTGCGGAGATACTGCTTTTCTCCTAGCCAGTGCAATCAGCTTCTACGGGGTTTCCATTGATTGTGCCTGTGTTGCTGAAGCTCCCACAGTTAATGATGCTGCCCTGATTGTTGATGGTACCGAGGTTGTTGAAGATGGCAGATACGTCATTTTCTATGAGTCCCCCGTTTTCGATGACGCCTGTTGTTGAATTGATGAAGACACCGCCTCCATCATTCTCTATCGTTCCCCTGCTCTTGATTAGTCCAAGGTTCTCGAAAAAAGCGTCATTATCTATCGTACCCGTGTTTAGGATTGTTCCTGTTCCGAAATTGATAATTGCATTTCCTACGATTCCATTGTAAATGATGCCCTTATTCTTTATAGTACCAAAGTTGGCAATGGTGTCCTGCCCAAAGGTGATGAAGCCATTCCAAATGCTCCCTTCATTCTGTATGGTGCCCGCAGCTTGATTGATTATCTGAGCGCCTCCTCCTCCATTGTACAGAGTACCTTCATTCCTGATACTTCCGGAATTGCTGAGTATGCCTCCAGCGTTGTCGAAGGTGCCGGTTTCGGAAATCTTGAGCGTTCCAGAGGCCTCAATTAAAAATACCGCCGTATTGGTAAGAGTATAGCCATCGACAGTACATTTCTCACCCGAATGGACAGTAAGACCATTCACGATATTGTTTGTCCCAAAGGCGCATATCTCCACTGCGGGAGCCGCCTCAGCATACATCATGTTCCCTGCAATGACGGGTACCAAGGCTGCTGATGTCAGTATCACTGCCGCGAATGTCAATAATGGATTTTGCAACTTGCTCACGAAAAGTTTCTCTACCATGTCATACGACAATAGGAAAAGGTTCTATAAAAGTAAGAGTGGAAAAGTATTATAGAAAATCAAGAAGAGGAAACGTCGCTTCTCATTGCTGTGGCCTTATTATCCACACAAACGTGTGACTGAAAAGGTTATCTCTTCCACCTCTTGATAGTTGCGATTACTCTTTCAACATAATGGCTAATTATGTAGTAATGGAAAACAAAAGAGAAGGGAGAGGGCTAGCTTACCTCATCCCTCACTTGCACGGCACAGTCTTGATGTCTCCCTCAAGCTCCATATAGTCAAAGAAGTTCTTCAGCCTGTTGAGATACCTGGACCTGGTCGCAGGGCTCTTGATGGCGTACAGGAACGCGTTCAATGGCTTGGTCTCTGATACTGACACTATCTCACCTATTACTACTTCTGAAACCAATTTAAGAACCACTAAAGGTACGGGCCCGGAGGGATTCGAACCCTCGACCTAACGCTTAGGAGGCGTTCGCTCTGTCCATGCTGAGCTACGAGCCCGCGTTAGTGTTCAACAAAGTTGCGTTAATTTTAAGCATTCGACACACGCGCGGCCTTGGGCGTAAGCGTCACGACTTGGCGCTTTCCGTTCTTGAAATCGGGGTCATACCACCCTTCCGGGAAATAGTCCTTGCCCTTGCGCATCTCGCGCGCAAGCCCTGCGTTGCCGGCGACTTCAAGCAGAACCTCGAATTGGCCGTTCTTGCATTCGATGTCTGTCAGTATCTTGACGGTCCCGCCGTCCCTGAGCTTTCTGGCAAGTGTGGCAAGCGTCGTTCGCAAAAGCGTGCGCTCTTGCGGCCCGGACAGCGGCGCGTCGCGCTCGGGCATGACTATGAGGAAGTTGTCTATCGATTTGTCCGTGATGGCCGGCAGGAGCTTCTCCGCGTCGCCCCAGAATGCCGACGCGTTCTGCGGGTCAAGCTCGGCAAGCCTAGACTTGGCCTTGAGCACCTCGTTCTGGTTCCTTCCGATGCCGATGAAATACTCAGACCAGTTCTCCGCCGCCATCGCCTGCAATATTTCGCCTCGCCTCATGCCCACCTCCACGTTAACCTTCATGTACATCCTGCGCGCGATCTCTATCGTGCGGTTCAGGGGCGTCGACGGGTTTCCCTCGTGGAAGAACTGGTATATCAGGTTCCAACGCCGGCGGAACACATCAGGGAATGTTTTCTTTGCTAAGAGCTCCCTGAACAGCTCTAGATCAGCAAAGTCGGAAAAGAACGCGTCTGTCCTTGACACGGCTTCAAGCCTTGGCAGGTACAACTCATCGTAAAGGTTGGTGACCCTGTTCCACGCCCTGACGGGGTCGGAGCCCATGTAAGTCACCGCAAGATCGGCAAGCCAGAGCACTTCTGACATCAGTTTTGTCTTTTCAGTCTCTGCGCCCATCTTCGCAAGCTCGGCAAGCAGGCCTGCGTACCTGTCTTGCGCGTTTTTCAGCTTGAAGAATGGAAAATCCGTCCTCCAGATGAGCGCCTCAACCATCGTGCTCTCGATTGGGGTCCAATCCGACTTCACATACTCTGGGTGCGTCGTCGAAAACTCGATTGCGACCGGCATGCCCTTGCCGTACTCGCGGAAATAGTTTCCTAGTTCTTCAGTGCTCATGGTAAAGTAGGCGTCTATTACCCTTGTTTTCTTCAACTCTTCCATAGTCCTAATCACGTTTGGGCCCTTGAGCTTGCCCGGCTCTGATGTAAGCGGCTGACAGGGGTCATAGTCGTGCAGGAGCCCTGCTACCACCAAGATCTCATAGTCTTTTGCGCCAAAATTGTGCTCCTTGAAAGAGCTAGGCAACATCTGCATAGCCATGTATGACACCTCGAGGGAGTGGTGAAAGTTATGATACTCACTTGCGCCCTCGCCAAGGCCCATGCGGGTGTACGCGTTTTTCATGAATCTGGTGAGCGCATAAAGCCGGTCTATCCTCGCCGGCTGTATGCCCTTTGCCTGCGCAAGTTCCATCATACCTGCCACTAGGTCGTCGTCTGCGACGTTTGCCAAGTTGACGTTTGTCTGGTCAATCTTGCGCTCCTTTGCGCCGGGAAAGTTGCGTATGACCTGCCTGTACACGATCCGAAGGGGGAGGCTCTTGTTCAGGTATATCACAAATGTCATGAACCGCCAAGGGAAGCGTACGCGCAGCCCCTCCCAGCCGGCCACCTCGTTTGTGGCTGCGACTATTTTCATGTTGACGTCGGCGATGAGCGCGGAAAGCTCTTCGCCTTCAACCTGCAGGTCGGAAAACCGCTCACGCTCGGTGTTCATGACGAGCCACTGCGGAACCTTGACGACATAGCGGTAGCGCCTGACACTAACGTCTTCTGACGGCCTCTCCCTCTGCGTCACGGCCGCGTTCCTCCTACCACTGCAAAATGGGAGGTCTCGGTCGCGCACTACCTGCAGCATTATCTCACTGCCTGGGTGCTGGAGCGATATGAGTATGTGCCAGTATTTGCCCTTGTCCATCCATGGCGGGACGTGTGTCTCTTTGTCCCAGAAATCCACCGGACCAGACGGAACAAATCCATCGTCGTACTCCTTTGTAACGGGATTGTAAGACTTGTACTCGTACTCGCCCACCACAGGGTCGAGTCGGCGCGCGGCAAGCCTCGCCTCGACAATGGAAGAGGCAGATTTCGTGAACTCGCTGTACGCCATGACCCCCCATATTGTGCCAAGTGCGCTGAACAGCGTAAACAAGCCCGCGACAACATCAGTCCCCGGCTCCACAAAGTACCTCGGCAGGAGTGGTATTCCAAACCAGCCAGAGGACAGGAGCCCGGCAAATATCAAAAGTATGAAGAGGTATCTTGCGGCATCGTGATAATGGAGGCTGAGCGCAAGACTGTTTCTACGCCAAGCGTACGTACGTAAATAGTGTCCGTCGCCTCCTGCCGGTTTAACTCTCAACGTGCCTGCCGGACCATCGATAAACCCTTGTCCACGTATATATTGTCTTATTCGGCCTTGTTGACTGAGTCAGCAAGCCCCGCCCATTCTGTTGAATCGTGGACGCCCCACTTCTCATACCATACTACCTGCGCAAGCCCCATGCGGGGAAGCCATCGCGCGCGCTCCAAGTCTGGTTTGTCCGCAAACTCATGCACGTAGCCTAAGCAGAGGTACCCGACCGGCTTGACGTGTGATGGTATTGCCAGTATCCTCTCAACGTCCTCGTTTGACAGTATGCTGACCCAGCCCACGCCCACGCCTTCTGCGCGTGCTGCAAGCCACAGGTTCTGGATGGCGCAGCAGACGCTGTACACGCCCGTGTCTTCTATCGATGTCCTGCCAAGAACGAATGGCCCAAAGCGCGTTGGGTCGTAGGTGACGCAGATGTTAAGGGCGGACTCCTCTATGCCTTCGAGCTTTAGCCCCGCGTATTTTTCCTGCCGCTCGTCGCCCCTAAGCATTTTAATCGAGCGCTCCCGCTCGCGCAAAAATGATTCCTTGACTTGCCTGCGCGTGTCAGCATCCTTTATCAGGATGAAGTTCCACGGCTGCGAAAAGCCTACAGAGGGGGCGTGGTGAGCTGCGTTCAAGATTCGCACGAGCGCGTCGTCCGGGATCTCTTTATTGGTAAAGTGCGACCGCACGTCGCGCCTTGAGAATATCGCCTTGTACAGGCCGTCCTTTTCTGGGCCGGAGAACGTATAGTCCAAGGTCAGCCTTTCTCAGGCGCCAGACCGGTTATTAGATTTGCGATGTTGCTCCTAGCCTTTTCAACATTTTCAGCGTACAGGTCGATGCCAAAAAATCTCCGGCCTAGCGACAAGGCGGCTATTCCGGTGGTCCCCCTGCCGCAGAATGGGTCAAGCACCCAGTCGCCCTTTTGGGTTGCAAACAACAGGACCCTCTTTACCAGCTCCTCCGGAAAAATTGCAAAGTGTTCGTTGCCATAGTGTGCCTTAGTCGCTATCTCCCACACGTTTGTGGGGTTCTTGCCCTGGGGGTTGCACACGGCAAATATCGGGTAGTGGCTGTGGTCGCCGATTCTTCTCCGCGTCGCGTGCCTCTTGAACTTGCGGTAGCAGGTGGGGCAGAACTTTTCAGGGTCGTAGCCGTAGGCGCGCGCAATCTCTGATGTGCTTGGCAGTTCAGATATGGGCGTTTTCGATGTCGCGCCGTGGATTACCCTTGCTATGCGGTCCATGGCCTTTCTGTCTGTGTTGATGGGCGCGTACTGCAGCATCCCTGCAGGCGGCACCCTGTTCCTCCCTTCCGCTGCCTCGTTTCCCTGCACCCTCACCGCGTTGAGGTTGGCATACGGGCGGACGCCTTTTGAGAAAAAGAGTACGTACTCGTAGGCCTGCGAAAAGTTGTCCCGCGCGCTGGAACTGACGTTGTTTTTCTTGTACCAGACGATGTCTTCTCTGAATTTGTAGCCTGCATCGACGAGTCGCTCTGCAAGCCGGTGCGGGACGCGCAGTTTCTCTTTGCGTCGACGCGTGTCGCCTATCACTATCCAGAGGCTTCCGTCGTCTGCAAGCAGCTCTCTGCAGGCAGAAAACACCTGCGCCAGTGAGTCAAGGTAGTCGTTTACAGAAAGCTCTCTGCCTATTTCAGACCTGTGGGAGCCGTAGTGCCTGTGGCCAAAATATGGCGGCGAGGTGACTACTGCACGAAACCTGCGCGGCTGGAGGTTCTTTACGACACGATAGACGTCGCCCTTTACAACCTCAAACTCGCCGGCCAAATTTCGCATTACAAACTGCCCGGGTGCTCTTAACCTTAACTGATACAATATATTTGGGCCCAAGAGGTAGAAGCGTAGAAACGGGCAGGTGGTCTAGCTCGGTTATGATACCTCGTTGACATCGAGGTGGTCGGGTGTTCAAATCACCCCCTGCCCACTTTCTCTAAAACCCAACTTTTTGTATCCGTTTTAGCACGTTGAGCAACTCATTTATCTGCTCGTCGTCCGACTTGGCGTGGTTCATGTCGGCCAGCATCTTGTTTATCTCCTCAAGCTCCTTGACTATCGCCGTGTTCTCGATGAGTTCCACCAAGATCTTGGGCTCAAACGGCTTTTGTAGCAGCTCCACGACCTGGTCGAGCTCTCTGACCGAGTCCCGGAGCGTCTCCTTGACAAAGGCAGAAGCAAAGATCAGGCGCTGCGCCCTATTCATCTCAAGTATCTTCTTCGCGGCTTCGAGACCATCCATCTTGGGCATCCTGTAGTCGAGCACCACGACGTCGAACGGGACGTACCTAGATGGCTTTTTGTCGAGCTTTTTGACTTCTTCCCTGTACACCCTAATGCACTCTTCGCCGTCGCCGGTGATAACCACTGTGTGATGCTTGGCTTCAAGCGCGACGCGGTACATCTTTGCCATGTCTGCATCGTCTTCCGCAACCAACACTCTTAGAACCATATTCCTCTAGTTGGCCACGGAGTGTATATAACGCTTGTCTGTAACATGACATACAACATCCATTCCGTTTTCCGGCGGGATTTGTTGGTTTATTATTCGGCCCTAACGGCAATCGGCGCCGGCCGCACGTCCTCCCCGTCTTTGTTTAGAGGCAGCTCTATCTTGAAGCTGGCGCCACCTGTCTCGTTGTTGTAGGCAGATATCCTGCCACCGTGGGCCTCTACTATCGACTTGCTTATGAAGAGGCCGAGCCCTGTCCCATGTGCGACATCGTCGCCCACCTTTTTTGTCACGAACTTGTTAAACAGCTTGGGCAGGATCTCTTTTGGTATTCCGCCGCCTGTGTCGCTTATCGTTATCACGAGAGTATCCGGCCTAGCAATGCTCGCCTCTACAGATATCTTGCCCTTTTTCGTGAACTTTAGTGCATTTCCAAGCAGGTTTGTGAACACTTGGGTAAGGCGCTCGCTGTCGCCTACCATCTCGACCTGTTGTTTTCCAAAATCTGTGGCAAGAGACACAGCAGAGCTGACGTTTGGCTTTATCGCTTCTACACAGTTTGCGAGGACTTGTTGTATGTCAATTTTTCTCATCGTGTACGGCAGTGAGCCGCTCTCTATTCTGCTCACGTCCAGCACATCAGTTGCAAGCTGTCTGAGCCTCACTGCCTGCTTGTATATGACATCGAGCGCCTCTTTACTCCCCATCATGCCCTCCCTTGCCATCGACGCGTAGCCGAGAATGGGGTGTATGGGCGAGCGCAATTCGTGTGACGCTACGCCTATAAACTCATCTTTCATCCTGTCTAGCTGTTTCAGCTCGTTGTTTGCGTTTTCAAGCACAGCGTTCAGATCCTGTAGCTGCTCGTTTCGGTGCTTGAGCTCTTCTTGCGCCTTCACGAGGTTCTTCCTCATGTGTTCAAAGTTGGAAGCCAAGTCGGTTATCTCGTCGGAACCGCTGATGTGTATCTCCTCTTCAAGGCTTCCCTGAGCAATGATATTTGCCTGTTTCTTTAGGCGAATCACCCTCTTTGATATAGAAAACGCAACCAAGCTTCCGATCACGACTACCACGGCTATGGCGGAGGCCGTGAGAAACATAGTAAAGTTAAGGGTGTTCTGGATGTCCACGAGGACGTTAGCCTGTTTTACCTGCATTTCCGCAAAGTTTGCATTGATATGTTGGTTGAGCTCGTCTCTAAACATCATTGACTGCTCATCAAATTCAAGGACTAGGCGGTGCAAGGGAAGCACTCCGGCGTCCGCACCTGCTGCCATGTGGTCAGCTTCTGTCATCTGGTCTGCTGTTGCCATGTGGTCAGCTTCTGTCATCTGGTCTGCTGCTGCCATGTGGTCAGAAGTTGTAGCTTCCCCTGCGGTGGGAGGAGCCGCTGCCACCACCATCTCGTCACCGATCATTACAACGTGCTCTAGGTTCTCACCTATAGTATCTACAGCGGCGCTATCGGTCTCGAGGGTTTTGTATTGCTCATAGGATGCGAAAAGATCCATCTTCGTTTGTTGCACTTCATCAAAGTGGTCTTGTGCAAGCTGTAATTCCTCCTCTGTGGAGGCTTCCGAGGCATGCAACACATACGCAAGAACTGAGCCGTTAAGGTGCTCAAAATCAGACTCGATGCTGCCAAGAGTTATTATGGTGCTGGCTTGCTTTTGCACTTCTGCGGTTGATTGGTTAACTTCTGATATCTGGTTGTAAAACAAGTAACCTGCGGTACCCAAGAGTATTCCCATAGCGAGGAAGCTCAGGAACAACTTCGTTCTTATTTCCATGCCTATCTTCCCCCGGGTCGACAGCCCATATAGATATTTTGATGTTGTACTTTCACGAATATAACTATTATCAAAAATTGAGATAATGTCCACCGGGTGCATGAGACATGGCAAAATTGGGACATGTTTGTGAGTGAGTGAGAGAGAGAGTCGATGAACTCATCTCAAGATTATTTGAGATGAAACTCGCCAATCTCACAACCCAACTTCTAAGTATGAGTTCCAATGAAATCATCATGCAGTCTCAGGACCTGACAGCCATCCTGAAGCGTACAAGGCGTTGGTTTTTAAAATCTCGTTTAGGTTCTGGTCTTTTGCGCCGGCTTTTGTGGCACGCGTCTCGCAAACACTGCAAGCTCCATGAAAATGCCGTAATATTCCCTAACCATCTCAAGCGCGGATTCAAAGTGTTTGCGGTTGCCCGAGGCAGTGCGTCGGAAACAAGTATGATATCAAAATCGTTGTTAAAATCGTCCCGGAGCGAGGTTTCGACGCATATCGACTTGTCTATACCACAAAAGATCAGCGCGTCAACGGCAAGGCTCTTGAGCCAAACACCAATTTCGCTTACTTGGAACGCCGAGTCGCGCTTTTTTATGACGATGTTGTCAGCCGCAGCCGGCTTTAGGTCGTCGACAATATCCGCGTCCCGTGTCCCCCCGACGCAGGTGGACCTCTTTCGTATCCTCTCTTCCCTCGCCTTTGGAAGTATCTTGTGCTACCTGGTCAAGAGATCGATGCCTGACCTTTCGCGCACGGCTTAGGAATAGAATACGGGAATGCAGGCTCTCCTGCAAAGTCTAATGAGCTCGGCTATCTTGGGCACGACCGCGCGATAGTGCACAGTCTCCATACTAAGAGCCTATCCCAAAAATACCTCTATGGGGATATCGTAAGGTAAGTCATCGATGGATGCCCTATCTTGTATAGGAATAATTGATATTTGACGGTTATGACTGCCAAATTCTGACGGCGTCTTATTTTTGGGATAGGCTC
>NZ_DASWIL010000004.1:0-28745 GCF_036397675.1 Nitrososphaera sp. | reverse complement strand
CGGTTCCTCCTCATGTCAGGTACTGGATTTGGCTGATTATTAGAGGGATAATCATCGCATGCGCTGTTATAGCTCTCTTCTGGGCGTTTTTTCAGTTTGATCTTCAATACAAGAATTTTCAACATCAGATACGAAAGGTGTTAGTTGATCCATATGTCATAGAAATCGCTAATCCGCTCCAACCCCACGACAATATGAAATTGAGCATTAACATGTTCTCTAGGTATGTTTCTGCCCAATCTGGTGTTGATGCATATGTTACCCTTTATCCAGATCATGAGTATAGACATACAAATCAAATTATGAACTCTACTCTGCCCGAAGTCTATTACTTGTATTTTGATAATAGTAACTGCGAGTTCACAGGTAGACATTATGGAATCTATCCCGCATGTTATGCCGAGCTCGTAAGGTCCAGTGACTACGCTAATTACACTGGATATGCCTATGTGGTGTTCCCTCATATGGGAGAGTACGAGGTAAGGTTAACAGAATCCAAATCGCAAACACCAAAAAGTACTGACACGTTAGGACTCGAGCCAATAATTGTAGAATCGATGGAAGTGAATAATGACTTGGTGGCGTTCAGATTGAGCACGAATATCGCCTTGCTCTCGACTGCAATGGCTGGAATCGTTGCTTTGATTGGTATCATAACCTCATCGTTCTTCAGACATAGACTGATATGAGACTCTGGCCCCTGTCCAGAATATCCCGAAGATTCCAACAATTAGTAATACTGCTGCAAGCAAGCCCGCTGGAGTCTCGAAGATTGGTGTGTCTGAGTAAATTATTAAGTAACTAAGCATCATCATCGCAATTGGAATTAGTGTTATTGTAGAATGGCAAATGATGTCGAAAATGGCTAATCTTTTCAAACTATTAGTTTTGCAGCTTGCTTGCGTTCTGGATCACCGTGATCCACTTGTTCTCTCCTTCAATCTTTATTCCGGCTTGGCTTGCGGGAGTGTCACCGTTCAATCCCTCATGCGGTCTGAAGTAGTTGTGGTAGAGCTGATAGCCTTTCAGGATTGGCGTGTCCATCCTTTTGAGGCCACGCATGACCTTTTCCCTATCTCTCACCTCCCCGTTCAGCCTTTCCATTTTGTTGTTATTGTGGTCTTTGCGTAGGTGGATGTGCCTGATGTGGGTAGTTTGCGGCTTTCGGTTTGTCCAAAATTCTGATACGTACGCGTCCGCGAAATTCGCCGCGCCATCTGAAATCAGGGTTAGGGGCTTCTTACCGGCGATGCGCTTTCCGTCTTTGAACAACGGTGTCACATCTTCCGTTCCTTTCGTGTGTGCCACCTGCATCGAAATCCAATAGCGGGTTTGGTCATCCATGAGGGCATACATGTATTTTTGCGAGCCTTTTATCCTCAGATACAATTCGTCTGTTCTCCATGTGTCTGAAACTTGCGGCTTGAGTTTGTCTAGATACCCATCCATCAGAGTGACATAATGAGAAATCCAGCGATAGACAGACATGTGGCTCTTCTTTATTCCCTGAAGCGCCAAGAATTTCTGTATGTTCCTTAAGCTCTCCCCGCTAAAGTACAACTGCATGCAGCTTGTGATAGTCTCAGGCGTAGCACGTCTGCCCTCAAACCCTAGATTGAACGACATGCGCCCCCCGCATTCCCGGCATCTCCAACGCTGGATTTCGCCGTGCTTGGTCTTTCTCTTCGAGTCCCTTACGATGTGGGAGGAGCTGCATTTTTCGCATACACGAGTATCAATAGGCTTGATTATTGTCGGAATTAGGTTGGCTACCGTCTCCCTGAGCTTTCGGCTAAATTCTACTGCGAAAACGTGTTTGCACTTTTGCCCCCTATACAAGTGGTCAGGACACTGGCAGAGCCATCCCAGCTCGCTTAGGATAACCTGATATTCACCATGCCCGCTCTGCGACCTCACGGCGTAGTTTCTCTCGTCAATTCTCTTGACTTGACCGTTAAGCTGTGCTATTGTCAACCCTTTTTCTTCGCGGCTGTTCGTTTGCGGTATGTGGGTTTGCATTTATGGCACCATATCATATTATGGTGCCATAGTATATATTTGTTATGGTGCCATAAACTAACGGTGTTTGGTTGCAGCATGAGTCTCGAAAACGAGCTTACCATCTTCGACTTTTGGTTCCAGCTCTTGCCCCGCTTTCCATCCCAGCCTCTCGATAACCTCTTCGGGCACAGTCAGCACGTTTTTGTAATGGTCTTTGTCGTTGTAAGTGTAAGCATATCGCTTTTGTAGTTTCACTATTCCTCTCTCTCCTTTGACCATCCGCGCGAGTATAACACGGTATGTTAGATAAAGATTGTGGTGCCATAAGCAATAAACTTCTGATTCTGCCACAATGTGAGGAGCTATTCAGTATGGACATTATTCAATTTGAAATAGATGTCTGCCAGAGCTTCAAGCTGATTTTTCTCCACAATAACTGATCGAAAGTCGCCATTCAATTCTCTATCATTGCCTAGAAGCATTTCTGGGTTAAGGTTGGGTTGAATCCCCTGATTTTTTGGTGCGAAAAATGCCTTAATTCTATAGAAGAATGCATCGTCTTCCTTCTTATGAAGGTACAGCAAAGCAACATTTCGATACTGCCGTATGAAACACAGCATTATCGCGCTTAAGAGAGTAACATCCTGCCCTTCTATTATCACATGAATAAAATCCTTGAGAGTTTCTCCACTGAAAACACTTTCCGTCACGAATGCAATGTTAGCTTCTGCATGTACGAAAGTATATTCTCTTATTCGATTTCTTCCAGCTTCCATGACTATTCTGCTCTCTGGTTTCTCATCTATTTCGGATTGGGAATAGAAAACATCCAAGAGTGCATTGTCTATAGTCATTTGTTTGTTGACTCATCCAGATGAATGTTGTAAGGCTATTTATTGATGCATCCTACTAGGTAGCTATCTCAACCTCACCCGCTCAGTTACAGGGAGATGTATCACCCGCCAATGTGCCAGCACCCTAAAGCAGGTCTCCCTGCGGGCCCGGACATACATTAAATTACCCCACGAGCGAAATGCTTCATCATGAAGATGCTGAAGGAGATGCGCAAGTTCTGCCCAAGGTGCAAGACCCACACGGTGCAGTCTGTCGCCTTGTACAAGAAGGGCAAGGACAGGAAGGTTGCAGAAGGCGCCCGCAGGCACGCCGAGGACAAGAAGGGATACGGCGGCCAGAAGTTCCCCGAATTAAAGAGGACAGCCAAGACCTCTAAAAAGATGACGTTGCGCTATACATGCAAGACGTGCCAGAGAAAGACCATGAAACAGGGAATGAGGATTCGTAAACTGGAGATAGCATAGACATGAAGCGCGAAAAGATCCTCATACCAAAACCCCGGAGCAACTTTCTCTCGGTTCAGTGCGAGAAGTGCAGCGCAACTACGACGGTGTTCTCGCACACGACTTTGAACATCAAGTGCTCTGGCTGCGGCGAGCCGATAGCGGCAAGCGGCGGCTCAAAGGCCAAGATCCTTGGTAAAGTCGTCGGCACGCTTGACCAGTAGTTCGGCAAGCTCTTTTTCCCCTTTTGTGTTGACGTTCACTGCGATTTCTGCTCTGTTCATCGTCACGTAGCGTTCCTCGACCGGCCCTGCAACGCTTGCGTCAAACAGCGTTATTCCTGAATGGCAAAGGTCGCCCACGAGCACGCTCGGCCTGACGCCAAGCTTTTCCACAAAGCATTTTTCAGCGACGAGCGAAACCGCGGGCCCATGCTCTTTCAATAGAAGGTCAAGCGCCTCGCCGACTGCAGCCGGCGTCAGAAGGGGGATGTCAGCAGGGACGACGAGCACCCACTCATGCGCGAGTCTGGCAAGCAAGAACGACAGGTCCTGGGGATAGCCGGCGCCCGGAGTGTCGATTATGTCGACACCCCTTGAAGCCAGGAATTCCCTTGTCCTTGGCGTGTTTGGCGACACCGCAGCGATTATTCTGCTAAACCTGCCTGATTTTTCAAGCGCGCCAATTACCCGGTCGACATTATGCTTCCCACCAAGCTTTACCAACGGTTTTTCCTCTCCTGCGCCGAGCCGGGAGCCCGCTCCCCCGCACATCACGGCGGCTATCAAAGCATCACCGACGACAGGACTATGAGGGACGCAAGCCGCGTCACCTCGTTTGACGCCCCGAGCACGTCGCCCGAAATCCCGCCAAAGCTCTTCTTTGACGTGTGGCGCATGAGGGCGCCAAGAGCTATCGAGACGCCAAGCGCGGCCAGGCCGGCGTAGCCGGAGGCAAACCACACTATAGGGAGCATGATGCCGGTCGCGGCAGCCATCTTGCGGCCGTCCTTCATGGCGGCGGTAAACGGCGAACTGAAACCTTCCCACGCCGACGTGCCCCTGTAGGTCAAAAGCACCATGACGTACTTGGCTATCACTTCAGCAGCGATGATGCTTGTCAGGATCTGAAGGCCGGTAAAGCCGGCGCCAAACACGATTATCATGCCGGCAAAATACATGACAAGCGCGGCCACCCCGGCAGAGCCCACGGCCGGGTCGAGCATCGCCTTCCGCTTGTCCTCCTTGTCGCCTTTTGCCATCAGCCCGTCGGCAAAGTCGGCAAGGGCGTCGGTGTGGTGCACGCCAGTCAGGATAACGAGGCTGCCTGCAACTATGAGGCCGACCAAGAGCGGGTGCAAGAAGGGCGATATGCCAAAGGCCATGCCGCCCACGATGGCGCCCACTACGACGCCGGCAAGAGGGAACAGGTACATGTTCTTGGCAACATAGTGTATGTCGTGGAACTTGCCTGCCGGCAGTATGGTCAGGAAAGCGAGCACCGACTGAATGGGCCTAAGGGACGCCAAACAAAAGCCTCCACCAGCCGGCCAGATATAAAACTGACATCACCGGCGCCGAGAAAACCAAGAACAGCAAGACGGTTGTCAGCTTCATTATCGACACCGCCTGGCGGCACTTTTCAATATTCGCGAGCTCCCGCCCGTCGCCCAATGCATA
The DNA here is from genome assembly GCF_036397675.1 of Nitrososphaera sp. Taxonomy (GTDB): domain Archaea; phylum Thermoproteota; class Nitrososphaeria; order Nitrososphaerales; family Nitrososphaeraceae; genus Nitrososphaera. The sequence continues at coordinate 23,767 of NZ_DASWIL010000004.1, read as the reverse complement.
ATGGCCTATCTTCTCGAGCCTCACTCTGAGGGCGCCGGCCATAGTGGCCATCGGGTAGCCGGCGTTTGGTGAGAACGTCTTGGCGTGGTCGCGCTGGAGCACTTGCAGTGAGTTCTTCCAGTCTGCGCCAAGCATCTTTGCCGATGCGATCATCAAAAAGGCGGTTATCCTGGCAGGGACGTAATTGGCAAGCGTGTCGAGCCGGGCAGACATCCAGCCTATGTTGCGGTAATAGTCGTCCTTGTAGCCGACCATCGAGTCAAGCGTGTTTATCACCCTGTACGCAAAGGCGCCGGCCGGCCCAAAAAGCGAATAGTAGAAAACAGGGCCGGCTATGCCGTCTACAGTGCTTTCGCCCACGCACTCTATTGTCGCAGAAAGCACGTGCTGCTCGTCAAGGTCGTCTGTCTTGCGCCTCACTATCATAGAAAGGTTCTGCCTTGCCCCGGGCAGGTCACCCCTCCCGAGGCAATCTGTTATTGCCCGGGTGTGCCTCTCCATGCCCCTGACTGCAATCGTGATCTTTAGGATAATTGCTGAAAACGCGCCAAGCGCGAAAACGCCGGCCAGCTGAAAACTTGCAATCGCTGCAAAATGCACTGCAAGCCCGAACAGGCCGACCAGCAGTAAAGCAAGTGCTGTGCCCTTTGCCTTTTCAGCTGCGGCCGATCCTGACTTTAGCATTGGCACGAAATATCCCATCAGCCGGCCAAGCCAAGCCACCGGGTGGTAGCGGTTTGGCGGGTCGCCAAAAGCCCAGTCAAGTACAAGTCCGCCCGCAAGCGCGGCAAGGAGAGTAATCAAATACCAGCCACCTCTTCCAGCTGAGAGATGTCGACGCTCTCTCTTATTGCCTTTGCGAGGAGGTCTATCTGCCAGTCCCACGACTCTTGTGGGAGGTCAGGCCTGCTAGGGCCGCCCGTGAGCGAATCTTCCTCCGGCAGGTCGAAATCGATTTTCGGTATGACGCCAAGGACGCGCTTTTTCGTCATCGCATGCATCTGTTTTATCGCCGGCTCCAGCAGCGACTGGTCGCCCCTGAACTTGTTTATCAGAAAACCCTTGACCAACGCCCTGTGCTTTGCCTTCAGCAACTGCATAGTTCCCACGATGCTTGCAAAGCAGCCGCCCCGCTCGATGTCGGCCACGATTATGACAGGCGACCTAACTCTTTCTGCGACCAGCATGTTTGCAATGTCATATTTCGCAATGTTGACCTCTGCCGGCGAGCCCGCGCCCTCCATGACCACGATGTCGTGCTCCCTGCGCAGGCAGTCAAGGGCCTTGAGGGCAACAGGCAAACCCTGCTGCAGCGCAAACTTGCTGTAATAGTCCTTTGCATGCATCTCGGCGTAGAACCTGCCGTTTACCAGCACCTCGCTCCGGTAGTCGCCGAGCGGGCGCAAGAGCACGGGGTTCATGCTCACGCCGGGTTGCACCCTGGCAGCCACTGCCTGTATGGCCTGCGCCCGGGCCATCTTGCCGCCGTCTTCTGTCTGGTAAAGGTTGGAGGACATGTTCTGCGCCTTGTACGGCGCCACGCTGTAGCCGGCGTCGGAAAACACCCTGCACAGACCAGTCACCAGCGTGCTCTTGCCTGCACCCGAAGAGGTTCCCTGTATCATGAGCAGCCTAGCTCGCCTTGCCATCGTCCATCCTCTCAAGTGCCTTTTGCAGGATCAGGTTCTCCCTGTGCGTTTTCACGGCTATCCTAACGTGCTGCGAGCCCATGCCGGTAAACGTGCTGCAGTCCCTGACAAGCACGCCTGATTTTATAAGTAGCGCGTCACGAAATTCAGTGGAGTTACGGCCGTTTAGCTTTACAAGGAAATAGTTTGCGTCTGACGCAAGCGGCGCAAACGACCGCATTTTCTTGATCTTGTTGTAGAGAAATGTTTTCTCTTTTTTCACGAACCTGACTGTTTTTGTCAGGTGCGCTCTGTCTGAAATCGCGGCGACGCCCGCGGCCTGAGCAAGGCCGTTTACGTTCCACGGCACCCTGAACGCAGATAGTTTTTCAGTGACTTCAGGGGACGAGACGCTGTAGCCCAGCCTGAGGCCGGCAAGCCCATGGGACTTTGTAAGGGAGCGCAGGACCACGAGGTTGTCATGATCGGGAGCCATCTTCACCAGTGTGTCTGTCGTGCCGTCTGCCAGCTCGATGAAGCACTCGTCGAGCAGGATCCTTGTCGAGCTATCAGCGTTCTTGATTATTTTTTTTATTTCGCCGGTTGCAAGGAGGCCTGTTGGATTGTTCGGGTTGCAAAGAAATACCGCGTCCGCGCCTTTTGCCGCGTCGATGACTGTGCTGGCGCCAAGGCTGAAATCCGGCGCGAGCGGCACAAACATCACGTGCGCGCCGGCCCTCTGCGACGCAAGTTCGTACTCGCAGAATGTGGGCGCGGGAATCACTACGCGCCTTTTTGCAAACGCCTGGGCAAACCAGTGGATTATCTCGACCGCGCCATTGCCTACTGTTATCCTGCTGATGTCGGTCTCAAGGTGCCGCGCAAGGCTCTTTTTCAGGTCCCGGCACTCGGGGTCAGGGTACAAGGGCGCAAGTGACGACGCGCCATTCTTGATGACTGTTATGGCCTTCTTTGGCGCTCCAAGCGGGTTGACGCTGGAGCTGCAGTCCACCCTGACTAGCCTGTGGTCCACTGAATAAATACCGCCGTGAGAGCAGGCGCTTGCCACGCCGGATTATTGCCGCGGTCTGTATTTAGAATGTACGCTCAGCTATTTCCCCTTGAAGCTCATGAGATGGCCTTAGATCCGTCATTTCATAGCGAGAATTTCATAATACTGGTTTTCATATATCATTTGATAATGTAGGTCAAGCTCCTTCCTGTGGTCACTCCAATACTTTACGACTTTCACGCCATCCGAATCAGGATCCTTGGAAATGACTATCCACCTGTCATCGTATTTCCAGGGTTCACGAAATGATTGTTTCCAAGTACTGGATTCAATTATGGAATCAAAGTTCCTAAGGGCTATTCCACTGGCAAGCATTATCCTGTGCTCTTGCGCCGAACCTGTGATTATCATTATTGCCCCGTTGCCATCGTAAATTGATGCAAGCTTTTCGCCTGTCAGAACGGCGAAAGGTGTATGCTTGTACGTAAAGCCTCCCGTGGCATCTGCAAGCGTCACGACTGCACTAAAAACCACGGTTACCAGCTGAAATGCAAACAATGCTACAATAAATCCGACTAGGAATATTCTGTTGTTTGCAATTTTTTGCGGTTGTCTTGCAATATACAGCCCCACAAGTAGTATCAATAGTGGTGCCAGAAGGACAACAAACCTTGAGTTGAACCATAATGTCATCTCGCCGATGCCGATCAGCATGGAAATAATCGTGAAGATCGGCGCCGCCGCAAGAAATGCAAGCAGGTGCCTCATGCTGCTCATCCAATCACCTTTGAACCGTCGGTGGAGAAAGTAGCCGATAGCCGCTGCAACCAACAGTATCGGGCCATAAACCATTACTGCAGTTATCCCATAAACGCTCATTACATTATACGGCTGCAAGAAGAGATTCTCGCGGACTGGACGATTGAGGGCTTGAGACGCCGCAGAATAGTATTGCGCATTCGCAAACTCTAACGGGTCGCCGTAATTGATGTCGTTAAAGACAAACCAGAATGCTATTCCAGAAAATGAGATAATCACAATTGCTATAGCGTATAGGACAGTACGATTCTCTGCTATTTCTGTTCTATATTTTCTTCTCCGAAGGACTGCTATCACGACAGATGTGATGAGGAATATCGACAGAATCCATCCCTCATACCTGCAAAGTGTGGCCGCCGAAACAAAGACCGAGCACACAACAAGGTATCGCAGACCGCTCGACCTTCCATCTTTGTATTCTTCAATCCATCTCAGAAGATAGTATGCGGAACCAACGAAGAAAAGCATGAAGGGCGCTTCGGTCATAGCCGTGATTCCCAAGTACAAGAAATTGGGATTAATCGCGTAAAGCAGGGCTCCTAAGAGTGCTATGTATGGTACAAGGCTTGTGTTGACATTTGGTATTCTTGATAGGACTCTTGCTATAATCTTGTAAAGCAGGGCTGAAGTGATGGCCAAACTTGGAAGGCTCACGGCCAGACCCGCAAATCCGGTAAAGAACAATCCATCGATGAATGATGGAAACATCAACAGAAAATGGGGGAGCGGAAGCCATACTGTACCTATCTGATCCCACCCGGGATTCTCCCTCCAGTCGAATAGCTTTCTGCCCGCTATCAAGTGCGAGCCGGCATCGCCATAATACGTCAGTGCATACTTGTCAGCACTGTACATGTAAAATGCAGTAGCAAGCCCGCTACTCGTAATCACTATTAGTAGAATGGCAATATTCTTCCTTTGATGAATATCATGAGAGATAGTATGGAGACCTGCTTCCATTTGATAAGAACGCATAGTAGCTGCCATTTATTAGCCAATTGCATAGACTTGCTATAGAGTTGCCCTCTATGCCCTGTAAAATCTACTTCTCAGAAGCGCAGAATGCGAGGCGAAAAGCGTAAAAACGATTATTAGTTCCATTTGGGCACAATCGCACGTATGCTAAAGGTAGCAGTAATAGGGGCCACCGGCGCCGTGGGCCAGGAGTTCATTGTGGCCCTGAACAAGCACAAGTGGTTCCAGATTACGCAGGTGGCCGCTTCGGAGCGGTCTGCGGGCAAGAAATACATCGACGCCATCCGCGACCCCAGTTCGGGCATCCTGAGGTGGCATAATCGCGAGGAAGTGCCGGAATACGCCCGGGACATGGTCGTGAGCAAGGTCGACGACATCAAGCCCGGGAACTTTGACTTGATATTCACCGCCCTTGAATCAGACGACGCGAAAATCATCGAGCCCAAGTTTGCAAAAACGACGCCTGTCATCAGCACAGCTGCAGCATTCCGTTATGAGGCCGACGTGCCTGTGGTGATACCCGGCATAAACGACTCCCACGCAGAGCTTCTCAACGTACAGAGGAAGAACCGGGGCTGGAAAGGCTTCATCGCGCCGCTTCCAAACTGCACGACGACGGGGCTTGCAATCACGCTAAAACCCATCCTTGACAAATTCGGGATAGAGAAGGTCCTGATGACATCAATGCAGGCGCTCTCTGGCGCGGGCAGGTCGCCCGGAGTTATTGCCCTTGACATCATGGACAACGTCATCCCCTACATACCCAAGGAGGAGGAGAAGGTCCAGGTGGAGGCCAAAAAGATCCTGGGAGCGTTCAGCGGCCGCTCCATCTCGCCGGCAGACTTTAGGGTCAGCTGCACCTGCACGCGCGTCCCGGTGATTGACGGCCACACCGAGACCGTATTTGTCGAGACCGAAAAGCCGGTCGACGCAGAAAGCGTCAAGAAGGAGATGCTGGACTTTTCAAGGAACGTTTCGATAAAGTCGCTTCCGACCGCGCCAAAGGACTACATCATCGTCCACGACGACCCGACGCGGCCGCAGCCAAGGATCGACCGTGAAATCAACGACGGCATGACAACGGTGGTCGGCAGGCTGCGCAAGGACACGGCCTTTGACAACGGCATCAAGTACGTGCTCATGTCGCACAACGAAAAGATGGGATCGGCAAGAGGCGCGGTTCTTCTGGCGGAACTCTTGAAGGGCAAGGCTGTCCTCTAGGCCGCGATGCCGACCGGCATCTTTTCGTGCGGCGATGTAAAATATTGAATTAAAACGGCGTTTGCCATCATATTATACGTTTATTAACACCCCGTCTCTTAAGTTATGCTCGGCCCCGATGGGAAAGATTGACGATCTTGACGTAAAAATATTGAGCGAGCTTGCCAAGGACGCCAGCATTTCAGTCCCGCGGCTCTCCAAGAGGATAAACGTCAACGCTTCGGTGGTCTACAGCAGGATAAAGCGACTTGTCAAGAAGGGCCTGATAAAGAAGTTCACGATAGTGATAAACGACGAAGCCCTGGGCTTTAACGTAAAGGCGCTGACCGGAATCAACATGGACTCGAAGCTGCGCGACAATGTGCTCAACGAGCTTTTCAAGATCCCGGAGGTAAGAGAGGTGTCGGAGGTGACCGGCAGGTTCGACATCCTAGTCACCATGACATCGCGCACTCTTGACGATATGCACCAGCTCATCTCTGAAAAGATAGGCAGGATAGAGGGCGTGCAAAAGACCGAGACCTTTATCGAGATGCGCAAGACAGTCCGCGAGCTTGCCTACCCCGCCTCGATAGCCAAGTAGTTTTCAAGCTATAAATAACATCGACGACCCCTCTACTTCGGATCTCGACCCTTTGGACACAGTACGCCAGGTTTCGGTGGGCAGCAAGATAAAGGACTACTATGAAGTCACCAAGCCCAAGATCTGGTACCTGCTTGTATTCACGGCTTTTGGCGCCGCGCTTACCGCGTCGCTTCTCTTTGAGATACCGATAGAGCCTCTCATGTGGGTGCTCGTCATCGGCGGGGTCGCGGCCGGTTCTGCAGCCGCCGACACTCTGACGGGATACAACGACCGTGACATCGATGCAATAATGGAAAGAACAAAGGGCAGGCCAATACCGTCGGGCAGGATAAAGCCTAAGAACGCTCTTGCCTTTGGCATAATCCTTGCAGGCATCTCGCTTGCGTGCGCCTGGTTCATCAACATCTGGGCGTTTGGTCTTATGGTCTTTGGGCTGTTCGACAACATCATAGTCTACAGCAAGTGGCTCAAGAGGCGCAGCCAGTTGAACATAATCCTGGGCGGCTTTTCCGGCGGCGCGCCGGCTCTAATAGGTTACGTGACAGTAACGACACAGAACATCGAGATAGGCCTTGTAATGGCCGGCCTCGTGTTTTTGTGGATACCGACTCACATCTGGAGCCTTGCCCTGCACGTGAAAAAAGACTATTCAGCCGCAAAGGTGCCGATGCTCCCTGTGGTGTCAAGCGAAAAGTCGTCTGTCCGAGTCATAGCGGGGACGACAGTCATGATGGTCGTGTTCTCAATACTGCCGTTCTTTTTCAACCAGTTCGGGCTCATCTATCTTGTTACGGCAGGCGTGTTTGGTGCGGCGATGCTTGCCATGTCCATCTGGCTTCTTGTAAGGCCGAGCGAGAAGGCGTCGTGGACCTTGTTCAAGTTCTCCAGTCCGTATCTCATGGCGCTGTTCATAGCGTTCATGGTAGACGCCGGCTTCAAATAAGCACCATTCACTGCACTGCATTGTACACCTACTCCGTATATCTGACGCATGCCGGCGTACATGCGATCAGAGTTGGAAAGCATCAAGACGGGAAGCGGCAAAATGGCGTCATCGTCAGTCCTGGCCATAGTCGGCGGAGCATTCATGGTAGCAGGCGGACTGTTTGCATTTGCGCTATTTGGCGCGTGGACCTCGGGTGGGATGCCCGGGTGGGGTCCGATGATGGGAGGCGGCGGGTTGTCGATGATGGGAGGGTACTTTATGGGGGCCGTTTCGGCCATGGCCGCCATTTCTCTGGTGGCAGGTGCAGTGTCAATAGCAGGTGGCCTTGCCATCTACAAGAGCCCCGAAAGCAGCGTCTCGTGGGGCATAGGGATACTCGCGGCGTCGATAGTGGGTCTGTTTGGGATGGGGGGTTTTGTGATAGGGCCGATACTTGGGATTATAGGCGGAGCTCTGGCCCTGGCCAAGAAGTAGGCCTACATCCGGGCAAGCCTTTCACAATCGTACAGCAGCCTTGCAATGACGACGTGAGCCTCAAGGCCAGAATCGTGTATTGAATATGTGCAGCTGAAAAGCTGCGTCGTTTTTTCAGAGAAATGCCCCTTGGGGAATGCTCCGATGACAAAAACGCAGCGGTCTGTATTGTTTTTGGCGACGACCTGCTCAGCGCTTAACTGGACGCCGGAAGATGAAAGCCCGACGACCCTCTCTGCTTCAATGTCATGCACCAACTCTTCGAGCGTGCCGTCATGCATCTCTAACAATTTCTTTCCATCGTCGCTTTTCACTGTACGGTCCCTAAACAGGCTGGCCATGACGCCTTCAAAACGGAAATATGATTTTGGGATACGCAGGCCGCCGGCTACCGTGATGATCTTGTTGCCGTACGTGTGCACGTAAACGTCAAGGTCGCCGCTGGTAAAGAGCGGGGTGGCTAGAGCCTCCATGAGAGCAAAGTGTACGATATCCGGCCTCCCGCGCTTCCAGCTCTCAGGCAGGCCCTTCATCGCGGCGTGGTGGTAACTCCTGTCAAGCAATGTTTCTGATGCTTTGAGCCCAAGCTTGCGTGCGCGGCTTGCGATTGCCGGGTGGTCTGCTATTTGTGCCGGCACCGTTTCAAGGGCGGCCTCTGCGATAACGAGCGTAGTCTTCGTGGCATGCCATTGACGACGGCCTTATATTAACAGAGTTTATCAAGAGGCGACGGCCACCGGCCGTCGTTTGAAGGACCGCAAGACAGAGGCAAAAGAGCTGGCGAGGGAGCGCATCGAGATCTTGGTAGCCTCGGCCCTGCACGAAAAGGACGAGGTGCTGGCCGGCCGGCAGGCGATTCTTGCAAAAAAGATCGCCATGCGTCACAGAGTGAGGCTGCCCTATTCAATAAGGCAGCTGTTCTGCAAAAAGTGCAAGGCATTCATAGTGCCGGGGAGGACTGCCCGGGTGAGGGTCGGACGTTCTAGCGCAAGGGCAGTGAGGGTGACCTGCTCTAGGTGCGGCCACACATACAGGCGCGTGCTGGCAGAATAAGGATTTATAAGGGCTCCGCAATTCCCCGAGTTACATGGCCAAGGTTTACGACATTCCGGCCGACGAGCTTATCGCTAGGCTGGCCAAGCAGCTGAAGGACGACGCAAAGATGCAGCCTCCTGCATGGTCGGCGTTTGTCAAGACAGGCTCGCACGCCGACAAGATCCCCCAGAACAAGGACTGGTGGTTTACAAGATGCGCTTCTCTTTTGAGAAAGATTTACCTCCACGGCCCGCTAGGCATTTCAGACCTCAAGGCGGAATACGGTGGACGCAAGAAGGTGGGCTACAACCTAGCACACCACAGGGACGCGGGCGGCGCCGTCATTAGACACGCGCTGCAGCAGCTTGAAGCAGCCGGCTACATTACCAAGCTGCCGGCAAAAGGCAGGGCAGTGACAAGCGAAGGCACAAAGAGGCTAGACCGGCTAGCAACCGAGATCCACAAGGAGCTCGTCAAGGTAGCGCCGGCCCTCCAGCGCTACGCGTAAAATGTCCGTCCCGCAACCCGGCGACGAGGAGGCGAGAAAGCGCGAGGCAGAAGCTATGCGCCAGCGCGTCCTTCTGTCCCTTCTGGACCCAGAGGCCCGGCAGAGGCTTACGAACATACGACTGGTAAAGCCGGATCTCGCCGCGGCCGTTGAAAACTATTTGATAAGTGCAGCGTCGTCCGGCAGGCTGAACAGACCGCTTTCCGACGCGGAGCTGAAGCAAATCCTGCTGAGCATCCAGCAGCCAAAGCGCGACTTCAAGTTTGACAGGCGCTAAGCGTCAGGCGTTCTTTTCCCACGCGGTATTGAGTTAACTATTTAAGTTGAGTCGGACGCCTTTGCTCCAATGAAGGCAGCAGTATTTCGAGAATACAGCAAGGACCCCACAAAGGTCATCAAGATTGAGGATATAGACGTTCCAAAGATAAAGCCAAACGAAGTTCTGATAAAAGTAGAATCAGCAGCCTACAACTACAACGACCTGTGGGCCATCTGGGGCGAGCCCGTGAAAACCCCGCTTCCGCACATTTCCGGGAGCGACATCGCCGGCACCGTCGTGGAGGTCGGCTCCGAAGTCCTGAAGCTAAAGGTCGGCGACAGGGTCGCTTCACACTCTAACATGTCGTGCAGGGTGTGCGACGCATGCACTTCCGGCAGGGAATACGACTGCAACGACCGCAGCATATGGGGCTTCCAGACGGGCCCACTCTGGGGCGGATTTGCGCAGTACACACACCTTCCAGAAGTCAACGTTGTAAAAATCGCAGACAACGTCTCGTTTGACAACGCGGCGGCAGCCTCGATGGTCGGCATGACCTCGTGGCACATGCTTGTCGGCCGCGCCAAGATAAAACCCGGGCAACTTGTGCTGATAATGGGCGGCGGCTCCGGCGTGGGCTCGATAGGTATCCAGATTTCCAAGCTTTACAACTGCACGGTGATTGCAACTGCAGGCAACAAGGACAAGATGGACAAGTGCCTCGGCCTTGGCGCCGACTATGCGGTCAACCACCGGGAAGCAGACTGGTACAAGAAGGTCCGCGGCATAACAAAAGAGCTCGGCCAGACCGGAGTCGACGTGGTCTTTGAGCACATCGGCAAGTCAACCTTTCCGCAGGAAGTGGGCCTGCTGAAGATTGGCGGGACGCTAGTCGCAACGGGTGCAACCACCGGCTACGACTCTACCATAGACCTCAGGTACCTTTTCTTCAAGGGCACAAACCTCCTCGGCTCGACGCAGGGTACCAAGGCGGAGCTTGAGGACGTGATGTACTGGGTCTCAAAGGGCAAGATAAAGCCGGTCATCGACACGACGCTGCCGTTCTCAGACATGGTCAAGGGCCACATCATGATGGCAGAGGCCCAGCAGTTTGGCAAGATCCTGACGACCCCGCAAAAGCTCTAAGGGAAACGTTTTTCCCCTCTTTTCCTTTCCTTAAGTTGATGTTCCGAAGCCTCCTATTCGTGCCAGGTAACAGCGCGCGCTTTATAGAGAAGGCCCGGACCCTTACCGCCGACGTCGTCTGCCTGGACCTTGAAGATTCCGTCCCTGCAAACGAAAAGGACGCCGCGCGCGCAAGCATTGCCGGCGCGCCTGGCAAGGGGCAGGAATTCCGGAGCCCGGTTTACGTCAGGACGAACTCGTTCGAGTCGGGCCTTGTCCCTGCGGACCTGAGGGCAGTGCTCCAAAAGGGGATCGACGGCGTGGTCATCCCGAAGGTGAACGACGCAGGCGAGGCGGCAGAAATAATTAGGATTATCACAGGCCTTGAGAAAGAGAGGGGCCTTGGTAGGATAGCAGTGATGCCCTCAATAGAGACTGCAAGGGGCGTCGTGAACGCCTACTCGATAGCGGGCGCGGATGAGCGGGTGAACGCACTTGTTTTCGGCGTCTTTGATTTCTTGCACGACATGCGCATGGACTATGACGAGGATGACGCGACAGGATACGCGTACGCTCGCGCGAAAATCCCGGTGGACGCAAGGGCCGCCGGCGTGCACGCAATAGACGCTATCTGGCAAAAGGTGGACGACGCCTACGGGTTAGTCAAAGACGCGACAATTGCCAAGAGCCTCGGGTATTCGGGCAAGAGCATAATCCACCCGGGGCAGATAGAGCCGGTGCACAAAGTGTTTCTGCCCAGCAAGGCCGAAATCGAGTGGGCGAAGAAGGTGGTTGCTGCACTAGGGGAGGCTATGGAGAAGGGGAGTGGCAGGGGCGCCGTGCGGCTTGAGGGCAGGATGATAGATGCCGTGCACTACAAGCAGGCAAAGGCGATACTGAACGCAAGCGAGAGCTAGCGGCCTATTATTTTCTTGAGGAGTAGGATGCCGGCGTAATAGGGCAAGTTGTAGATGGCTGCAAGGGCCGCGACCTGTGGCCCGAAAAACTGGGCCGCAAAGACCATGACAAGCGTGTTATTGACGTAGGTCATCGATATGAGCCCTGCCGTGCGCTCGCCAAATGGCGAGCATGCATATCCCGCGACCGCAAAGGCGGCGTAGGCAAGCGACGACGCGGCAAGCGTCTGGAGCACGAAAAGCTGTTCAGTGAAAAAGTACTCTGAAAGCGTTGCGAACATGCCCATGTTTATGAGCACCACGAAAACCAACGAGAGGACGAACGAGTTCTCGTCGGCAAAGCGCGACGTGGAAGGCGCGTACTTCTTGGTCAGCCAGCCGGCCCCAAGTGGGATAAAAAGCGCAAGCAGCAGTAGGACTACCATGTCCGCAAGCGGCAGATCAAACTCCGAGCCCACTAGCGCGTGGACAAGCGACGGGAGCACGAACGGCACGGCAAGCGACGTCACCGTTATCATACCAACTATGAGCGGCAGCCGGCCGCCGACAATGCTTACGACAAAGGGTGCGCCAAGGCCAGTCGATATCCCGGATAGCAGGAGCACCGGGAGTGCAAACGGCCTGTAGAGAAAATACGCGATAGCGTACATGGCAAGGGGCAGCGCGACCAGCTTTACTACCGCAAGTGCTGCTAGCGGGCCAGGCCTTGAGAACGTCCCTGCAAGGTCCTTGGGGCTGAGCTTGAGCAGGTTGAGGAACAGGAGCGCTCCAAGCCACACGAGCAGGTACGGCCCGACGACCATGCCTGCCTGTGGCAGGAAGATGCCTGCAAGAATGGAGCCGGATATGGCGGATGCAAGGAGCGCGTCCTTACCTTGGCGCAAGCCCTTTCAGCTGCTGTATCTTTTCGCGCACAAGGTCAAAGCCTTGCTGCCAGAACTCTTTCCCCGATATGTCGAAGCCGGCCTCCATCAGCAGTTCTTCCGGCTTACGGGAGCCTCCGGCGGCAAGGATGCCGAAGTACTTTGGCACGAACGACTTGCCTTCCAGCTTGTATTGCCTGTACAGCGATAGTACGAGCAGGTTGCCAAACGAATACGCGTAGCAATAAAACGGCGTGTGGTAAAAGTGCGGTATGTAGACCCACTCCCACTGGAACTCGTCGGCGACTTGGATGGAATCACCAAACTGCTCCGACAAGTTGTCAGAGTATATCCGCGACACTTGATCAATGGTCACGTCCTGCTCGCCTATGGCCTTGTGCGCCTCTATCTCAAAGAGCGTGAAATAAGCCTGCCTCATTATAGTGGCGTACATGTCGTCTATCTGCTCTGCGAGCAAGAGCCGGCGCTCTCCGGCCGGCAGGGCCTCCATCAGCCGCTCGTTTAGCAGCATCTCTGCAAACACGGAGGCAGTCTCTGCAAGCGGCAGCGGCGCGTGCGAAACGGTAAGGGGCAGGTCCCGCGCAAGCATGGTGTGAATCGCGTGGCCAAACTCGTGGGCAAGCGTTGACACGTCACGGGTCCGGCCGTCAAAGTTCAGGAGGACGTAGGGCGTTATCTTGGGGCTGACCGTGTGGCAGAACGCCCCGCCCATCTTGGCCTTCCTTATTTCCGAGTCGACATGACGTTCCTCGAACACCCGTCCGGCGAGCCGGCGCACCTCCGGGTTGAAGCTGCCAAATGTGTCAAGCACGGTCGAGACGGCCTTGCCGTAAGCGAACTTTTTGCCAGACCTCTTTCTTGACAATGGAGCGTAGAGGTCGTAGCGGCGCAGTTTCTTTGTTCCAAGCATTTTTGCCTTTTCCCTGAAATATTCCTGAAATGCAGAGCTGTTCTTGCGGCAAGCTGCAAGCAGGGCCTCGACCGTGCCGTCGTCGAGGTTGTTGCCCACGTTCCTTATTGATATCGGGCTCTTGTAGCCGCGCATAGATATCCCCTCGTCGCGCCACTCGACCACTATGTTCTGGTAGATCTCGCCCAGGACGCCTGAGTTTTTCTTGTAGACTGAAAACAATGATTTGTAGGCGGCCTCGCGCTCGGCTGGGTCCGAGCTCCTTACTAACGAGACCAGCTTTTCCTTGTTGTGAAATTTCTTGACGACCACTTTTTTGCCGCGCCTTAGTTTCATCTCGAATTCAAAGGCTGAGGCCATCTTGTCATATATTTTCACTAACGCGCCGGTGCCCGTGACTTCAAGTGTGTTTATGACTTTTTCCTCCGACTCGGACAGCGAATGCTTTGCCAGGAGCCGCTTGTGCCGCAGGTATTCGTGGTAGACCGGCGAAACGCCGTCTATTAATCTTGATGCGTTTGCGTCGTCGACCTGCTTTTTGAACCAGAGGTCGAAAAAGAGCAGTCTGTTTGCCACGTCGGCCGACATCTTGTCCATTCTAGTCACAAGCGCCGAGGCCTCGTTTGACGCCGTGTTGGCATAATAACGCAGGTGCGCAAAGCCTGCCGCCACGCTGAGTTTTTCATAAATGTCTTCAATCTCATGGATCATGCCCTCAAATTCTGTAGCGGGCATATCCGGGCGCAAGGCTTGCCTCTTGACCTCACACGCCTTTACGCGGCTTTCGATCGACGAGAGGAACTGCTTGAACTCGTTGCTCGTAGGATCCTTGACGAGGCCGGAAAGGTCCCAGGAGCCAACCTTGAGGGCGGCGTAATTCACCGCGATAGAGCCGCGCCGGTCAAATATGTATCTTGCATCAGTTCTGCTGGGAAGGGGGGGCGCGCGTTTCAAGTGGAACAAACGTGCGCGGTCGCTTCTTTTTTGGGGCAGTAAGATGGCAACTAGATGCGGATAGCGGGTCTACATAGTTTAAATGAATTAACGAAGCCTATAGAAAAAATTGCCAGCTGGCTTAAATAACTGAAATGCCATATTACAGTTGCTCGCATAGCGAGTTTCAGCATGGACGAACGGAGCAGGCGAGCAATATGCACGCACCGGGCGCATTTGGCTCGCGACTGTGTGCATGATAATGCCTGCGCTCCCGTGCTGTTTCAACTTACAGACCCGACAAATATAGAATGCGAGGTCTCGGCGAACTGCTCGCCGTCTTTCTCAAACATCGCGTACAGCGTGTAGACGCCGGGCTCCTTGATAGCCTGCGAAATGTCAAACCTCACGTCAACCATGCCCTCGCTCTCCCAGCTCCGCGCCTCTATCACGACGTGATCCGCTGTCTGCTGATAATGAAAGCCGGCAGGCAGCGGCTGAAACACAGAGGCTGCAAGCTGGCCTGAGTCATAGGCAAGCATGTTTTTGTTCTCCTCGTACGTGGCCACCGTGGGCAGGGGGTCATAGTAAATTACGATGTGCTCTAGTTCAGAGCCGCTGGGCATGGGCCCTGCTATGCTGACTTTTGTACCATCGATCTCCACCTGCAGGCCGTAGTCGTTTTCAAAGTTCTGGACAAGCGCCAAATAATAGTCGTCGTAGACTATGCCTATGCTTACATGCGTGTGACTGGGGTCGAGTATATTCTCCCTGTGGCCGTCGTTGCAGCATTCCTTGTCGTTGTACATCATCTCGTGCTGCAGCTCGTCGATGGCAGCCAGCGGGTCGATCCTTTCGCAGAGCAGGAAAGATGACACGCACCTGTCGTACTCGGCCTGGCTGAAACCGGATATGGCCACGTTCTGTTGCACGCTCCCGGAGCCTCCGAGCCGGCTGTACGTCATGTAGGGCTTTTCGCCGTTTGACAGCCAGTGGGATATCTGCTTGTTTGCGTAGACGTCCTCCGCGTGGACCTGCGCCGCCTGGTTTGCGCTCAACTGCACCGGCGGCAGGCCAAAAGTGGCTCTGTCGCCATTGACTGCCGCAAGGGCGCGCTCGACCAGCCCCTCCTGCGGAACTGTCGTCGGCCCGACTTCCTGCGGCTGCAATATTGTTATCGCCATCTGGAGCGGGTTTGCTTGGTTGAGTGTCACTATCTCGGGAAGCAGAATCAGAATTGCCAGCACGGCAGTACCTATCCCAACCACTGCCGCTACCTTGACGCCCCTCCCCTGCTTTACAGCCAAATAGCTGTTTGGCGCGTTGCACTTGGGGCACGCAGCAAGGTGGGCTTCGTAGGTTTCGCCGCATATGCAGTAGATGCGCTCGTCGGCCATGCGATCACCTTTGGTGGCTCCCGATCTGCGTATAATGTTTTACGCAGGATCGCTCTACACACATATTAGATGCCATAAGAAAGGCTGTACTGATGCGGTACCGCGTCATCGTGCGGTTTGGGGGAAGCGGCGTCAGTGTGGAAGGCGACGAGATCGAGGTAGGGATAAAGTCAGAGCCGGAGCGCGGAAAGGCCAACAGGGAGCTCGTGAAAAAACTGGCGGAGCACTTTGGCGTGCCGGCGCAAAACGTGAGGATCGTTTCAGGGCACACGTCGAGAAAAAAACTGGTTGACATATCTGTATGATAGAAGAGCTTCGAAAAGAGCTGCGCACACTTAGCGACCCAAACAAGGCCCGGGTGCTTCAAGGCTTTTTCAAGACCGGCCCCGGCCAGTACGGGCAAGGCGACATTTTCCTTGGCATCACTGTACCTCAGTCACGCGAAGTTGCAAAAAAGCACGCGGGCGCAGGCATGGACGAGGTCAGGGAGCTTCTCTATTCAAAGATACACGAGGAGCGGCTCGTCGCGCTCTTGATCCTAGTCGACAAATTCAAGCTCGATCCCGAGAACGTTGCCAGATTCTACCTCGACAACTTAGGGAAGGTGAACAACTGGGATCTGGTCGATCTCACTGCGCCTAAGATACTGGGGCCGTTCTTGGAAAAAGGCGACAGGTCTCTTTTGTACAGGCTTGCAAAGTCACGGGTGCTGTGGGAGCGGCGCGCTGCCATGCTTGCAACGTTTCATTTCATACACAACTGTGACTTTCGCGATGCACTGAAAATCTCTAAAATTCTCCTGTGCGACGAGCACGACCTGATGCACAAGGCTGTAGGGTGGATGCTCCGGGAAATAGGCAAGCGCGACGCAAAAACCGAAGAGACGTTCTTGCGAAAGTACTACAAAAAGATGCCCCGCACGATGCTCCGCTATGCAATAGAAAAGTTCCCGGAGCGCAAGAGGCGCGCCTATCTTGAAGGGAAGGTCTGATAGAACGACAATTCGATAGTCGATTGTTTTACAAAAACCTGCGGGGCGAATACTTGTTGTAGATTTCCGCGTTTATCCGTCGGATCAGCTTTTTCTTTGACCCGTCTGCCTTTTTGTTGCCACCGTAATCCTTCGCCTCCAAAAGGGTGCGGAGCACGTCAAGCTCGGCAACGCTGAGAGCCTTGAGGCCCTTGTCTGAAACAATCTCCAACAGCCTCCGGAGCTCGTCGCTTTCTTCGCTCAACTCCGGCATTATTTCAACAGGGCGCTATTTATCATGTCGCCTTACTTGCTTACGACGCAAAAGTCCTAAATGGGGGTCTTTTGCTTTGCGTCTTTTTTCCTGAAATAGTATTCTGTCGTGGCCCAAGCGGCGTCGTCTGACATTGAGGAGATCCTGCTGGTGTCAACCGCGGACGGCAATGCTTTTATCGACGCCCTAAACCTGAGCAACGATGCGGCAATATTGGAATGCTCCTCGATAGCCGTTGCTGGCGACAGCATCTTTGTAGTGTGGGAAGACCGGGCTGTAGGCAACAACGAGAAATTCTTTGCAAAAGGCAAGACGGGATAATGGACTGGCATCACCTTGGCGAAAAGTGGGGTCAGTGGGTCGCGTACCCAAACGGGTATACATCCATGCACATTGGTCCATGCAGCGCTCAATCTACGCTTAATGCCAATCGACGCTTGGTTATTCCCCAACAAGTATTTTTGCCTGATCCATTGATGGTGGCGAGGTCAAGCCCTCCTTCCTATTGTGCTTTCAAGTTGTCAAATGAGTGAGTGCCTAAGCAAAACCAGATTCTAGAATAATTTTATGGAAGCGCATAACCTAAATAATATCGATGTCGTATATACTCTCATGTCCCGAACTTACGCCGAGACCAGTGTGCACGAACAAAGCTATCTTGTTGGCGAGCTTGAATCTCTGGGCTTTTCGTCAGTAAGGCTAAACGAGCTCAATGATAACTCAGAACTTCGGAGCCTAGTCGAGAGGGTAAAAGAGAACTTTCTAGAAGAGTACCGAGAGTCCTGATACCGCCAAGGTGTAGACATCTAGCTACACGTTCGGAAAACCCACAATGCCAACTTAGGTGCAATATTCGATAAGCACGTGAGGTCTGAATTTGTTGACCAGGATGTCGAGTCTACAATCAAAACATTGGTCGAGGAACCGTATGTCCACAACGTTGCTACGCTTAGAGGTGGAAGAGGCAAAAGAGATGTTGGCTCTGGGGAGAACACCGCAAAGACACTGGGAAATAGTCGGGTTATCGCTAGCGATAGTTGGCCGCTTGAATCTATAGCCACACTTTCGTCAGCTTATCCGCTTCTTCAACTATCTCAAACAGGAAAATACACCGCGGACTTTATCTCTTTTCCGACAAGCCTAGATTTCGATGAGATCATCTACTGGTGAGACCATGATTACTACTCGGCCCGCCTTTCCTGCAAGTTCTCCTTTAATCGCATCTATCACGTCGTCTAGGCGTCCACCATCTACTACGGTAGCTACAAGTTTCCTTGTGGTATACGCAAGCTCGGTGGTACCCATCCCCCTGCCCGAAGTAACTCTTTCCTTTTCTTTTCCTGCGCCTTTCACGTCATATATTGTTGCTTCAAGCTTTAATCCCCTGAGAGCTGCAATCACTCCATCCACTCTCTCCGGCCTTAGATTCACTGCTATTCTTTTCATCAAGATTTTCGACCTCGTGCTGGCCTATTCCCTTTTACTTCAGAGGGTATAGTTGATTCTAGATTGCCCATTGTAGAGGTTGGTGAGTAGTTATAGAAAAGGATTGTTTTTCTGTTCTCATAAGTAGATTACCGGGTGGTGCCAATGTTCTCGTTGACTCCCGACACATTCAAAGCTAACAGTACCTTAATCCTTACCTTCCAAATTCAAAGTTGGCGTTGTCCTTAAGTGGAACGCGATAAAAGGACAATTGATTGTGGTATATGGCAGAGGAGACAATTTGCAGATGCCTTTTACAGTAAGAATTCAAGAAATTGTTAATAGACTATGAGTAGTTCCTGAATCAAATATCTTTCGTAGTGAACGGCAATAGAAAGCATGAAGCCTGCATTTACACTCTATTGGTGTTGTGCGTGAATAGCGATGGCGGGACGATCCCCAAGTCATCACCATAACGCTGCTCAGAACTTTTCCTTCTTGTATTGAGTGATCAGGGTAGTCAATGATTTCGCCGTCTCGCTTAGCAGGATGGTGGATGGTTCGGCAGTGACGTCGTAGCCAGAAGCACCTTCGTAATTGTTATTTCTTATATTCGTCAACGTTCTTCGGTGCTGGAGAAGGACCCTTGCCGACTTGCGGTTGTCGATCCTTTACAAATAGCTGGCTGTATCTTTCAATCAAATTCATATATCCATCCATCACATCATGGCAGTCCCTGCAAATCATGACTTTCTCCTTGATTTCCTTAACATAATGCTCAGTAAGCAGCTGGTCTGTCTTGCAACAAAGGCATAACCCAAGTCCGCCCATCTACACTAGGATAGGACAAATAGGTATAAAACAAGAGGTAAGTGCAAGGTCCCGACATCTCGTTTGTTTATATAGAAAGATTGATGCATTCAGCATATCGTTGATTTCTTTCCCAGTCTGCTTGTCAAGCGATCCTTTGGCCTGACCTTGATACAGTCTTTTTCTAGCCGTAGAATGAGGTGGCAGTCTCGTTTCCTGCAGTAGTTCTCTTTAATCCACCGCTACCCAACATTTGCTGAAACTTCAACTGGAGCGCTACAAGTGCATCGATGATCCGATATAGATTATCAAAGAACACTTGCTTGGTCATACTTTCTCCGTAGATCGTTCTTTCTACAGTAATTCCCTGCAAAATGTTCTCTTGGATCCGGAAGCTAAACTGGACCCCTATCTGGATCATTAACAGCGCTATTTCATGTGAAAAAGCTGCCTGTTCAAGCTCGGGGAATGAGATTATCAGCTGCTGTGTTTCACGAGGAATACTTAGATTGGCTGCAAGAATTATCCTATCAGAGCTATCTTTTGGCTGGCGGATGGATACTGTCATCTTGTTTGGATGAGTGAAGATGGAATCTGAAAAAGCAGCAGGATTGGTCTGCACGACGACTGATCCCCCGTTTGATCTTATCCACTGTTCATAGGCCTGCTGATACCTTGCCTTCTCGTCGCTAGAAGCCAATACATTTGTTCTTTGAGCTGACCATAATAAATAGTTCAACTCACATGACGAGCCTGAGGAGATAATATTTGGCACTGATATACTTGGCATTGTTTGGTGTTAGCGATGAAACGTACGTTGATGCCGCATTTTCGAATGCTTTGGTGTGGTGGGCTGCCAAAGTCTGTGTCAGCTCGTATGCTCTACGGTGCAAGGTTGGAGAAGTTGTTCGCAGCCGCAAGGAACTTGATAAAAGCACTTCCCAAACTTCGACGTTCGATCGGATCCATGTCTTCTATTTGCCTGTCTGTCATGTGAAAGCACCTTCTTAAAGTAGCTGCTACCATCTTGTCTGTGTCTTCAAAGTATTCTCTCGTCGATTTGGCGTTGAGAGCGTTCAGCTTTCTATCCCTCTCTTCAGCCATTTTCATGATCGTTTTAATCTCGTCGAGTGTTAGCACATTATACATTCTGTATTCTTTGCCATCATGATGGAATATTAGGTGCTCCATCCTCAAGGGTGTGTTATTTTGTTTGCATATTAGCTTTCACTTGCGGTACTTATCTTAGAGAGGCCTTGACTAGACTCCCCGGATAGCTGGCCCTTGCTCTTGTCTCGTAATGCAACATGACGCGTCAAGTTACCGGTCCCTCCTGTCTTATCAGATCTTTGGATCGTGTCCCGAATCGAGATGCTGACCGTTCTTCAAGCTACGATATTTTTTCATAATCCTCTTCCTTGCTTCATTCGTTTCTCTTGTGTCAAGCACAACCTTAACGACGCTTTCGTTTTCAAAGTACACTAGGATTCTTGAGCCGGCCTTTAACTCCGATACCATTGCTTTTGGAACATCGAACTTTCTGCTGTCATCATCAGAATAGACTACAGCAAAATCACCTTCGAACCGATCTAAACTAGCCTTAATGATTTCCATTTCGTGTTCCTGCTGGTCATTATGATTATCGAGACCAAGGCAATACTGGCAATCAAGACTACAGTATTGAACTCTGGTACAACTACTGTTTTGTTGCTACCCTGCGTCTCCAGCGTATATTCATTCGTGCCAGATGTTGTCAATATGATGGAGCCATCAATGTCTGTGCGGAAAAGGTGGTCCACTCCACTAGACTCTATCCGTTCAAGTGCTTCTTGATGAGGATGACCGTAAGGATTGCCAGCCCCTGCATATACAATCGTCACTTCTGGAGAAGCCGCGTTGAGATAAGCGAGCGAATTTGAGCCTCTACTTCCATGATGCGATGCCAGGAGAACATCGACATCAATCTCCTCGGCAGACAGCCGGGATTCAGTCTCCTGCTCTATATCTCCGGGAAATATAACAGTAAATTCGCCATAGGTCATCTTGATGACCACTGAATTATTGTTAAAGTTCTCCTCGTTATGTGCGCCTTCTGGCAAGGACGTTGGCGGGTTCAGCACTACCAAACTGACGTATGGGTCAATGTTTATGGTATCGCCCTCGTGTACTGATGTCAAGGGTATCTGATGTGAGTCGATCGCATCCAGAAAATCCTCAAAGGTTGTTGTCGTGTGAATCTGCCCGGAGTCTATGACCTTACCGACTTCGATATTGCTCATGACGCCTATCAATCCGCCCATATGGTCGGCATGTGGATGGGTAGCCACCACGACATCTATCTTCGGCACTCCGTGCTCTTGAAGCGTCGCAAGTACCGTTTGGAACTGGTTAGGTTCCCCGCCGTCAATCAACATGGCTCTGCCGTTAGGAAGGATTATCAACGTGGAATCTCCTTGTCCCACATTGATGAATACTATTTTCAGCTCTTGATTTGCATATTGATCCTCGACGACACTTGTTACAGTTACAGGTTCCTGCGCAATATTTCTAACCCTGACTGTGACAATATCTTGCGAAAATGCACCGTCCGAGTCCGTAACTCTCAATGTGAAGCTAAGCGAAGTATCCGGGCTAACCATTGGTGCAATAAAAGACGTGGTAGCAGCATTTGAGGCAGAGATCTGGACTGACGGGCCCGAAGCTTGGATCCAAGAATAGGATAAGGCATCAGAATCAGGATCGTAGCTGGCTGATCCATCTAGGAAGGCGGTTGTTCCTTCGTCTACGGCCGTGTCCGGCCCCGCGTTTGCAACGGGCGGGCTGTTGGGTTTTGGTTGGAGAACGCTCACACCATTTGACGCCTCTGGAGTGCTAGAACGAAACGCCCATTCATAGCTGCCATTGGGATATCTCTGCCATGAATGGGAGTCATTCTCATTATCGTAAAATGGCCCTACGAGATCGACTTGGATTCCATTAGAGTTAGCCAGGATTATCACCTCGCCCGAGTTGTCAAGCCATTGCGACGCTCTTGCTATCAAAAGGTATTCACCAGCTGGAATGACTGTGCCGGCCCCGACTAGGAGGGTAGCAATGCTGCCAGCGGTCGAGCTTAATATCCATCCCCCTATGTTTATCGCATTGATGGTGGGATTGTACAGCTCTACCCACTCTGAAACGCTGCTCAAATTATCGTTACCTGGCGGATTTAGTTCGACTTCATTAATCAGGATAGAGTCAATCTGAGCATAAGAGCTTTGAGAACTAGCAGGGAGAAGTAGAATGAGAGCCGTTAATAGCGAAAGGGTTCGCTTCATTTCTTTTTGATACGGTATCCATCTAATATGCCCTTTGGCAAGATGAAGTCGGTAACAAGAGGAATCAATCCTAAACTCACGGCGATTCTGGTTAGTTAGAACACAATATTTCAATGATGATTGACTATTCAAACGACTCTGACGAGAAAAATCAATCCTACATTGCCTCAGATTCCCCTCCAGCTCCATTTAGGGATTTTGTAAACTTTATCGCAGACCAGTTCGAGGTGAAACATCCCGGTACAGTGCCATTGATTCTTGCAAGAGCAGCAGTTGGATCGGATTTGATAAAGATGCTTACAAGAAATATTAAGGCGTCAAATGGAAAAATAAGGAGAATCACGATTTCCACTTTCCTTCGTACCAGGTCGGAATTCCAAACGTGGTATCTGAATTCAGTTCAACATAGACGGATAGAGGGCCATGTTAGTAAAGGAGATCGATGTTATTACCGCTTAACTCTGGATACTGGGTTATTGTGCCTTGCCAAAGTCCCATGCAGAGAAGAACTTGGGCGTGATTTCAATCACTACTTCTACGCCATTTCTGGCATTTTCCATAAGCATCTTGGCTAGCGGGTGCTCAAGGGTGCCAAGGTACTTCAAGTTCATCTTTTCCATGATTGAAACATTCTTTTGTATGTCTTCAGAGATGATTGCCTCTCCCCTTCCCTTTGCTCCCTTGGGAGGAGAGTTCTCGTCGTCGATTGAGAAATAGATCTTGTCAGGATTTCTACGTATGTTTTGAACCTTCTTGGTAGTTTTTTGTGTTCCGGTGTATACCTTGCCAGAATCCTTGTCATAATAAAACCAAACGGGCTGAATATTCGGATAGCCCGCATCGTCAATGGTAGCCAACTGCATGTTAAGCCTGGCCTGGAGAAATCCATTAACTTCAGCTTCGGTGACAGGTTTGGGCATGCCAGGAATGGCCTGAATTAGATGCATTGCCATATGTACCTGGTAATAGAGGCGTCTTTTGATATAAGCGTTGAGAGTATACGTGCTACTTTGCTATCCAAAGGTTCTTCATACACTGAAAAAAGCATATTGCGGTCTTGCAGATTGATGCAATTGACGGTGGGCCCAGAGAGGTACGGGAAAATTTTGGGACAAAACGGGGGCCAGCGGTTTGCGTGCCTCTAGCGGTTCTAAAAGTAGACCCTACTGAAGTGAAGCTGCTCAAAGCTAGTAAGGGTTAATTGTTGTACTTACCCAGATGGGTAACACTTTCAGTTACCGACATAGGTAACACTTTTTCAGCCGATTCCGGTTCCTGACCGGCGTATTTAACGATTGCAACCACCTCTCCTGTGGAGTCAATCCGCGTATGCCGCCGTGCT
>NZ_DASWIL010000003.1:0-19197 GCF_036397675.1 Nitrososphaera sp. | reverse complement strand
TTGCAGTATGTTACCCACTTTTTGCACGAGAAACTCGCTGGACATGACATGAGGAAGAGCCTCCCCAATGAAATATCATAAGGTACTAACCTGCTAGGCATTTTAGTAAATTTTAGTTAAGTTTTGAGATAGGTTCTAAGTAGGTCGTACGACCCTCCCTTGCTTACAAACCCGCTCTGCACGTCGATGACCATAAGCGCGGGATTTATGTCGTGGTCTCTTTCTGCCATTCGTGTCTTTTAGAAACCGCGATTGGCTAATAAACTCGCGCGCAAAAACGTACTCTTTAAAGTCATGCTAGTCGTTTACAACCCCTGAAACGTGAAGTTCCTCTTTGTGTCGCCGGAAGCACTAAGCCTCGATCTTGCGTACACGATACTGCAAGAGGGCAACGAGGTCAAGTTCTGCGTCCAGAGCGCGACCGAAAAGGATGTGGGCGACGGATTCGTGGACAAGATTGACGAATGGGAGCCGCACGTCGACTCGGCCGATGTCATAGTGTTCGATGACATCGGCTTTGGCAAAACAGCAGACCGGCTCAGGTCCGAGGGCAAGAAGGTCGTGGGCGGAAGTTCCTACACCGACAGGCTTGAAAATGAGCGTGAGTTTGGACAGCAGGAGCTTGAAAAGGCCGGCGTCTCTGTCCTGCCGAGCTGGAATTTTTCAGACTTTGAGGAGGCCATAAAATTCGTGCAGGACAACCCCAGTAGGTACGTCATCAAGCCAAGCGGCAAGGCGCAGAACGAAAAAGAGCTGCTGTTCGTCGGCCAGGAGGCGGATGGCAACGACGTCATCAACGTCCTAGCCCGGTACAAGAAGCGCTGGTCAAACAAGATAAGGATATTCCAACTGCAGAAATTTTCTTCCGGCGTTGAAGTCGCGGTGGGCGCGTTCTTTAACGGCAAAGAGTTTGCGCATCCCATCAACATCAACTTTGAGCACAAGAGGCTTTTCCCCGACAACATCGGTCCGAGCACGGGCGAGATGGGAACACTTGCCTGGTGGAGTGCGAGGAATAAGATATTTGAATACACACTGGAAAAAATAAAGCCCAAGCTTGCCGAGTCGAGGTACGTAGGCTACATAGACATCAACTGCATCGCAAACGGTACCGGCATCTACCCGCTCGAGTTCACGTCTAGGTTTGGCTACCCAACCATATCTATACATATGGAGGGCGTGACGAGCAAGTGGGGCCAGTTCCTTTACTCACTTGCAAGCGGGGAAAACGCGGAGCTCCAGACAAAACGGGGATTCCAGATAGCAGTAGTCATCGCAGTTCCGCCGTTTCCGTTTAACGACGAAAAAACGTTCAGGAAATTCTCCGAGGAGGCTATAATCCTGTTCAACAAACCGGACCTTACAGGCGTCCACCTAGGCGAGGTCAAGAGGGAGGGAAACGACTGGCACATCGCAGGCAGGTCTGGATATTCACTGGTCGTGACCGGCTCTGGCGACACCACTGAGGAGGCCCGTGCAGTAGCCTACAAGCGCGTCGCCAACATCATGATCCCAAACATGTTTTACAGGACGGACATCGGGAGCAGGTGGGTCCGCGACAGTGACCTCCTGCTTTCATTCGGGTACATGAACTAGCTAAAAGCCAAAAAGTCCTCTACCAGAGAAGAGGCTCCCGGCGGCAAACAACCCTATTGAAGCGGCAAGAGCAAGAACCCACACGATCTTGTTCCACGAAAATATCTTGGACCCGTCGAGCCCCATGAACGGGATGAGATTGAAAAGCGCAATCCATCCGTTGAACCTTGCGCCGACCAGCATTAGCTGCGAGCCCATGGCAAAATATGCGAGCATGAAACCCGCTCCAAGGGCTATGTTAGTGAGCGGGCCCACAAGCGAGATCCTTCCGTTCCTGCGCTCGCTAATCGATCCGCTGATGAACACGACTCCGGGCGCGATAAACTTAAACGGAAAGAACGGGAGCGCCGACACGGCGGTTATCACAGCTCCAAAAAAGAGCACGCGGAATTCCGCCCAAGCCCTGTAAAACTGGGCAAGGAACTTGTGCGCGAACTCGTGGAGCAGAAAAGCGCTGACAAATATGACCAAGTACTCTGGCTGGAACCGAAAGCCGAAAAGCGACAATCCAACCGCTGTCACGAGCGCCGTACCGATCGTCAGGTGGGCGATCTCAGTCCGTGAGAACCTGAGGAGCACCGCGTTTCTAAGGGCACTTGCGGTTCTTTCACCTGTGCTGCCGCGCTTGCCGGCGACGTGTTCGAGAAACTCCCTGTCCTTTTCGGGCTGGTGTAAGAACTGCTCAAGGAGGACGCAGTTGTGGTTTGGCGGGAGCCTGTGCTCTGAGCAAAAGAGCGCCTTGCAGTAGCGGCACTTGAACGGCATTTCCTCACTGCGGCCACATATCCCACACTCCACTATACAATTTTAGCAATACGCGGATAAAAGCTGCACTAGTGTTTTTCTGCCGTGCGCCACCTGCCAAACGCTTTCATGAAGAGCGACTGCGCCTTTCTGACTCCAGGTATGCCGAAATCCCTGGCAACTACCACTGGGCATTGGAGCTGCTTTAGCATGTGCATGAGCGGTGGACTGTCAAAGACGCTAAATTTCCCGACGCTTGCTCCAACCACCACCATGTCAGGCCTGTGCGAGTCGATGGCTCCAAACAGGATGGCCGCAGATTCGTGTGTGCTTGGCGAGAGCCGGACTTCTCTCATGCCTATGCCAAGTTGCGTCAAATAGTCTGGCTTCATGGCCACACTCCCTTCGACCTCCGTCTCTTTCTTGCTTAGCGAGAGCAGTTCCACATTGAACCTCCCTGTGTGCTCGAGCCAGCTCGTCATTTTGAGCACCAGATTTGCGTGCGCGCCGCCATCGTAGATCACTACCAAGTTCTTTTTCTGCAGTGTAGAATCCGCGTCGTGCTCTTTTTCGAGCGGAGTATTGTCGTCATCTGATTTTATCGCAAACACATCGCAAGTGGCAAGCGCCAGAAGCTTGCGGTTCCTGCCTACAAGCTCCAAGTCGGCTATTAGCAGATCTATCTTTTGCTCCTCTACAGTCGCAAGTATCGCCTCGGTGTGGTCATGAGAGATCCTGACCAGGTAGCGGCTTGGTATCTTCCTTTCGTTGAACATCTCTTCAAGCGCCGCAAAGCCCTTCTTGGAACCCTCGGCAAAAGCTGCGCCGGCAGAAAGCGGCGTCTGCATCGGGACTGTTATCACCCTGAGAAAGTTGACTTCGCCTGCAGACTCCCTTGCAACCCTCATCGCGTATCTGGACAGCCTGTCTGGGTTCTCGGGGCTAAAGAGCACGAGTACCCTGTAGCTCATCCTGCTTGGAGTGCCTTCAGTCATGACTAGGGGCGCATAGTGCTCAACCTCCTTCTTGAACGTGTACATCCTATAGAGTACGAACCCAACCAATATCCACAGCGCTGTGATGCCCCAGCTGAGCGGCTGGGTGACAAGCAGATAGACTGCAAGCCCGAGATTCAAGAAAATGCCGGCTATTGGGATCGAAGGAAAGAGTGGCATCTTGTACCCGTACGTCAGCTTGTCGCCATAAATCCGCCTGATGGTGATCGCGGCGATGTTGACCTGTGTAAACAGAAGCAGAAAAATAACGCCGGCCGCAACGGCAATGTCTGCAAGCGGCAGCGCGTAGGCCATGACTGCCATTATTATGCCTGACACTATTGCTGCAACGTGCGGCGTCTTGTTGACTGGGTGTATCGAAGAAAGCGCGTGGGGCAGGTTGTAGTTGCGTCCCATTGCAAGGGCGACACGGGAGGAAGAAAACGTAGTCGCATTCAGCGCGGCAAGAGTGGAGACTATGCCCCCAGCAAGAACCACGAAAGCGCCGTACGGCATGAACAGGTCTACAGCTTTCGTTATCCCAAGCTCGCCGTTTCTACCGATGAACTGCCACGCCGGTTCATCGCCGGGCGCCCGCGTCGCAGATACCGCGATAAAGCCCATCATGCAGTAGAGCGCCACGACCACGCCAAGGGAAATGAAGATTGCTTTGGGAATGTTGCGCTTTGGGTTTTTCACCTCCTCTCCGGTTTGTACGATTATCTCGTATCCTTCGAAGGCGATGAAGGTGAGGCCCATGGCCGCGATGAGGCCCGTCAGCCCGAGCGGCAGCATCTGCTCCGCAAATGCCGATTCCCAACCGGGATTGTGCTGGAGCGCCCAGAAACCAAAACCGAGTATGACAATTATTATTGCGAGCTGTACGAGCGTGACTGCTGTGCCGGCCTTGCCGGTTGTGGAAGTCCCCTTGACGTTCACGTAAGTGAATGCAGCGATGGAGGCCACGGCAATCAGTTTGTCGTACGGAAACAGACCGAACAGTGGCTGGTCCGGTAGCAGCCCTGTAATCTGGAAGAGGCTGTAAGTAAACGCGCCAAATCCCACCGCGTAAAGGCTCCCCGCTACTATGTGGGCAAACCACGCCATCCACCCGCTGATAAACGCGTTTGGCCTTGGCAGACCCTCCCTTATCCATTTGTAGCCGCCTCCCGCTTCCGGCAAGGCCGAGCCAAGTTCCGCGTAGACCATTGCCGTGAAAAGCGTGATGACGCCGTTTATGACAAGCGCTATGATGACCGCGCTTCCCGCAAGCCCGATGGCTGGCCCCATGAGGACGAAAATCGCGCCGCCTATCATGCCGGCTATGCCCACCATGATGACATCAATGAGGCTGAGCGTGCGTACAAGCTGCTGGCCGCCAACAGGAATCCGCAGCCCACGGTCAGCCGAGGCCGACAATTGCAGCTGCGCTTGCAGAAGGTAGGGAAATAAACGTTGCAGCGCAGCAAAGTTATTTTCTGCCGGCGTGAAGACCGCGTCATGCAAGCAGGGAAGGTCACGATGGTGAGAGGGCCTGCCACCGTGCGCCTAGGCGGGGCCTGTACGCTGCTTGGCATGGACGTCTCTGGCATGACGGTGCAGGTCCGGAATGGCAGGGAGCTACCGTTCGAGCCAAGCCCCGGATGCACTCTTGCGCTTGAGGGGGGTGATGCCTGGGATGCCGACCCATTAACCACGGGGACTGCAATGTGGGCTGGCTTGGTCGAGCGGATCCTTGGCATGTCTGGTAGGCGACTTGCCGTGATGCTTGTGGGCGCGACTGACACCGGCAAGTCTACGCTGTCGACGTACATCGCAAATGCGGCCATTGGGCGTGGGCTTGCCCCGTGCGTCATCGACGGCGACATAGGGCAGGGCGACCTTGCCCCACCTGCCGCAATAGGCGCGGCGTTAGTCAGGGACCAGGTGGTAGACCTTCGTGACGTGGCTGCAGGGTATTACGAATTTGTGGGCAGCGTTACTCCCGCAGGCTCTGAGAGGCTGGTCGTATGCAGTATGAAATCTATGCTTGCCAGGACCAGAAGGATCTCGCGTCTGCACATCATCAATACCGACGGCTATGTCGCAGACGGAGGTGCCGCGTACAAGAGGATGCTTGCAAGGGCGCTCGCGCCAACAGTCATAGTGTGCCTTGGCCGAAACGAGGGTCTTACGTTTGCGCTTGCACGAGGCCGATGGCTTTTCCTACATGCCCGTTCAAGTGGCCAGACGGCCAAGACGCGGTCAGAAAGGGCCGGGCGCAGGATGGACCAGTTCATGCGTCATGTGGGCGGCGGACTTGCCGCCATGGACGCATCGAAAACCAGATTCGTGTACAGGGGAAGACCCACCTCTCTACCAATTGCCGCCCGCCTATTCGCGCGGGCCTCAATTGAGGGAACGTTCGTGGGGCTTGGCCTGCGTGGCATTGTGACAGGGTTTGGCGTCATCGAAAGCCTCGACGGCGAGATACAAATCAGGACTGGTGTAAAGGACTTTGACGCTGTTTACCTGAGCAACATCGCGCTGAAAGGTGGCGCGGAAGAGAGGCGGTACTAGCGTTCAAACGCGGGATCGGGAACACCGATTGCCCCAAACGCCTCGAGCCTCTGCCGGCAGGAGTAGCACAGGCCGCAGTGCCTGTCTCCATCAGAGTGGCAACTCCATGTGAACGCTAGTGGAACATTCAATTCTTGCGCAAGCCTTAGTACTCCCACCCTGTCCATGTCTGCGAGTGGCAGCAATATCTGATATGGCTTGCCGTCGCACGCAAGGCAGGCCTCACGAAAAAGCGCGTTCAGCTTTCCAATGTATTCCTTGGATGCGTCCTTGAATAACGACGCATCGTGCAAGTTGTGGCCGCCTACTATCCACTTGGCGCCAAAGTACTCCGCGTGGTGGGCGGCGATAGAGTAGAACATCATGTTTCTTGCCGGGACGTACGCAGCCCACTTTTTGTCCGGGCCGGCAAACTTGCCGCCGTCAACGTCCGCGGCCTCCTTAACAAACGGCACATCTATCTCGATGACTTTAACTCCCACGGCCTCTGCCAGCTTGGCAGTGGCGCTCCTTTCGTTTTCGAGCCTGCCAAAATAGTTGAATGTTATCGCAGAGACGTCAAACCGCTCCCGGGCCCAGTAGAGGCAGGTAGCAGAGTCCAGGCCGCCTGACAGCATAACCAGGGCCTTGTCCATCTAGTCCCTTTTCTCTTCCTTCTTTATCCCTGCAATGATGTGGGCGCCCTTGTTCACGCCCTCATATATGTAGACGCCGATGGCTTCCACGTTGCGCGGCATGCTCGGCGCCAAGAGCTTGATTATCTCAGTCGACAGGTTTTCCACCGTCGCCTCGCCGGACATCATGTACGTCGTCATCTTGGGCACTTGCAGGTTAAAGTATCCGCGCGGCCCCTCAAACGCCACGTAATAGTGGGTGTCATCTTCCCGCTGCAGGTATTTCTTGTTGATGAAAAACTTGTGGTCGATCGCGTTCAGAGCGTCCTTTATTATGCGCTTGGCGTCGCCAAAGTCGATCACGAGGTTGTTCTTCATGGTGCCTATGAGCTCGACCATCACGGTCGAGGTGTGGCCGTGTAGCACCGAGCACTTTTCCACCAGGGGTAGTATGTGCGCATAGTCAAACGCAAGCGACGGGTCCTCTATGAATATCGAGCCAGTCTGCACCTTTTCCGGCTCGTCGTACAGGAACACCGAGTCCATCTCCTCCACCTTGCTTGCAAACCTAGAATGTCCCAAGGCAATGATGTCAAGTGCCGGGAGCGCTTCCTTTATGCGCCTGAACTTGACCTCGTCGGCTTCGGAGTCGATGACTTCTAAATACCTCGTTCCAACCTCAAAATCCACTGGGACGCGCGCGCCGTCCGGCAATGCTAGGCTTGTGCCGTACCTGTAGTTGTGGCCAAGAAACGCAAGCATCTGTGCAACGGACAGCTCAACCCTGCTTTTCAGGAGGTTCCCTTTGCCGTCAAGGTATCGTAAATCACTGTCCAAAACCACACGTTCTGTGGGCATTCGTTGATTATCGGCGGCAGCTGGTATCTCTGACTATATAAATGGTAGTTTGCCTGGGATCTCGTTGAGTGAGATCGTCCAACAGCTGGTTCAAATGACTTTTTTAGTGACTGTTAGCAATAATCTCCGTACTTTTGCCAACTAGCGTGAAGAATGCCGTTCGGGTATCCAGTCTGCATCTGAGGCGGACCTTTGAAAACCTCAAGGCTCCCGGCCGCTCCATAGTTGACCTGCTAATCTACGACCTCGAGAGGCAAGGCATCGCGCTTGGCCAGGACGAATCCCACACGCTTGAGCGGATAAGGTAGGTTGTTGAAGGGGCGTTTGGCGAGTACGACGCGTCGTTCCTCGTAGACGAGATGCGCAGGGAACTTGACAAGTAATTTCATATTTATGCCAGGACGCGCCTTGAAAAGGCGTGCTTCAAGAGCTGCGCGAGGCCCTCTACCGGGTAGTACGACAAGTTGCGCCCGAAAAAAACTTGGCAGTCGCGTTCTCCGGCGGAATCGACAGCTCGCTTCTTGCCCGGATCAGCGCTGACCTCGGCAAGCAGGTCACACTCGTAACGGTTGGCTTTCCCGGCTCGCACGATGTTGGGTTCTCAAAAAAAATCGCGGCCGGGCTAGGTCTATCGCACAAAATAGTCGAGCTTGACGTCCATGGCTTTGAGCAGGACCTTGAGCGCGTCCGTAAGGCCATTACCTGCAACAACACTTCGCACGTTGAAAACTGCGTAGCCTACCTGTGCATCGCACGGGCCGCAAAAGGCGCTGGCATTCGAGTCGTTCTGAGCGCGAATGGGTGCGATGAGCTTTTCTGCGGCTACAACGGATTCAGGGCAATCTACGATGCAGGTGAGCAAGCCATCATGAAGTTCATGGAAGACAAGATATTAAACGAGCTGGCGCTGGTCAAGGAGATCTCGACGGTGGCGCAAAAGTACGATGTACTGGTCCGACAGCCCTTTCTATCTCCCACCTTCATAGAATATGTTAGGACCATTCCGCTTGACCAGAAGATAAAGGGGGCCGACGACATGGTGAGAAAACACATCCTGAGGAAGGTTGCTCTTGAAATCGGAGTTCCCGAAGAGTCAGCCATGAAGCCAAAAAAGGCGCTGCAGTACGGCTCGTCAATACACAAGAACTTTAAAAAAGTGTGATGAACACGGGCGGGAAGGCCTAAAGAAAAGTGTCCTGTGGGAAGAAGCCTAGGAACCCTTTATGAGGATCCCTTTCAATTCTTGGTTGTCAAGCAGGGCATCGATCAGCTTTTGCTGCTCTTCCTTCGGAAGTTCGTTGGACATTTCCAGCGAGTCGATGGCCTTGAGCTTCCAAAAGTTGGTCAGTGCGTTGTCGACTGTTGTCTGCGAGTCGTAGATTACCTTGCCAAACGCTGTCAGGGCATATTTGCCGCTCTTTTTCCTCACCAAACCTGCCTTTGTCATCCTCGAGAGCCGGGAATAGTATTGCTTGCGAGTGAGTTTCGTCTTGTTCTTCAAGCTCTCGCTGTCAATGCTGCTCTGAGCGATGGTTTTGAAAAGGTCCATTGATTTGTCATCGGAAATGGTCCGGAGTACTGTGGCGGCCGTCTGAGACTTGGCCATTTTACGGACGCATTTATGTGTGTGAGCTTATTATACGTTGTTTGTCCGTCATATGGAGGTGCTGATAGAAAGTCTCTGTTTTAGGATACTTTAGTATGGTGCAATAGCCTGCAGGGTTAGATCAGCAGCATCCCTACTACAATAGCTGACTGCAGCATTATGTGAAGTGGATACGATAGCTTGTGCTTCTTGCGTACATATTCGATGTCATCAATCCTCTTCAGGACTTTGGATGTGTTTAGTGCTGCCAAAGCAGATACAAAACTTACAGCAAAAGAAGTGGCCAAGCCGACGATGCCCAAGCCATAGAATAACCACGAAATCATTGCCATACCTATTGCTAGAGTGATTGATAACTTGACGGTGTTTTCCTTGCCTATCACAATAGGAATAGTACGTCTTCCAGCAGCCTTGTCTGCAACTACATCACCCAGATCGTTAAAGGGTGAAGTGACAAAAATCATGATTCCTAGCAGGAGAGCAATGTATACGGGTAGGAATGAATTGATGTGGTTAAGTTCTAAGCCAAGAGTTGAGGTTGCGCCAAGAAGCGCACAAAGTGCCATGGCAAGAGCAATGGCGAGTGTTTTCACTAAGAATCTGTCCTTAAGCGAGATCTTTGGAGTGGAGTACATTATGCCTATGGCTGCGATCCCTAAGGCGATTCCTATACTTGCAGGGTTGAATGTAAGAATGGCAAGCACAATACCTGCGGTATTGGTAAGCCCTATGAATACCCATACCTGCCTTCTTGACACCTGACCTGCAGGTATAGGACGTTTTTTGCCGTTGGCTCTGTCCAGGTCTGCGTCGACCAGGTCGTTCAGCACGTACATGCCAACTATTATCATAAAGGATACGAAGGGCAATGTCACGGTTCTTGAGATTAGTACAAGGGGGTCTGCTTGTAATATTGCGGCAACCATCCCTTCAGGTATGAAGAATAGGCCTGCAAGGGTGGCGAGAGCATAAACCAAGCCCCATTTCTTACGTGAATTGAGTAGGATCAGCTGGGAGCGCGCAAGGGACATCTGTTCAACCGGTCTGCTTGTCTTTTCTTGGTTCCTATTTACAAAGGGAAGAACTGACATTGTGTCAAAACGCTACGGGCGTTCCAATATTACTTTTTTTTAGAAAGAGTATCCATTCTTGGATACTTTTAGGGCTGGATTTAGGCCTGAAAGCACCTTTCGGTTCGCTTTGCAAAATTATATCCGTTGTCCAAGCCTAGCGATGATAGAATCTAACCGGATCGAGCGTGGTCTAACGCTCTCTGACACTTGCAAGAAGGCGAGGTGTAACTGCATCCTTCGCAAGAAGACCAAAGTAGCCTATGAACCTCTGCGCCAAGTACGCGTCGTCGTAGCGTGATATTGCAACTGTGAATTGTTCCGGACTGGCGTAGTTAGCCGTCTCGTATACAACCTGTGTTCCGTCGACAACCATGAAGCTTATAGGGACTTCCTTCCTCTTGAGGTCAAAACGAGGTGACCTTATCATCTCGTTCACCTTGTCAAATGTCTCTTTGTTAGGTGGCGTCCTTAGTATCGCGTTTAGTCTATTCTCGAGGCTTATCTGCTCCGGGTTGCCGTCAAGTATGTGTAATTTAGCTCCTCGCGCAAATATCTCCAATACTTTAGCCGAGACGTGGGGGTCGTGATACCTTGATGCAAAGTAGACCTCGTTATGGGCATTGCCAAGCAATTTGATTACCTCGTTGATAAGCATGTTAAAGTCATTGATGATAGTAAAGCCTGATAGATGGGTCGCGTTTACGATGCTGCGGAGGTTGCCACTCTGAATTATCTCATTCATGACTGCCTCCTTCTGATGTGAAGGAAAGTCTTCTCTCGCCTTCAAGACATCTATGGCTTTTAGGCTCCAATAATTGGCGAGGATTATATGCATGGTTTTAATATGACTATTGTAGACGAGTGATCCAAAAGTTGTTGTTCTGTAGAACGAATTGCGCTTTTCCACCAAGCCTGCATCGCGGAGACGCTTTAGCCGGACGTAAAACTGCTTCTTGCTCAGGTTACCGACATAACTTTGAGATGAGGCCTTGAAGCCGGAGTAGGCCATTCTTAGAATGTTGCAGGAATGCCTGTCTGCCAGTATGGAAAAAACCTGCTCGACAGTGACAGCATCCGACATATTTCGAGTTAAAGTGTCCTAAAAGCTATTTAAATTTTTAACCATGCTCTTATAATGGACAATTCTACGTCCCTATCCTGACGCTTCAGGACCGCTATTATGTTCAAATTCCCACGTGTTCGCTAAGCCTTAATATTTGCAATAATAACTGGAAGCTACGCACATACAAACAAGCTTAGGTGCCATCAACTTGTTACATTTTTTACCAGAGGAATCTTTGGGTAAGGCTCTTCTTTGCATACACGGGGCCTATTGTGATTCAAGAATCTTTAGTTATATCGGCTCGATGTTGTCTGGGCGGGGAATTGAAGTGTATTCAATGGACCTTCCGGGCCACGGGAAATCTGCCGGACAACCAGGAGACCTGGACTTTGAAAAAACCCTGACTGCAATTAATGAAGTCATCCAATCCATCAAGAAAGAGTCTGAAATCTATATTCTGGGGCACAGTCTGGGATGCACTTTTGCGCTCTGGTATGCCCACATTTTCCGGAACTCCATCGATGGAGTGGTTCTGATGGCGCCATACGTCAGAATAACGACCATTAAAGAAAGAAGCCCCGCAGAACCAAAACCATTGGACTTTCTCTACCTCCTCTTCCGTAGAATATTTACTCCTGGAAAACTGGTTAATATTGCAGAAGCTATCCCGATGATAATGGAGCTGGGCGGAAAGGAAGTAACCGAATTGCTGAAAGATCCAGAAATCAATTTCCACTATTGCTACAGGTTTATCGTAGATATCATTGCGGCACGAAACAGCAAGGTCAAAGAGCTCTCAGACATTGATGCGCCTGTCTTGCTATTGCACGGAGTAAATGACAAGCACGTGTATTCTATTGTTTCCAAAGAGTTTTATGAATTGATAAGATCCAAAGACAAGAAGGTAGAGTTCTTTGATTGTGACCACTGGTTCTTTCGATCGGTCTTTTACAATCAAGACGATCCAAGATATTCTGAGAAGGATCGAATTGCTGTGCTAGGTGCGATCGCAAACTGGCTTGCACGATCCACCCGCAAAGCATAATTAGCAATGAATGTTCTTCCACTTTGTGGAAGTCTTCTCCAAGATTGCCTTTTTAGAGGAAGAGATGAATCGCCTTCAAATACAGGCAGAAGAGTTCGCTCCGTTCGTTGAGGCGTCATTGAAGAAGATGAAAATATCTCCAAAAATGAAGGTGGCAGACATTGGTTGCGGAACAGGCGATGTGTGTTTTGCCGTTTCAAAGATTGTAGGACCAAAGGGGTCTGTTATCGGTGTTGATGCGAATCAAACTGCAGTAAAGTACTGCAAGACGGTTGCAAAGCGCAGAGTAATTAGGAACACAGAGTTTGTAGTAGGCGACGCACAAAATACCCAGCTCCCAAGTCATGCCTTCGATGCTGTTTACTCGCGTTTCCTTTTTCAACATCTGAAGAACCCCGTCGCATGTTTGAAAGAAATGGTGAGGATTGCAAAGCCGGCTGGGGTTGTGATGGTGGAAGACTGCGACCTTTCAAGATGGGTGGTCGAGCCTGCCAACCGTTACGTCGAGCAACTCTGGACATGGTATGAGGGAATCATGAAAGCGAAGGGAAGCGATCCCTCAATTGGAAAAAAGCTGTACCGCATGTTTGTAGACGCCGGTATGAAACCTCAGGTTGAAATCTACTCTTTGCCAGTGCTGAGAAATAATCGGCGTGTGTGGGACACGATACTGGGGGTATTAACAAAGATCGACGATGGTGACAGTCGTGAACTCATTCAAGGAATCGAAAGCTTCGCCAACGACAAGAATTCATTATTCGTGTTCCCCCTGGTTTTCCGCGTCTGGGCCAAAGCGTCGCGACGTTCGGCCAGCTAGATAGGCATCGTGACCTTCTCTATCATCGCAGGGTGCTTTTCGCCATAGTGCCTCACAAGCTCCCTAACAGTTGCAAAGGTCATCCTGCACTCGTCGCAGCTCTCCGCCGGCGTCTTTGACACGGAGAAGAGGGGCTTTTTGCTTATCCTTATCGCCCTGTCGCCTGGAAGCAAGATAGCTATCAGGCCACCGTCCTCCCAGCTCTTGTAGTGCTTCTCAAACTCTTCGTATATGGACAGGTTAAAGCACGCGACAGGGTCATTTTCAAATTCGCAGGCGTTTCTCTTTGACAGGTATTCCCGGTGCAGCTTTTGCAGCCATACGTCAACTATCTCCGGATGCTCGGCCAACACATCCTGTGCTATCCTTAGGGTGTAAACCGCGATCTTGTTTTCAAGCGCGTCGTTCGGAACCAGCAGGTATCCCTTCAGCTTGAGCCCGAGCGAGCTGTCTTCAAACGCGTTGGCCATGCTGTCTTTTTATCGCATTTCAAATTATTAAGGTTTGTCATGCAAATGAATGTAAAAGATTAATTGCATTATTCACATAACTATTTTCTTTGATACATAGCTGAGGAATTATGTAGTTTTTCTTATTCGGCGACTGGAACTTGCCAACCATGTCAGACATAGTCCGTTATCTTGGACCTGACCGCCCCCTTGACGCGCCGGCCAATCAGTTTCAGGACCCTTTCCTGAGGCTCTGTCATGGTATCTATCATTTGCAGTAGTTGCAGCGTGTTGGTGGGCGCCTTTGCGTTGTAGTGGTTGTTGAAATACGCATACGTCATCGGCGCCTTTGACATTATGGCTTTCATTTTTTGCGCCCACGCCAAAAGCTCTTCTTCAGAATAGTTATAGTTGTACCAGATCTTTTTGCCCCGGCCATGCCACCTGACGTAGGCGTGATCTGCTGTGACAACGGGGTTTGCGAGGAACTCTATGGGCGAGTCCGTTATCGTGTTTGCTACGTTGTATCTTTTTAACAAGTCCCAGGTGTCGTCCCTGTTCCACGAGTCGTGGCGGAACTCTACCGCAAAGCGGATGTCATCCGGGAGAGCTCCCAGAAACGACTCTAGTCTTGCAACCCTATCAAAGGTGAAGTTGGGTCCAAGCTGTATCAGCACGCACCCCAGTTTATCCGCGTCCTGCAAGGGCTCTATCACACCAAGAAACGCCTCAAGCTCGTCTTCTACACCAACAAGGCCCTTGCCGTGAGTTATCGTCTTTGGCAGTTTCAATGAAAACCGGAACGACTGGCCAGTAGCCTTCTCCCAGCCTTTCACCATTGACCTTGTTGGCATCCTGTAAAACGACGAGTCAACTTCTACGGTGTCAAAGACCTTGGCGTAAAAGGGGAGCTTGGCCACCCTGTTGTTTGGGTAAAACAGGCCCACCCACTCTTGGTAGCTCCAGCCGCACGTGCCAAGAAGCATTTGTTGTGACTTG
This sequence comes from Nitrososphaera sp., assembly GCF_036397675.1. GTDB lineage: Archaea > Thermoproteota > Nitrososphaeria > Nitrososphaerales > Nitrososphaeraceae > Nitrososphaera. The sequence goes on along the minus strand of NZ_DASWIL010000003.1, from coordinate 4,779 downwards.
CCCGAACATGGATATGTGTTTACTGCCTAAGCCTGGGCCTTTTTGGGTATATCCTGACCACTTCGGGAAGGGCAAAGGCGTAGTGTACGTGTATGCAGTCCTTTGACCTGCACAGGCCGCAGTAGAGCGCCCTGTCCTTGAGATACACCTCTGCAGTCTTGCCTGCCTTGGCGTCCCGTATGAACAGTATGTCGTCCTGGTAGCCTACCTTTGAGAGGTTGGGGGCATACGTCTGCAGGAACCTGTCCCGCTCGATCGCCTCTGTGAGAACAGAATTGATGTACTCCTTTGTGTTCCACTTTAGTTTCTCCGCGTTTGACTTCATCACGTCGTAGGTCTGCTTGAAGATCTCTACCGTTATCACATCCTTGCCGCCGCGTTTTACCATACCTATAATCGTGTAGTGGTAGCTCGTATTAATAACATTTATGCACACGTGATAACATGTTAAAACATGTACTTTTAATACTGGAAGAGGGCAATAATCAGTCATGTCACTAATACAGGACAGTTTTCAAATTGATTGGTTGTTTGTTTCAGCAAGTTCTTCTGCAGTAATATTCTTTCTAACATGCACAATGATCTTTTACCGAATTTGGAGGTTGAAGCCAGAATTGTTGAAGGGGATGGAAGAAAAAGAAGCTGATTATCGCACTACGTACAATTGGAATCTCATATTGTCTGTGGTAGGCAACTGTTTAGGCCTATCTGGAGGTGTGTTTGTAATAATGAACGTAGTTTTCTTTCTCCTGTTTGGTATATGGCATATTGATGCTAGATCAGTGATCATACTAGTTGCTGCATTTGCAATTGTACTATTCCGGTCATTTGATAAATTCTGCACCAAGACATTCACAATCTAGATTCTCCCAGCAGCCACCTCCTTCTGATTCGTTGAAAAAAGACACCATTTTTGTGGTAATATCGCGTCAACCATAAGATAGTCAGGCCTTCGCCTGCGTCTCTTTTACCAGCTGATACTTGGAAGTATACCCGCGAGGGTTTATCATGATGCCCTTGTAATTATAGGTCGACGAGTTGCCCACAATCACGGTCGTTATCATGCCAAGCATGTCCTGGTGCTCAAGCATCCTTTCAAGGGTCGTAATCACCACCTGCTGAGTCTCCCTGTACGCGCCCTTGATTATCGCAACGGGCGTCTCGGGCTTTCTATACTTCAAAAATATATCTCGGGTGTCACGCAGCTGGTGCACACGCTTCTTGCTTGCCGGGTTGTAGATGACTGTGACATAATCGCCAAGTGCTGCAGCCTCCACGCGCTTCACTATCATGTCCCACGGGACGAGCAGGTCGCTCATGCTGACGACAGCAAAGTCAGTCATCAGCGGAGATCCGACCAGCGCCGCGCAGGAGTTGAGCGACGACACGCCGGGCACCGCCTCGACGTAGATTCCATTAACCCTATCCCATCCCTTTTCTGCCAGTATCTCGTAAATGAGGCCAACCATGCCGTATATCCCGGGGTCGCCTGACGACACCAATGACACAATCCTGCCATTCTCCGCAAACTCGATTGCTTGGTTTGCCCTGTCGACTTCTTGTGTCATGGCGTAACGGTAGACCTCCTTGCCTGCAATCAAATCTTCAACGAGGCCGACGTACGTCTCGTAGCCTACTATGACGTCGCTTTCCTCAATGACTTGCTTTGCCCTGTACGTCATGTGGTCGTGGTGGCCCGGCCCTACGCCCACAACATACAGCTTGCCTCTCTTTGCAGATTCGCCGGCCATCCAAGAACGACCCACCTGAAAGTAATTTATCTTTTTCCTGCACCGCGAATTGAAATACATGCGCATAACTTTAGCAGATATCTTCGTTACCCATCGTTTTATCATGAAAACGTCTTTTGCAGAAGTATGAAAGTTGTGATAGTGCATCCTGCGATCATTGCCTAAACTATAGGATTTGGAAACTCAGTGAAACCTGTACCACCTGAATTAATTGAGCTAATGACGGCCAATTTTGAAAGAAAGGAAAAAAGTGGCAAATCGATGAATTCGAATGAACCGACGAGATCTGATGTCCAAGGTTCAACAAACTCTGCAGACTTCATATCTCACGACATTGCGCCGGAGGCTTGCTGCCCTCAATCCGAAAGTCCCATTGATTGTAAGTAAACGAATTGAACGTGTCAGAAAGCCTGTACGGCAATCTACCTTTGGCAGTTTTTCTCGCAGTTGCAACCTGCTTGCTTACCATCTGCAGGATCTCGCTGTGGTAATTCCTGACCCAAGGGTGCTGCTCTTTTAATTCGGTCAGGACATGATTCATGTCGTACTCTGACATACGCGGAATTGACAGAAAGTAGTTGTACACCCACCTGCAGCCATCAAGTGCCTCTACAAGTTTCTGCTTCTGTTCTTTTGCAGGGTACAGACTGAACCTGTAATTGCGCACGTCAGCGTCGGTTTGCGTGACTTGCTATTTAACATCTAGTGCAGCTCGGGTGGAGTGCGTAGTTGACTGCTCGCGTTCATTCGAAGGCCGCAAGGGTTTTCCCGCTCGCAAAGTTCAAATAAGGTTCAGGTCGGAAAGCAGACTACAATGGAATACGTATACGCTGCTTTGCTTCTGCACAAGCTCAAGCAGAATATAACTGAAGATAATGTCAAGAACGTGGTCAAGGCTACAGGCGTCAACCCCGACGACGTGAGGGTGAAGTCCCTCGTCGCAGCCCTCTCCGAAGTAAACATCGAGGAGGCTCTCAAGGCTGCGCCGGTAGCAGTTGCAGCGGCAGTTCCAGCAGCAGGCGCAACAGTGCCAGCGGGCGCAGCGGCCGCGGCCAAGGATGAAAAGAAGGACGAGAAGAAAGAGGAAGAAGCCCTCGAGGGACTCTCCTCGCTGTTCGGCTAAGGCTCCTTCCTTTTTCCCATTTCACGTTTTTGCGATCTTTTTAGCTTGAACAGGTAACGTATGCGCCGCAAGGTTTGCGGAAATATCAATTGTTTGGATAATTAGGGCTGCAGACCGGAACCCTCGCGGTATCGTCTATCACGGCAGGCGTGACATTTACCGCTGAAGGCGTGTCCGCGGTTTCTTAAGGCATCCTGACTATCGTGACCATGTATGGTGGCGCAACAACATGCAGCTCGATGATGGTAATGGTGAGCCCGACCAGGTCTGCGTGTTTCTAAGAAGAAAATTACTGGGCGCTATAGCCCTTCTTCTTGGCCTCACCCGCGACGGCCTGGGCCTTTGACTGCGCCCTTGGCAGGACGAGGCCTGCCGTCTCTGGCGTGAGGTAGCCAGACTCTGCAGCAAGCGACCTTGCATGCTGGTGTGCCTTGGCAAGCATCGGCTTGATAGTTTCCGCTGTGGCATACCCGACCTCCGTCGCAAGAGCAAGAGCCTGTTGGAACGACCTGACGAGCTCGTTCCTGTACTCTTCCAAGTCGATCTTAAGGTCCGCCTCTGTGAACATCAGTCCCTCAGCTATTGCAAAGTTGACTGCGATGCCGGCCTCTATCGGCTTGATGTTTAGCTTGCTCATGAGCGACGCAAGCTGGGTAGATATCACGTCGCCGGGTTTTGCGACGACCGTGTCCTTGTTCACCCAGATCGTGCCCTGATCTATCTTTGTCTGCACGTTTGCGACCTTGAACTCGGAAAGCACGGGGCCCGGGGCGATACCTGTATTGCCCGCCGGGATAACGATTTCCTTTGTAGCGACGTCGCCCCCCTTGGCGGCAAGAAAGATCTTGTTCTGGCCAAATATCAGGTTGAGCTTAAACGGGCTGATGTTGGTGAACATGAGAGCACACTGGCCCTCCAGCTCCTTGCTCAGGTGCTCAAGCCCTGCCACACCCTGAACATTCTCAAAGGCGCGCCTTGCAACTTGGTTCTTGATTATCCTTATCTTGATGTCGTTGCGGAACTTCTTGCGCAAGAGCATCAGCTGCGACGCGCGCACCTTGGTCATCTTGGAAAGCGCTATCACGTTGTACGATTTGGGCAGTTCCTGCAGCTCCTTGTACATTAGGCGCTTCTTCTTCGGGTACCCCTTGCGGTGCACTATTACTGCTGCCGCAGCTGTCGACATTATTCTTCCTTCTCCTTTGCCTTGAGCGCCGAGAGCTTGGCCTTCTTGCCCATCGTGAACTTGACGTGCGCGTTGCGGATATTCTTGTCGCCCTGCGGCAGCTTCTTTTCAACCGCAGCGATGACCGCAGAAGCATTCTCGGTTAACTGATCATCTGAAAGCTTTTCGTCGCCTATCTTGACAGAAACGTTCAGCTGGCTCTTGGCCTTAACCCGGACGGAGCCCCGAATCCTGCCGGCGATGTTCTCTACGGGCGCGCCGTACGGCACAGGTGTTGGCATCTTTCCCTTGGGGCCGAGGAACTGGCCAAGCGAGCGACCCACCGCCGCCATCTGGTTGGTGTCGGACAGGAAAAAGTCGTGCGCCCTTACTATCTTGCGGGCTTCACGCTTGTTGGTGCCGAGCCTGTCGAGCTCCTGCGGATCCATGATGCGCTCGACGCCGGCGTTCTTGGCCCGAAGCGCCATGTCCCCAGAGCCCACCACGCATATCGTGGGCAGCCTGCTTGGCTTGTGCGGAAGCACCACTACCTCGTTGAGGTTAAAGCCTTTCTTTACGTCGATATCCCTCAGTACAAGTGTCAGTTCGGCAGACTGGTTAAATTTGCGTGTGCCGGCCCCTTCCCGGGCCCTCTTTACCAGCTCCCTGATTTGGCTGTCGCTCACCATTTTATATAGCCATGAGCGGACCAAGCCACTTTTAATCTTTAGGATTTTCTC
>NZ_DASWIL010000002.1:0-16320 GCF_036397675.1 Nitrososphaera sp. | reverse complement strand
CTTAGAGCCTATCCCAAAAATAAGACGCCGTCAGAATTTGGCAGTTATAACCGTCAAATACCAATTATTCCCATATAAGACATAGCATCCATCGCTGACTTCCCTTACGATATCCCCATAGAGGTATTTTTGGGATAGGCTCTAAGTGACAATCGGAAAACAAAGGCCCGGGAAACATACGGTACTATGGCCCTGGTATTTCTGAACAAGAGCTGCGGTTCAGCTGCAATCCGAATCCCCAAGAGAGACACGAGAGGAAAGCCTTCCGTAAACCTCCGGGCCCGTACTTTGTTAGCCCATTTCATCACAATTTACCCTTACCCGTTTCTCCGCATTCACATTCCATTCGATTGGAGTGGCCCCTAAACGGCGTCAGGATTACTGTAGAGGGCGAAGGAGCATGGCATTCATCGCATCTTCATTCTCTATTGATTCGAAGCCCATACTCCCTATCATAGGGCCGGTCTGAATCACTTCAGTTGCAACAAGAATCCCGGCCGCAATGAATCCTATCCCCGCGACTCGAGCTACCCAAATGCCTTTACACCAAATTTTTTCGCCAAAGATTATTGCAGCGAAAAGGGCCATCCAGAAAAAGTTCATCCACCCTAGGGCAACCATCAGCAAGAAGTAGGGCCAGCAGCATCCCAGACAATAAAGCCCGTGAAACAATCCCATCTTGATAGTGCCCGAAGTTCCGCTGCTCCACCTCCTCATGAAGAAGCTCATGGGAGATTCACAATAGCCAAGGCATTTGGTCTTGAGAGGTGTAAACTGGTAGATTCCAGTGATTGTCAGGACCGCGGCAAAGACATAGTGCATTGACTGTCCGACAGACTCGCCTAACAAATGCATCATCTCTGACCAGCCAAGCAAAAGCGCGATGCCGGTAAGAGACCATACTACAAGATAGCAGCATACAAAAAGTAGGGCCTTGACAGAATATGTTTTTCGTGCCGGCGCATCGACTGATACCTGTGCCTGACTGCCGTTTGAATTGACAAGTCTGTTGTACAGCAAGACCATGGGCACGATTGCAGGAAACATCATGGCGGCCATTCCAACGGTCCATATTGTGACGAAAATCGAAAGGAATAACGCATTTTCAACTCTATCCATTGCAAACATCATGTCCTGCTGGAACATTTGAGAAGAAACCCAGCTGGCGACGGAGACTGCAATGAGGGAACACAGGATTACCTTTTGAGGTTTGTCCATTACTCAAGCACTGGAAAGGCTTTCACGGTTAGGGACCACTGTATTCTACTACCGACACAAAAGCGTTTTGGCCCGAATCGTCAAAGTTCAAATTCTTTGTAAGAATTTTCATGACCGATGACTTTGCTGCGTCTGCAAGTTTCCAGATAAAGCCGTTTGGAAGCTGTATCTTTGTTTCTTGCTCTGCGCCCGTCACAGGGTTCTTGAAACTTTCAAGGCTTACATCGATGGTTCCTGGAACGGAAAAGCTGCTCTTCTTGCCGTCTATTCTTGACTTGATCTCGACGAATTGGGGTTCAAGAACGTACTTTAGAGTCGAGGCGAATAAGGCGAACGGGCCCTCTCCCTTGACCTTGCCCGAGAAAATATCTACCAGCGCAGCTCTTTGCCCTGCAGATGCCTCTCTTGATATAAAGAGTTGCATTGTTCCGTTACCATCATGTATTGCCTTTGGCCACGATGCAGCATAGATGACGTCCAGGTTGTCAAGTTTCTCATCGCCGTAATTTCCTTCTCTTATGTGATACAGGACAAGAGCTCTGCAGAATCCATACGTCGGGAAGCCATTGAAATTGCATGGGCAGCCATAATCACAATTGCATGTTTCCACGTAATCGATTTTCATGTGCCATTTGGGAATCTGTGCTGTGGTAGCCATATCACCTCAAGACCATGATTCCGTATAAGAATTGCGGCAACAATGGTTGAAAAGCTTCTTAGAAGCCCTTTTTTCTTGATTTAGTCGCTCCTCGCGCGTTTTTTTGCCCCAAAATTTTGGCGTAGTCCTCTGGGCACGCATCTGTAACACTTGACGATTGGAAGGACAGGGTTGTAGAAATAATCACTGCACTGGTTTCAAATTTTGTACTTGGCACTCGCTGGTCAACTGCAATCCGAAGCCCCAGAATAGACACGGAAGGAAATCCTTCCAGAACCCTCCGGGCCTTACTTGTTTCAAAACTTTCTTTGTTACTGTAGATGCTCTGCACAATCAGATATGCTTATATCAATGCCTTCGAAAAGATCGTGATGAACAATCTCAAGAGAGTAGCTTTTGTTGCAGGATTTCTGCCATTGTTGTTAATGGCAGCCCCCTATGCATATGCGCAGTCCATGCCCGATGAAGTCAGCGGCAGGTATGTAAATGACGAATCTGGAGTGGAAATAACCTTCCCTGACCCCTTTACCGGGTTCGAAATTTCTGGCCCCTTTGGAACGCTGGTGACGACGAGCCTCGAAGGGTTATCTGAACCTGACTCCCAATTAATGACGTCCATAACACTCGTGATAGCCGAAAAAACAAACCAGGATCCAACCGATCCGTCTTCGTTTACAAATGAAGAAATGGATTGCAATCCACCGTCGGTAAGATCCGTTAGTGTCGCTGGCGTTCAAGGAAGTGAGGTGACGGTAGATTGCCCAAGCACTTCTCAGAAGTTTAGGATGGTAGCAGTAGAAACAGGAACCAACTGGATCGTGGTCATGTACATGTCCCCCTCTTCTGAATTTGAAAGCAATGTAGGCGCATTTAATTCGGCTCTCGGGTCACTGAAGGTTCAGGGCGCCGTAAACTCTGAAGTGCCCGATGGCGGACCGACCGACGAAGAGCCAGCCTCCAGCATGATTCCAGTCATGGTCGATGGCGAACCCGTCCAGGTGTCTGTCGCAAGCTCGTCTGTGATATCAGAAGTGGCGCTGGATGAGGCGAGCATGACGCTCTCCTTTGAAGCCGATGGATCCGGGCAAGAGACAGAAGTATCTGTAGGAAGCGTGCTCGAGGGCCCATATGTCGTAATGGTTGACGGACAGGTGACCCAGGACTTTGAAGAATCTACTGATTCCAACGGAGTCAAGGTGGTCACTGTGTCGCACGGATCGGGTGCTCACGAAGTGAGCATAAGTGGAACCCAAGTAGTGCCCGAATTCCCGGTGGCCGCACTTGGTGGGATAGTGGCGAGTCTTGGGGCAATCAGCCTGATAGGCAGAACTAGGCTCTTCAGGCGCTGACCGTGGCGGAGGGTCCGCCCTTCCACCCTTTTTCCTTACTTTCATGACAGCGACAACTTTTCTGCAGTTTGATAGCTTTCGTCTTGCGAAAGCTTCAGGCAGCTCAGAGAGAGAAAAGACAAGTAAGCGAAGACATGATAATTCTTTGCATTGGGGATACCGCCACATTGAATTGAAAAATGGATGGACTCTGTAGCAGCATGGAATAAATATTTCCGAATCATAGCTTCGCATTAGCCCAAAACTGTTCATAACTATGGGAGTAGATCTCAATGATGTTGCCAAAGGGGTCTTCGCAAAAGCAAATCTTCTTACCGCTGCCTTGGGTCAGCTCGAAAATGCCCGTTCGCCTCTTTCCACCAGAGCTCGAGATTCTCTCGACAAGTTGTTCTATTTCGGGGTCAGTTACTGCTATATGGTAAAACCCTGTCTTCCAGTATTCAAAATTATTTTCTCTACGTTCGGCTTCCGGTTCAATAAATTGGAACAGTTCTATTCCTACGCCATTGGCCGAGCTTAGATGGCAGATTTTGAACTTCCCGAGTCTGGGGCCAAATACGCCTTTCACGAGAGCAGCAAGAGTCGGTTCGGACGGAGGAGAAGATGCAGAGATTTCCACGGGGCCCAGCAAAAGTGTCATATCCAGCACATCTCGATACCATGATACAGCTACGTCAATATCGGTAACAGAAACTGCGACGTGATTGAACGCTTTTGGCATATCTACCTATCTGCCTACTTACCTATTAGTTCTGGCTCATTCATGGTGATGATTACTTTTATCCTTTCCTTGCGAGTAAACAACAACAATTCTCGCGCCTAGGAAACAGCTTTCAGATCTGTCAAAACAAGACAAGCTATTTCATTCCGAAAGCGCTACTGCACTAAAAGAAAAAGATGCGATTGTGGGTTAATGCTTTACCGCCTTACATGCAACCACACCGCTTTCTGCTTCTATCGGGGCATCCGGACTCGCTTTTTTACCTAAAGTTTTCGTGCAGGTATCTTGCCAGCCGCCTTGCGTCCTTCTCGCTGACAGGCAAGTCGCCTGCAAAAACGGATTTCTTGCCCTTTGTGATGTCCAGCCGGACGCTGCTGCCAGATATGCTCATGTTAAGTTCAGGCCCCTTAAACATCATGTCCTTAAGACCGTCTGCGTGCAGCGAGCTTTCGCTTGCGCGTTTTGGGTTGACAAACTCTAAGGTCGTTCTGTTGATGCTGTCTTCTATTGAAATAACTAACCTGCCATTCTGCATCTTCTCCAGCGAAAAGACGTACTTTTCAAGCGCTTCCACTTCTATCTTGGTTCCTACCGGGCCTTCGTCCTGCGCCTCTTCTACCGGCGTCCAGATCATCCCTTCCCTGGCCACCTTGATTGAGAACTTGCCTTCCTGCCCCATCACCTGGAGATGACCGTCGACTGCCTTCTGCAGCTCTTCCGGCGAAAGCGGGCCGGCAGGCCCTCTGTGCCACTGGTTCTTCGCGTCCTCCCTGTCCTTCTCACCGCTATAGTGGAGAATGTAGCACTCCTTGGCATTCCACCGCCGGATGATGTTGTATGCCTCCGAGACCGAGATAATGCCGGTGGAGGGATGCTCGTTGTACGTCTCCGTGCCAAGAACCAGCAGGTCTGGCTTCCACGTCAACTTCTCGTCTGCGCCGTGGAGCTTCAGAAAGTCCCAGCCCGCTATTATTTTCCGACCGCCGCCTTCTATGATATAGATGACCGAGCCAGCAAATCCAGGCGCGTCGCCGGCGTTGTCTGCCGCCACCGGAGTTACAGAAAACGGACCTGCCTCAAAGGCTTGGCCTGGCTGGACTGCTATGAAAAGTTGCCTCTTGTCTCCAAGCTGGGGCATCGAAATTATCTGGTCGAGGCACTCAGCAGTGCAGTATACCCTGGAACCTCCAACAAGCGATGAAAGTTCAGCAACGTGCTGTTGTCTAGCATGCGTTATCAGGATCGCATCCGGCGCCGCCTTGTACCCGAGCTCTCCAGCGCCATTACGGAGGCTGCCCGCAATGCCGTTGCCGGCGTCCACCAACAGGTGAAAGCCCTTGTAAAACACCGAGAGTGAGGCGTTTGCGCCGCCGGCGATGTCTGGCAGCACCCCGTTTATTCTTGTGAAAAGGGAGTTCGAGTCCACATAATGATCGGCGCTTATCATGAATAAAACGCTTTTGCACGTCGTGATAAGGCTAGCCGAGTTTTGCCATGTCTTCAAGTGTCTTGGGCCGGCCGTCCTTACACACCTGCTCAGAGTAGTGCTGTACCGAAAACAACATCAGCTGATCAAGCACTGGTTTGAGCGCCCTGCCCCTCTCGGTCACCAAGTACTCGATCCTGACAGGAGTCCCGGGGTTTACCTTGCGCTCGATGAGGCCGTTTTTCTGCATCTCCTTTAACCGCTGCGAGAGCGTCTTTGGGTTTATGCCCTCTATCTCCAGAAACTCGTTAAAGTGGCTATGGCCAAAGTGCATCATGTTGCGCAAGATAAGTATCGTGAACTTTTTGCCTATCACTTGGAAAGTGTAGTTGATCGGGCACTGCGTCAGCTGTTGCATGACTGCCATGTAGTCTACCTGGGACAACTTACCAAACATTCACCCGCTTACCGTGGGTGAAGTTCTCAATTAAACATTACCTTTCTATAGCAGATACCAGGTGGTAACGTTATACACCGGCTAGCTTGGCCTGCCCAAATAACCGAGCCTGGTGAACCTCGCTTATCTCTTCCCGCCTGTGCTTTCGTCTCTCGATGACATAGCCGGAAGCTGCATGGTAGATTATTACCATGTCCTTGGGGTAAAAGGAAAGCATCTCATGGTTCTCGTGGTCCGACTCCATGTGGCGCAGGTGTATCCGCTCCCATGCAAACATCTCGTCAACCTTCCCCTTGAAATGGAAAGTGCTGCCGCATGGGCACTTGACGTCGCGCCAGCTGCCGGCAAGATTCTGCAGCCAAGGGTCGGACATTTCGCTCACTGAAGGTTTCAAGCGGCTTATAACGTTAACCGCCCGTCATCCTCGTAAATTGGTTGCGCCTGTTGACCGACTTGATGTAGTCGAGGTTTGCGAGCGCGACCACAGCAGAATCGCGCACTTCCTCGCTCTCGTCTTTTAGCGCGTCGCGCAGTATCTTTCTGCCCTCTTCAGATCCTATGACGCCCAGTGCGACTGCAGCTTCGTGGCGGACGAACAGCGACGGGTCGTTTTTCACCGCGTCAGCAAGCGGCTTTATGCCGGTCGAAAAGCCCAGTTGCCCTAGCGAGAACGCGGCCTCGTGACGAACGAGGTCGTTGCCGTCGTTCTTGAGAACCCTGCCAACGGGCGCGACCGCACCTTGGCCGGCAATGTCTGCCAGGATGCAAACTGCGCGCGTCCTGACGACGCTGTCTTTGTGCGTCAAGAGTTTCTTGAAATAGCTGACCTTTTTTTGGTCAAACTGCCTCTCCATCTCCTCGAAAAGTTGTATCCTCTCGGCCGAAGTTATGTATTTGATGGCTGCCATGCGCCACATGTGCATCCGGGGGCCCTTTTAATTTTTGGCTCCTTCGTGAGGTTATTATAATGCCGCAAGTTACAGGTGCCCTGTGCGCGTCAGGTACTGGCGTCTTGGCATAACCGACTTTCTGGAATCGACATACCCTGCCGAGAAGGTCAACCACTGGGACATAAAGTGCATGCAGGGTGAGTACGAGCACTTCGGCATCTTTTGGTATAGGTACGGCACGCCGTTTGACAAGGAGCCGGTGCATGGAATATGTTTTTACTTTAACGACGTGCCCAAGAAAACGGTTGACGACCTTGCAGCGTTCCTGCAAGGCAAGTTTGGCGGGCAACTGCTTTACAGGCAGAACAGAGGTTTTTTGCAAGGCTCCAGAGAGTTTGCAGATGGCAAGGCGGTGGGAACGCTTGCAAACGAGATCTCGCTAAAGTTCAATGCGCCTGTAGAATTGACGGCCGAATTTGAGAAGGCAACCAAGGAGGAGGTCGACGCCGAGGCGTGGAAGCTCCCCGCAGGCAAGGCCCTCCCGATACCGGGCCCCGACTGAAATATATTCTACGGGGAGGTAACATACGTCGATGGCCTCAGAGATGTCGCTTGGCGAGCACCTCGACGAGCTGAGGGTGCGGATCATCCACGTGGTCATTGCCATAGTCGCCATAATGGGCTTTTGTATGGCGTTTGATCTACGTCCGATAGAATATGGGGGCGTGCAGCTTCTCTATCCCTTCCCTGATCCATTTCACAATATCTCCTCAAGGGTAATGCTGTACATGCAGGACACGCTTTTGCCCAAGAATGTCACGCTGGTCCAGATAGCCCCGGGGCAGGCATTTTTTGCACAAGTCTATGTCTCCATCCTTATCGGCATCATTGGCGCCATGCCCATTATTGTCAAAGAGATTGCTGGCTTTATCTTGCCTGCGATAAGCCCGAACGCAAGAAAAAACATGTCACAGATAATCGCGCCGACAGTAGCCCTATTTGTAGCCGGGGTCGCGTTTTCCTATTTGGTCGTCGTCCCTTACATTCTAGACTTTCTGTACCAATTTGGCGAGTCCATCAATGTTGTGCCGCTTTTCAACATTAGTGATTTTATCTCGTTCGTGCTCCAGTTCCTGCTTGCGTTTGGCATTTCTTTTGAACTCCCAATACTGATGTATGGGGTCTCTCTCACAGGTGCCATATCACCCCGCTTTTGGCGTAACAACTTACGCTATGCGTTCGTTATCCTAGTCATCTTTGGAGCTGTTATCACGCCGGATGGTAGCGGCGTTACAATGTGGTTTGTAACGTTGCCCATGATGGGCCTTTATCTCCTTGGTATGTTTGCAGTTGAGAGCAGGGCAAGAAAGCTCGAGAGGCTTACAGGGAGCAATACCTAACACTTAAATTCCAAGGTACGTAAGTTATGCTAAATGTCTGCAGGACTGCATAACCTGCTTATGCAATTTGGAGGACCTCAAGAATGGATCATTATTGTTATCGTGGTGGTAGTGCTATTCTTTGGGGTCAAAAAGATCCCCGAGCTTGCAAGGACCTTTGGTAAGGCCGGCGCAGAGTACGAGAAGGCCAAGATGGAAGCAAAGCGCGAACTGCAGCAGCTAAAGAGTTCCGGGAACGTAGGCAGGGAAAAGCTGGAAGAAATTGCAGAGTCTCTTGGCATCAACTACACCAACAAGAACGACGACGAGCTCAGGGCCGCAATCGAAGTCGAGCTCAACAAGACCAAAAAGTAGGCTTTTTATTACAATCTCCTTTCTCTTTAATCGTTGTTAGGCCATCAGCAGATATCAGGCATAGTCGGCCGCTACGACCAAAAAAATATCACGATTGGCACCATCGGCAGCCACTCGGCGCTCGAAGTGATGGACGGCGCCAAGGACGAGGGCATAAAGACAGTATGCATCTGCCAGAAGGGCCGCGACCTGCCTTACAGGCGCTTCAAGCGCCTGGCCGACGAGATAATTGTGCTTGACAAGTTCTCCGACGTCCTCAACCGCGAGAACCAGGAAAAACTCCGCGACATGAACTGTATCATGGTGGCACACAGGGCGTTTACCGCCTACCTAGGGTACGACAACATCGAGAACGATTTCAAGGTGCCGGTATTTGGCAACAGGTGGCTTTTGCGCGCAGAGGAGCGCACAGCCGCCCGTAACCAGTATTATTTGCTTGAAAAAGCGGGACTGCGCCACCCACACATATATCGCAAGCCTTCCGACATAGCCGGGCCGGCTATGGTCAAGGTACAAGAGGCAAAGCGCAAGCTCGAAAGGGCGTTTTTCATTGTCACGTCTTACGAGGATTACAAGAAAAAGGCCAAGCAGAAAATAGAGCAGGGTCTCGTGAGCAAAAAGGACCTTGAGAACGCGGTGATAGAGGAGTACGTGCTTGGCACCTATTTCAACCTCAACTTTTTCCATTCACCCCTGACAGGGGAAACAGAATTCCTAGGGATAGAGCGACGGTTACAAACAAATCTTCACGACTTTGTCTCCATGCCTGCCAGGCAGCAGATGGAAATGGATGTCCAGCCGCAGAACATCGAAGTCGGCCACACGCCGGCAAGCATACGCGAATCCCTGCTGGAAAAGGTGTTTGAAATGGGCGACAAGTTTGCAAGCGCAGTAAAGAAGGAATACCCGCCCGGCATAATCGGCCCGATATCACTCCAGAGCATTGTCACCACCGAGCTCGACTTTGTCGTGTATGATGTTTCATTGAGGGTGCCGGGAAACCCAATAATGGCGACTACCAGCCCTTATACGAAATACTATTTCGGCCACACGATGGGCGTCGGGCGCAGGATAGCGATGGAAATCAAAAACGCCGAAAACGAGCGCCGGCTTGGCGACATCGTCACTTGATGTCTATTGGCTCTTCAAAGAGACTCTTTCGCACCTTTATCGGCATGTCGTAGTAGGCCGCTAGCGCAATAGAGTCAGACGCGCGGTAGTTGCGCAGGATGAGCTCGCCTTTCCGGGTCTTGAAGTACAGGTTTGCCCGAAGCACGTTGCCGCTCTGGTAGACGCGCACTTCTGTCAGCAAGAGGTCCCCCATGGCCGCCAGCTCTTCTACCAAGTTGTAGACGGTAGGGATTCCACCCTTGTCGCCTTCCTGAAAGCGCGAGATGTGCTTTGCCACCTCGCCCGAGAAAGCTCGCATCGGGAATTCCCTGCCCTCCTCTGATTTCAGGATGACGACGCCCTCAAGCCCGACCTGGTCAACAAAACCTACGTAGCTTATCCGAGCGTCGACATAGTCGTCAGGGGCCTCCTCCTTTGACATCTGCAGCTATTCCGCATTTCTGTGAATTAAGGCTTTGCAAGCGATACGATTTAATTCCAACCGCGCGTATACGCAGGCATGACGTGGAAGGCCGGGCGGGACAGCGGCTACAGAACTCTCTTCATAGGCACCTTCTCACTTGCCATCGCGTTTATAATATACTCGAAGTTCTCGGGCACTTCCGGGACCGTGCAGGCGCAGGAGCTGACCGACATGGCGTATGCCATGCTTGCCATAACGGCTGCCTCAATGTCTGCCGCCACTTATGGCGCGTACAGGATATTCCGGTCAGAGCAGGCGCGCCTTTCAGGCAACACCAGCCTGATGTCGTTTGTCACCGGCGCGTTTTCTGACAACAGCTACTGGAAGATAATGGCAGTTGCAGCAATCGGCTACGGCATATTCTTTGGCTTTCTTTCGCAGATCCTAGTCTTTCGGCCCGACGTGTCGTTTTCAGAGCAAGGGATTGAGGTCCCGTCGGCAGAGATGATCCCGTGTTGCGGCGCGCCGGGGTATATGCCCATGTTCACCGTTTATTTCACGGACCACTTTTTACTCCTCGTGATACCGGTAAACGTGCTACTTGCCGCGGTTGTCTCGATAATGGTCGGCTTTAACGTGGCGCTGAGCGTCTACGCGTACAGGCTCGGCAGGGCAGCGCAGACCAAGACGTCAATAGTAGGCGGTCTTGGCGCTACAACCGGCCTTTTCGTCGGGTGCCCGACGTGCGCGGGAAGCGTATTCTCTGCAGTGCTCGGCGTGGGGATCATCGGGGCTGGTGCAAGCACTAGCGCGCTAGCGTCTTTCCAGACCGTGTTCATAGCCGCAAGCCTCCCAGCCCTAGCGGTAGCGCCATTCCTGCTTGCAAGGAGCATAAGGTCGATGTCAAGGTGCGGCGTCAAGTAACCTGATGACGTGCATCATGTCCGGCGGCGGGTTCACGTTTTCACCCACGTTTCTCACGTCGTCATCCTTGGGTATGAATGCCATATCAAGGCATGCGCGCCTTATCATGCATTTGTCCGCCCTAGTGTCGCCGACTGTAAGTTTCCTGTCGGTCTGGATTGCCCTGACACTGCCTTCAAGCCCCACCCATCCTGAAGGCGCCAAAACCATCCGGCTGTTGAGGAGCGTGTCGTCCACGTCAAACGCCGCATGATTCGCGGCTGAAACTATGGGCCAACAGCACGAAACTGTTGCGGACGGTTTATTACGCAAAGAATGTACACTTACGTGTTGCAGGATAGGAAGTACCACAAGAAGAAAGCCGCGGTGGAAAAGTTCATCAAGAAACACGGCACCATCGACCATTCTGTAATCCTGAACAACGTGGACGTAAATTACGAAACCCTCATGCGCATTCTTGACGAGCTGAGGAACGAGGGCCGCGTCTCCTGATCCGGAAGCAAAGTGGAAAAAGGCTTAATTCTCCATCCTGCGCAAACCCTGTCATGAAGGCCACGTTTGGGATGGGATGTTTCTGGTGCTCCGAGGACGTTTTCATAAAGGTCAAGGGCGTCAGGGCGACTGCCGTCGGGTACATGGGAGGGAACGTTGAGAACCCCACCTACGAGCAGGTCTGCACTGACAGGACCGGCCACGCCGAGGTGGTTCAGGTGGATTACGACCCGGAAACAGTTTCGTACGACGAACTCCTAAAGATCTTCTTTGCAAACCACGACCCGACCACGCCAAACAGGCAGGGGCCGGACGTAGGCAGGCAGTACAGATCGGCAGTGTTTTTCCATACACCCGAGCAAGAATCTGTCTCAAGGGAAGCTATAGAGCGCCTCCAGCCAATTATTGGGAAGAAAATAGTTACCGAGGTCACACCTGCATCGACATTCTGGAAGGCAGAAGACTATCACCAGAAATACTATGTCAAATGCGGATTAAAGATGCACTAATTCCAGTCCCTATAAACGCCATTTAAGAGCTACCCCGTCTGCATTGATTGGAAGCAGCGAGGAGCCTCACTGTGCCTAATGCCCCATGTTCCGACTTGACCGTGGCCAAGATGCTCATCAATGTAATGTTTCGCGCGACCTAAAACTAGCTAACTAAGGAGAACTTACAGACTCTATAATTACCCGGGTCATGCGTACGAGTGTTCAAATCTTGCCTAATTTTGAAAGACATCAGGTTGCCGCAGATCGATTCGTCTCTTCAACCCGACGCATTGTCACATTACTATCACGGAAATTTCATGCCGTCCTTTCTACCGTGGATCAGTATTGTGCTGCATGACAGTGCTGTCACGATGCTCAAGATGACAATATATCCAATAGGGGGACGCAACGATTTTACAAGCTCTCCTCCGCCGGGGATTATGAAGGCAACTTTGCCAATCAGGTCTTTATCGGTGATCGGATAGTCAACGTTTGGAATTGAGTAGAGATTTGCGTCACCTTTTGTTATGACATAATGGCCGTCTTGTGATGGTACGAATTCTACTATTCTGTGCGTAATGACACCCGAAGTCATGTCGGGGCTTTGAAATACGATAATGTCTCCAGTCATTAGAGTGTCAACAGATGCCAGTCCATCAACGACAACAAGGTCATCGATCTTGATAGTTGGGCTCATGCTGCCACTTGTAATTATGTACAATAGGTTACGCTCGCTGAAAATGTAAGATAATGCTAAAGTAACCAACACAATGCCCGCTATCAAAGAAAGCATCTCCGGTAATGTAGGCTTTCGCCGGCGCATCAAATGTGAGACTCACGAAATGAGTGTGGCTTAACTATTTTAACCTTTTACCATCTCGAGAGCTTCTGAGGCAGCCCCCGCCCACCTAGAATATGATGTTCATTATGGGCAAGGTTTTAGCACTTTCCGCCAGATTCCCTCCTACGGCATAACGAAAAGCGACACAAAATCGCTCTACGCTAGCCTGGATACGACAACTCCCGTACCCACAGAAATCAATCCACCTACGATTACTACCCATCCTACTATGGCCCAGTTTACTTCAGGCCATGAAATTTCCGGCCACCTGAGGTCAGGAAACTGAATATTGGCCACAGACAAGGCGTAGACACCCATTGCCATGAGCACAATTCCGCCACCTATTAACAACATCACCTTGAACATTAAGGCTCTTCTACAGTAATCTGACAGATGCCTTAAGGAAACGCAAGTCCAAAATACTTGATGAAAAACCAAACTAATGCTGATATTTGCGCTATCGCATCTCACGTCCATCGTGGCCTTGATCAACAAGAAATGCTGTGGTATGATGTGACAAACAGCGCCGCGGGAGTCACGTCTACCTTCGCCTATGGCGATTTGATTGCCAACCTGATAGACTTTATCATCATAGCGTTCGTCGTCTTCATAATGTACAAGATACTTTCAAGGAGCAAGATACTCGGCGTCGAGGACAAGACAAAGAAGTAACTGTATGATGTATTTTAGCTACTTTAGCTAGCTTGCATGTAATATGGGATATCGCGAAGTGAAAGAACCGAGCGGTAAGGCAATGATGTTGGAAGATACATATGATTTCAAGAACCTAGTGAAGAGGGTGGCCGAATACAGCTCCCAAGGATGGCGAGTAGCAGGCACATTCACTATACCTCGTGAAGAAAAAACCGCGTTCGTTCTAATGGTACACGATTAGCCGCTGCTACGAGTTCCATTATCAAATCTTGACCCCAAGTCTATGAATAATGCTGCATTATTCAAGTCTATGGAAAATGATGAAATCGTCTGAACCGGCTTCTTCGTATTATGTTTTTCGGAACAAACGGTGTTAAGCATACGCTAAAGCTAACTTCGTCAATGCCTGCGCTTACAAGTTGAGAAAGCCTTTTCGGGGCTTGGTAGAGTATGCGGATTGCAAGATTGCGTCCTAAACTGGCCACGACCAGCGAATTACAAAGCTTGATTATGCTTGGACCAAGGGGGTAGGATCGCGATTAGTTGGTTGCGGAAGTATAGAACTAGTATCCGGAAAAAATGTTGAAAAGGCTGATTTAAGTATTGTAAATAGGATATTACATGCATTGAACGCCATTATTAGATACTATTAATGATGATTTAAAGATACATTTAAAAGATACCATAGTACATAGAAGCCTAATGATGACCGAACAAAAAGGCACCTTGATTGAAGCGGAGACCATAGAATTAAACGCAGTGAGCCGGAACCATACTCCCATGTCTAGGTATGAACTCCTGCAAGAACTGCAGAGGTTTGGAATCAACACTCAATCGTTTGAGTCTCTGTCTAAGGAGGCACTAGAACAGTTCTTGCTGGGTATTCGTTCCGCGGCTGCTACCCACTCAAATGTTGTTGGTAAGCCCGCATATCATGATCCAGAGATTTATGCACTTGTTGATGGACTCTCAGAGAAGGCAATTCATTTGCAAGATCGAGGTCAGTATGAAGAATCATTGACCCTTCTGAAGGCAGCTGCAAAGCTGGCACCACGAGCGAGCATCTGGTATGATATGGCGATTGCACTCGAAAGATTCAATCACCTTCCGGACGCATTGGATTGTCTGGACAAGGCAATTGGTGCAGATCCTAATCACCTCGAGGCGTGGATCCGCAAAGCCGTGATTCTACGCAAATTGCGAAGGTACGATGAAGCTTTTGAGTGCAAGAAACATACTGCTGAGATGGAAACGTACACCTCAGGATACTGGAATAACCAAGGGATTGCGTTTGGATGCCAAGGAAAGAATGAAAGAGCTTTAAGATGCTTTGAAAGGGCCTCAGAAATCAACCAAAATGACTATAGTGTATGGTACAACAGAGGCACTTGTCTTGGTACTCTTGGGTTTTATGAGAACGCTCTGGAATGCTTTGAAAGGGCCATAGAGATCCGCCCGCTGGAAGCAGTTGCCTGGTACAACAAGGGTATTGTACTTAAGAAACTTGTAATGGTGGAAGAGGCGTTGGCCGCCTTTCAACGAGCTACAGAAATCGATCCAAGTTACTCTGATGCGTGGTACAACAGGGGCATAACACTCAGGCTGCTGGGAAATGAAAGAGAATGTAAGAGTTGCTTGGCAAGAGCCAAGAAATCAATACACGCATTACCTGCATAATAAGCTGTAGGCAATCTGAGGGGCAAGACTCTGGAACATATCGATACTATCGCAAAGCATGGAAGGTTGTACCCTGTCTGTAAGCCCTTACGAGACTCATCATCTTGAGAATGTATAGTTCAAAACAGGATTCAGGATATCGGAAAAATTAGGCCTATTAGAAGGCTAATTAACCTCAGTGCTGACAGAAAGAGGCTCTGGATTGGAAATCTCAATTCTATAGAAGCAACAGATTGCAATGATTCTGTGCCATTGTCGTTGTACTTACAGCGAGGGCAACGAATGCCAGACGCGTTATTCGTCTTTCCCATTTTAATCCCTCCTCATAGGATGATGCTTCGGTCATGGCCGTACTCCCCAGTGGTTCCCTAATAGCCTTTCATGGAACAGGTTGGTTCGTGGCAGGAGAAACAGGCTCTATTTCTTTTCATTCTAATACCGCATACTAATGCAGAGGTGTCAAGGAATATTCAAGCCGATGGCTGACTAACGCAAGCAAGATTGCGATTGGTACATTCAGACTTCGAGCGTTTTCAGAACGGACTGGAAATTCCTGCCTTTGCACTTCGGACACCGTTCAGACCTACCTCTGACTGCCCAATACACAATTCCACCAACCAAAGTCAATGCTGTGATCCAGAATTGGACTCCAACAGAGGCGTGATATCCTATGACAAATACTTCGCCACAGCTTGTGCAGGTCTTAACAGGTACATTGATTTGAGCCACAGCTCATCCTCTACACTCTTCTATAATAACAATCTGTTTTTGTTCTACAGCCTTGAGCAATCATGTTCCTAACCTACACCATAACCAAAAAAGAGCACAAGTTTACGAAGGAAAGGGGGGAAATGAGAGTTAGGAATCAACCGACACTAATTGCTAGAGCCTAAAAACAATATATGGCGCTACGAAGAGCTTACAAGCATCTGACGAACCTTGGCTGTAGACTTCATCCATGTAATAATCTCACTTGGAATACTGCTCTTTGCAGCCAAGCTGATGGCAGAGTTGTTCCATCGGATAAAGCTTCCAATAGTACTAGGTGAATTACTTGCGGGCATCATCGTAGGTCCATTTGCACTCGGTGGCCTGTATCTTGTCGACGGAGAACCGCTTGTTAACCTTAATGAAACAGTCAGGCATGTTGGCGAAATAGCCGCTATTGTGATCCTGTTCATAGCAGGTCTGCACATCACACCACGCGAGTTCCTAAGAGGTGGCGTTGCTGCAT
>NZ_DASWIL010000001.1:0-6532 GCF_036397675.1 Nitrososphaera sp. | reverse complement strand
GCTTCTTCTTGCTTTTCCTCACCGCAGTTGATGCAGGTTGTCTTGCCGCCAAACCGCACCTGCACCCCGCCGCATTTCGCGCATTGCTCACTTACAAGCGTGCCACCTTTCAGCAAGATAGACGCGGCGCTCTTGATCTTAGCACCGTCTTCTGCAGACATGTCACTACATTGTACGAGCCTGCAAATATCTTCTTCTAAGGCCGCGCCTGGCACAAAATGAGCTCAGACAGACAACGCCTGAACCCCACACTGAAGCTATTGAAGATGAGCAGCCGGTCATACCTGACACCGACGACGACCCAATTCTCGGCATAGAGATAAGGGAGGACCCTCACGAAGTGTGGCATCTAAGAAGAAAAAATAAACCCGTTCGGCTGTTTCACTTTCGAGTCCACAGCCGGACGAGTCCGCGAAGAGGGTACGCGGAAGTCCCAGTTTTGGGTTGGTCTGGTTGCCTGTCCTATAATTTCTGCAGGTTATCAAAGCGCGGGTGTAGCTGGTACGACTACCTGCTCCATTGAGTGACCACAGGGAAACCCAGTGACCTCCTCCCTGGGCCGCAACATAGACGCCGTGCCAGCAAAGACTGTCCTTTCAAGCGCGATTCCCCTGGACAATGTTATCCATCTTGAACCTTCAGCGTTATAAGATGAGATGGGACTCCCCAAGCACGCACATAATAGGGGTCTAGCTGCATTATTGTCAAGCCAAGCTCTACTTGATTTAGCTTTCCAGGTTAAATTGTGAACCCAAGGAAAAGATGTGTGCAATATCGCCTATCGTGTGCCTCCTGTAGACTGAGGATGGAAAGGCAGGAGAGCTGGTGATAATGGCCGGAGGTGTCATTGCAATGGCCGCTATGATATCCAGCATGATATCCGTAAGGCTGATGATGGTTGTCGAGAAGGCCCAGGTCATAGTCGCAGGAGCCATAGGTCAGCGTCTGCAGACTGACAGGATAGTTGCAATGGCAATAGGCACCCACAAATTGTTCATGATAAAAATCGGAATCGCGATCTTCTCGAGGATAAGCTACCTTATCTTCTCACTTGAGGGCATGTATGAGGAAAAGGCCGTCCAGAAGGCCATTGCGACGATGATGAGCACTGTTGTGGCCTCAACTAAAGCTAGGGCAGCAGCAAAACGCACGGGACATATCGCAAGAAATGTGAAAGGGAAGTTGCTCATGAGCAAGGCTGACACCTAGTTCCAGTTTCAATGATAATATTTATGCGCTTATTCTGGATGTAGATAATGTCGATTATTTGACGAGCGACCTCCGAAAATCTCATAGTCATGCCCCCCTTAAAGATTTAATAAGAGGAATTGAGAAAATCGTGTTACTCGATGGCGGTTATCTGCAAAAAATGCGGTCTTCCTGACGACCTTTGCGCATGCGGAGAACTCGACAAGGAGGAAGCCCGAGTTGTCGTCCGCCTCGAAACGAGAAGGTTCTCAAAAACAACGACCCTGATAGAGGGCATAAACCCCAAGCTGTCTGACATGCAGAAGATCGTCAAGGATCTGAAGAGCACGTTTGCCTGCGGCGGCACCGCAAAGGACGGCTTCATCATGCTCCAGGGCGACCACAGAGATGTTGTCAAGAACTACTTGGTCAAGCTTGGGTTTAACGAAGAAGCCATAGAAGTCCAGTAGATTTTTACAACAAGGCATTTAAGCCGGCCGGCGCATAAGTTTGACGGTGCGCAGGAACAACGTCCGGCGACGACGCAAGCTGGAAAGCAACCTAGGCGAGACTGTCAGGATTGCATCCATAGTGCAAAAGGGCGTCGACACTGGCAGGTCGAGCTACGTCGAGATGAGGGCGCTTGCACGGACTACCAACCGCAACCTGAGGCCAAAGGTGCGCGCAATCCTGGAGCTTTTGAAGGGCGACGAGGCCATCAAGGGGCTGCCGGCGGAAATGTCGGAAGGCTACACAGAAGTCCTGACTCCGAACGGGAACGTGAGGCAGGACAAACTGGACAGCCTGCTTTCGATAGACGGTGACATTGTCACATGCCTTGGCATAATCGAGTCTGAATTGAAAAACAGAAGCGCGCCTTCAGAATCCCTAAAAGCGCTCAAGGATCTCGTGCAAGAAAGGAAAAAGTTCGTGGCCGCCCTCAGAGCTTGAGGTGCGTCTTTAGGCCCTTGTAGCGGTTCCTGATTGTTACTTCAGTAACACCGGCTGCCTCTGCCACATCCTTCTGGGTTTTGTTCTCGCCGTTCATGACGCAAGCGACATAGAGTGCGGCTGCTGCCAGACCCATCGGGTCCTTGCCAGCAGAGATCTTGCCCTCTTCGGCCTTTTTCAGGATCTCGAGCGCCTTGCGCTTGGTCTTTTCAGAAAGCCCTGCCTTGCTTGCAATCCTTGCGACACACTTGACCGGATCGACTACGGGCATCTTCAGGTCAAGCTCGCGGATCAGAAGGCGGTAGCACCTTGCGACGTCCTTTTTCTTGATGTTGCTCGCGTTTGCGATGTCTTTGAGAGTCCTTGGAGTTTCTGTATCGCGGCACGCAGCGTACAGCGCGGCTGCGACAAGCGCGGATATCGAGCGCCCGCGCACAAGGCCCTTCTCAAGCGCCTTCCTGTAAACGTAGGCTGCCTTTTCAATCACCGCGTCGCCAACTGCCAGCTTGTCCTTGAGCCTGTCAAGCTCAGAGAAAGCTTGGCGGAAATTGCGGTCGACCGGCTCGTGCACTTGGCTCCTGCTGTCCCACGTCCTCAGTCTCTCTATCGTGCTTTTCATCGAAGCAGAGAGCGGCTTGCCTGATGCGTCCTTGTCAACCGGACCGATTATGGTCGCAAGGCCCATGTCATGCATTGCGAGAGATGTAGGGATGCCCGCCCTGCTCCTGTCCTCGTGCTCCTCTTTTGAAAAAGCGCGCCATTCCGGGCCAAGCTCCTCTATCCTCTCACTCACGACGAATCCGCAGTTACCGCAAAACATTTCTCCGCTAGAGTTGTCCGTTACCATCGATCCCTTGCCGCAGCGTGGACAGCGCTCGCCAAACACGGAAATATCTTTTACCAATTCCTATCCACCAAAATTCCTATTCCCTTTTTAGGCCTCTATTTATGTTTTATTCTATTATATAAAGCTTAGGACAGGCCGAATTTCGAGCCCCCGAATGGAGATCGTACGCAGTCAGCGCGCCAAACCTGCAGGAAATCTCTGCAGCCAGCAAAAAGACTGAAAATTATCGCGATTATCTTGCCTTGTGGCGCTTGCGCCTTTCAACCTTGGCGTACTTTTTGCTGCCAGACCTCTGGGCGCTATAGGCATGAGTCTTTGTCTTGTCGCGTTTTGCCATCTTTGAAATGTAAGAAATACCCACGCTATATATTCCATCACCAGCAAAAACAATAAATGGCATACGTGACATGCGTAAAGCGATGCAGAACCAAAACCGTATTCCAAGGTGGCTGGTGGAAAGCGACCCTTCGTGGGAGAAATCAATCGACGCCAACATCGGCATGCTAAAGTGGACCAAGAAAGGGACAGCCATCCAGGCAGTCTGCTCGCCTTCAGGAATGTTCTGCGACATTTTGGGAGATAGTGATATGCAACAGGGCATTACAGACCTGTCAGAAAGCGTTTCTCGGATGAACAGAAAGGCCGACCTCGCAAACGACATTTCAAAATACCTTTCAAGCAGGTACCTGAACCCCGGGATAAACGGGCCGGCGCGCTTTGACTTGCGCAAGACGCGCAGCTTCTAGCTTTTTATACCAAATCCTGTATGCCGTTACCATGTCTTTACAGGACGCAATCTCCAAACTTGCCCGCGAGGCCGTAGCCAAATTCGTAGAGCCAGGCCAGGTCGTGGGGCTTGGCAGCGGCAGCACCGCGGCAGTAATTGTTCGGGAGATGGCAAGCCTCACCTTCAAGGACTCGCTTTTGTGTATCCCCACTTCACTGCAGATAAAGGCAGAGGCGGAAAAGAGTGGCCTGCGCTTTGGGGACGAGGGCAAGATCCCAGACATCGACGTGGTCTTTGACGGCGCGGACCAGATTGATTCCGACTATTACATGATAAAGGGTGGTGGCGGAGCGCTCTTGCGGGAAAAGATCCTGATAACCTCTGCCAAGGCCGTCGTAATCGGCGCCGACTCGACCAAGTTTGTCAAGTCGTTCTCAAGATGTGTGCCTGTTGAGGTGCACCCGCTGGCCCGGGTGTCTGTTGCTAGAAAACTGGCTAGCATGGGCGGCAAGCCTGCACTTCGTACGCTTGACAAGGGATACCCGTTCATAACGGAAAATGGCAACGTGATACTTGACACAACGTTTGCGTCTATACCCGACGTGCGTGTTATGGAAGTGGAGCTGAAATGCATCGCCGGCGTAATGGAAGTCGGACTATTTACGAGGCGCGCAGATGTTATCTATAAGGCCAAAACCGACGGGACATTTGAGACAATAAAGCCTAGCGGTACATAAGCAAGCTTCCACCAACTATACCACTTCGTACAAGTGCGCTAACAAGGAAAACACTATTGATAGTAAAACGTGAGCATTGCTGTCAGTGAACTTTTGCGAATCGGTATATTTATCATTCATGCCTCTGTCTGAAAATTGATGTCCACACAGCCTGAGAAAAAGCAGTCGATGATGGACGAGTTCATAGGTTTTCTAAAGACGTTTGGAGTCATCGGCCTTGCGATAGCATTTGTAATTGGCGCTGCATCATCCAAGCTTGTCACCGCATTTGTCAACGACATCATCAATCCCATAGTAGGTCTGGCGCTGCCTTCCGGTGACCTAAAGGCACTGCACTACAACGTGACAAACAGCGCAACTGGCGCGACATCGACGTTTGCTTATGGAGACCTGATCTCAAACACCATCGACTTCATTATCATCGCTCTCATTGTGTTCATTGCTTATAAGATGCTATCAAGGTACAAAATATTCAACGTGGAGGACAAGACCAAGCCGCCCAAGTAGGCTAGGGCCGCCCCACAAACTGTCCATGCCCGATGGCTTTAGCATCGACCTGCCCATTCTCCATCACCTCCCTGCCGCGCACCATTGTAAGGACTGGCCAGCCCTTCATTTTCCACCCGTCGTATATTGTATAATCAGAGTAGGACTGCAGGAGTTCCGGAGTCACCTTTTGCTCGAGGTCCATGTCGACAATGACAAGGTCTGCGTCTGACCCCTCCTGCATCGTGCCTTTTCTTGGGTACATACCAAATATGCGTGCCGCGTTGTAGCTCGTCAATTCGGCGACGCGCTCTATCCCTATCCTGTCCTTGTTGACACCTTGATCGAGAAGTACGGGTAGCATGGTGGCAATGCCCGGGAACCCCGCAAGCGCCGACCACAAGTCGCCATCGCCCATCTTCATCTGAAGCCTGTTTGCGACATGATCGGTTCCAACCGTGTCTATGACACCGTTCCTGAGAGCCGACCACATGCTCTGCACGTCGCTTTTCGAGCGGATGGGCGGGACCACCTTGCCTCTTATGCTGTCAAAGTCAAAGGTGTGGGTGAGGTAGTGCGGGCAGGTCTCGATGTAATAGTTGGCCTTGCCCTTCTGCCGCTCCTGCAGTATTGCGTCTATCGCTGCATTTGAGCCAATGTGGACAAAGTAGAGGCTGGCGCCGAACTTGCGGCCAAGCTTTGAAACTTTTGCAATGCTTTGCACCTCGGACGACGCCGGTCGGCAGTCAGACCATGCCTTCAACCCTGTCATGCCCTTTTCTTTGCCACGCTTGACGTGTTCTGCACACACAACCGGGTCTTCCGCGTGCGCCAGTATAATCGAGTGCGCCTTTGCGCCTTCCTCGACTATGGACGAAAGCAGCAGGTCATCCATGTCGACCTCGCCTTCCTTGACTTTGTGTTCGCCTGGGTCAAGGTCCATGTAGATTCGGTTCAGGTCAGCGCCAAGGTTCATGTATATCTTGAACGAGTTTACGCCCACGCCCTTCAAGTATGAGATATCCTCGACCTGCTCCTGCTTAAGTATCGAAGCGTGTATGGCATAGTCTACAAAGTGGTTGCCCCTGCTTGCCTGCAGCTGCTTTTCGATTGCGCGGTAGCTATTATCATAAAGGCGCAGCATTCGCATCATGGTTGTGACGCCGCCGACCGCAGCAGAGCGCGACTCTGTCCTCGCGGCTTCTTCAATGGGCGTGTAGACGCCATAGTGCTCGTGCGGGTCTATTGCGCCCGGCATCACGTACTTGCCATTAGCGTTTATCCTCCTTGAGGCCTGGACGCTGTCGGCCGATTTTTGCAGCGCTTTTATCTTACCGTCTTCTACCAGGATGTTTGTCTCTACCACGCCCACATTTGGGATGACTGCCTGGGCGTTTGTTATTAAGACGTCGCATGAGTTTTCCATCCAGACCTTCTCTCTAGCACTGGATGCCATGTGCTTATGATCTTATCGTTCCTGATGTTTTATATTCGGGCGCTAGCAACGACAACTCTGCCGGGCTGGTAGTTCAGGGGTAGTAATGCTCGCTTCGCAAGCGAGAGGTCGCGGGTTCAAATCCCGCCCAGTCCACTTCC